>JAKVBD010000031.1 GCA_022446985.1 Lentisphaerales bacterium
AACCTTTGTACCGGCAAGTTGCCGGTGCTCCTTTCCCTTTCGAGACCACAGCATCTTCATTCTTTCCTAGGAGCTCTGGATAAAAACTTCAAAATTCAAAATTCCGTGTTCAAACAATCCTAAGCTAAGCTGAGGCTAGAGGTTCCATAAGTCTGGGAGCACCACCATCTCGGTGGTTAAAAACTTCAAAATTCAAACTTCCGTGTTCAAAATTCGATGTTTAAATCATTGCAGTAGTCCGTATGCCGAGCTGGAGCTCAGCGATTCATAAGCCTGGGAGCTCCGCAGTCCTCTGCGGATAAAAACTTCAAAATTCAAACTTCCGTGTTCAAAATTGGATGTTCAAATCATTCCAGCAGTCATATGCCGAGCTGGAGCTCAGCGATCCATACCTCTAGGAAAAATACTTTAAAGTAAAAAATTAAAACAAAAAAGGCCGACTCTTGCGAGTCGGCCTTTTTCTTACGATTTAGCGGGTTATGAACTAGGGCCCAAAATCGTCGAAGTCAATCATGTCTTTTTCGACACCCATGCTATCAAGCATATCTTGAACAGCACTGATCATCATCGGAGGTCCACAAAGATAGTATTCGATATCTTCAGGAGCTTCGTGCTTGCTTAGGTACTGGTCGAGGATTACCTGGTGAATGAATCCTACGAAACCTTCACCTGGAGCATCGATATCTTCCTTAACCTGCCAGTTATCTTCTGGAAGAGCGTTAGAAAGAGCAACGTGATATTTAAAGTTAGGGAACTCGTCCATGATTTCTTTGAAGTCTTCATCAAAGAACATCTCTTTTCTTGAACGTGCACCATACCAGAAAGTGCCCTTACGAGGACTTTTCTTAGTTTTATAAAGGTCAAAGATGTGCGAACGCATTGGCGCCATACCAGCACCACCACCGATGAACATCACTTCGCGGTCAGTGTCTTTCATGAAGAATTCACCGAACGGACCGGAAATGTTAACTTTGTCACCCGGCTTCAAACTGAAGATGTAAGATGACGCAAGTCCTGGAGGGAAGTTAGTTCCTGGAGGTGGAGAAGCGATACGTACATTCAATGAAACCATGTTACCTTCTGCAGGGTGGTTCGCCATTGAGTAAGCACGGAATACCGGCTCCGGGTTATTCGCTACATTATCAAAGATCTTAAAGTGATCCCAGTCACTTCTATATTGATCTTCGATGTCGAAGTCAGAGTATTTAAGATCTTTATAAGCCGGGATATCGATCTGGATATAACCACCAGCTTTAAAGTCAAGAATTTCACCTTCTGGAAGGTCAACGATAAATTCTTTAATAAATGTCGCAACGTTGTGGTTCGAACGAACTGTACATTCCCAGGACTTAATTGAGAAAATTTCCGGTTCTACTTCGATTTCCATGTCTTCTTTCACTTTTACCTGACAAGCAAGACGAACGTGGTCGCGCTGATCCTTAAGTGAAAGGTGACCTTTCTCGGTTGGTAGGACATCACCACCACCTGAAGTAACGTGACAGCGACACATAGCACATGTACCACCACCACCACAAGCAGATGGAAGAAGAATTTTCTGCCCCATAAGCGTACCCAGAAGGGTATCACCCTGGGCAACTTCAATTGGAGCTTCGCCATTGATGGTAAGTTTAACATTACCTTGTGGCTTCAGCTTACTTCCTGCAAATTGAATGATCGCAATCAAACCAACGATGATGCCCAGGAAAACAACTAATCCATAGACTACAGTCATTGTGTCAGATGCGGCTATAATAGTTTCAATCATATTCTCAGTCTCCTTACAGCTTCACGCCAGAAAAACACATAAACGCCATAGCCATTAGACCAGTGATCAGGAAAGTAATTCCCAAACCTCTAAGTCCGTCAGGTACATGTGAATAACGTACTTTTTCGCGGATAGCAGCTATTGCTACGATTGCCATTAAAAAACCGATTCCTGAACCCAGACCGAATACGGCAGACTCAGAGAATGTGTATTCACGGTCTTTCATAAAGAGTGAGCCACCAAGAATAGCACAGTTTACAGCGATTAGAGGAAGGAAAATACCCAACGAACTATAAAGAGCCGGCGAGAATTTTTCAACACTCATTTCTACAAGCTGAACCATTGCCGCGATTACAGCAATAAAACAAATGAAAGTCAAGAATGTTAGATCTGCGCCACCAAAAATATTGTATCTAGGATCAAGTAAAAACTTGTAGATAAACCAGTTGGCAGGACAAGTAATAGCAAGAACGAATGTTACAGCTAGGCCCAGACCTAAAGCTGTATCAACTTTCTTCGATACGGCAAGGTAAGAACACATACCAAGGAAGAAAGCGAGAACCATGTTCTCAACAAAAATTGCTTTAATAAATAAGTTAAATAGTTCCATGATTAGTGCGCCTCATAGTTCTTAGTTATTTCGCGCTGTAACCAAACCAATAAGCCAATGATCACGAATGCTCCCGGAGGAAGAACCATTAGACCATTGTTTACATAGCCAAGATCAATTAGGAATTGTGGAATAACATTAGCACCCCAAAGTGTACCAGAACCGGTAACTTCACGAATAGCACCAACGATGATGATTATAGCACCATATCCAAAACCACTTCCAAGTCCGTCCAGCATAGAAGGCCAAGGCTTGTTACCCATGGCAAATGCTTCCGCACGCCCCATGACTATACAGTTGGTAATAATCAATCCGACGAATACCGAGAGCTGCTTTGACATCTCGAAAGCGTAAGCCTTAAGAATCTGGTCAACAAGAATAACCAGTGTCGCAATAACAGTCAGTTCGACGATAATACGTATACTGTTAGGAATCAGATTTCTGATCATTGAGATGATTGTATTCGAGAATACAATAACCACTGTCACTGACACTGCCATAATTACTGAAGGTTGTAACTGAGCTGTTACCGCCAAAGCAGAACATATACCCAAAACCTGGACAGCAACTGGATTATTGTCAATGAGAGGGTCCTTGATGAGCTTCATATTCTTCTTAGAGAACATGGGCTCTTTGGGCTCGGCTGTCATTTGCCACCTCCCTGATTAGCTTTTTCTAAATATCTACCGTAGATAGTAAGGTATTTCTTCAGCATTTTATTAACACCGTCCATAGTGAACGTAGAACCGCTGATCGCCATAACCTGAGTATCACCAACAGGAGATTTCGAAGTTGTTATTGCAACATTCCCATCAGCATCGTGAACTTTTTTACCAACGAAAGACTCACTGAATTTTGGTTTTTCGATTTCACCACCGAGACCAGGAGTCTCACCGTGAGCGTAGTAAACCAGATTATTAATTGTCTTTCCCTCAGAGTCCAGAGCAATAACACCAAAACAGTTTGACCATAGGCCATAACCGAAAATCGGCACTACATACTGAGATGGCTTATTGGCAGCTACATCAGCCTTAGATTCGAAGTAAGCGTAGATTGGGTATTTCCTATCAGCTTCTTCAAAATTCTTTACCTGAGTAAAGAGTGTCAAATCAGCAAGTTTTTTTTCATCAGAAATTTCGATTACATCGCCATCGTGACTTACAGCAAACTTCTTAACTATTCTACCTTCATTACCTTCAGCAGTAAAGAAAGCCTGAACAGCTTCTGCTTTCATACCATCTTCATAAAGACCAAGAGCAAGGAGTGTTTTAGATTTCTTATCAACGTCAGCGTTCAGATCCTGAAGAGGTTTAAGTGCAGTTGCCGCTGAACCTAGAAGAATCGCAGCTACTGTTGTAACGATAGTTGCAAAAATAAATGTGTAAGCTGAACCATTTCTATCCACGAGCCAATCTCCTCTTGACACTTGCGCCAACGACATAGTGATCAATTAATGGGGCAAATACATTCATGAACAGGATGGCAAGCATCATGCCTTCTGGATAAGCCGGGTTCACACATCGGATAACCATGGCCAGTATTCCGGTCAATATGCCGAATATCCACTTACCAATGTTAGTCGATGCTGATGAAACTGGATCAGTACACATAAATACTAAACCAAACATGAATCCACCCATAACCAAATGATCAATCCAGCTAACGCCTAAGATTGGGTAGTGATTTATTGCTGATTCAGGTAGTGCATTGAAAAGCATAGTTATGCCTGCACCACCGATTAGTGTTCCAAGCATTGTTCTGTAGCTACCAACACCGGTCACTATCAAATAAGCTGCACCCAACAAACAAGCTAATGCAGAAGTTTCACCGACCGAGCCGGGAATTATACCCAGGAACATATCGAAAGTAGATGGAATATATTCAGTACCTGTCTTGGCTGCATTACCAAGAGGCGTAGCCATTGTTACAGCTTCGTGCATTAGAGTAGCTTTAGTTTCGCCAAGTTGAACACCGTTAAGAACAAGTGCTTCATTTGGGGCAACCCATACTTTGTCACCGGACATCTGCTGTGCGAATGCGAAGAAACAAAAAGCACGAGCTGTAAGAGCCGGGTTTAGGATGTTCATACCTGTTCCGCCAAATACTTCTTTACCGATGAATACACCGAAAGCAGTGCCAACAGCAGCCTGCCATAGTGGCATGGTAGGAGGTAGTGTCAGCGTAATAAGGAAACCTGAAACAAGGAAACCTTCATTGATTTCGTGTTTACGGATACAAGAGATGATAGCTTCAATAGTACCACCAGTTGTATAAACTGTTAACATTAGTGGAAGTACTTTACCAAGTCCTTGAAGGAATGATTCAACAATCCCAGGAGCAGCAACACCACCGTTAGCATACCAAAGCTGCTGATATCCAACATTCCAAGTACCGATAAAGAAACAAGGAATTAGAGCAAGAATCACAGTTACCATCATACGTTTTAGATCAACGTAGTCACGTACGTGAGCACCGGTATCTGTACGTTTATCTGTTACGAAGTGGAAAGATTCACCGGCCTCAAAAGCGTAGTAGAATTTTTCCAGACTACCACCCTTCTCAAAGTTTGGCTTAATCTTTTTGTGAATTAAATCGTCTAAAAATTTCACTTAATTACCCTTCCTTACGATACAGTTCGAGACCATCGCGAAGAATTGTCTGTGTTTCAATTTTTGAGACGCAGATATAGTCGCAAAGAGCAAAGTCTTCTGGAGCAACTTCAAGGATTCCAAGACCTTCCATCGCTTCTATATCTCCGTACATTATGCACTTAATGAGGTGCACTGGGAAAATGTCCATTGGAACTACCTGTTCATACTCACCTGTAGCGACAAATGCTCTTACACCACCGTGGTAACCGGTATTGTGAGAGAAAAGCTTTTTGGGTGAAAGCCAGGAAAGGAAAGTTCTTGAAAAACTTTCTTTATTGGGATCAGGTAGCATCCATCCCATGAATTCTTTATTTTGAATTTCAGGAATGATTGAAAGTTGATTAAAGTGCCAACCGATAAAACCAGAAATATCCTTTTGAGTTCCGCTTAGAACGTCACCACTGATACAACGACCATTTTCACTAACCTGATTTCCAGCTACAGTCTTAACTGGGGCACCAGCGATAGTTTTAATGTGCTTTTTAAAAGGCGCGGACTCACCGGCTACTGCTATGACTCTTTCATAGTTGGCTTTACCTTCAATGAAAAGCTTACCAATGTTGATAACTGCCTGTGGGTTAATTGTCCAGACAGAGTCGCCTTTTTTAACAGGTTTGATGTGGTGAATCTGAATACCAACATTTCCTGCAGGGTGTGAGCCCTTGAAGGTGTTTATCTTAACATTTGCTGCTTTTGTGATAGCATCAGAAAGGTCGCTTTTTCCAGCTTCGTGACTTAAGTAAACATCACCGTCTGTCAATTTGGAAAGAGCATTCAGGCCGGCCTGAAAAGCTGCCTCGTTACCTTTAAGGATAACGTTGATATCAGCTCTTAGCGGACCTGTGAAGTAAGCTGAAATGAAAATATCTCTTGGAACGACTGTTGGATCAGGAACGATCGCGAAAGGTCTCTGAATGAATGAAGTAAACATTCCGGACTTTAAGATAGTATTGAGGATCGTCTCTCTAGGAGTTTGAAGGAGATCGTCACTGCTGATAGACTTGAACTCTTCATGAGTATCTGTACCATCGGCTTTAACTACTATTTCCTGAAGAGCACGTCTGTCACCGCGACGAATCTCTACTACTTCACCACTTAGGGGGCTGGTGAACTTCAAGTCTTCGCAGTCTTTGGAAAAGAAGAGTGGTGAACCGGCCTTAACCTTTTCGCCAACCTTCACAGCGAGCTTTGGACGAATTCCGTGAAAATCACGGGGATCCAATGCAACACTTTCCGGGCTGGGTGCGTCCTCAATAGTAGACTCTGGTGCTCCTACTATCCTAAGGTCATACCCTTTCTTTAATGTGTATGTTGCCATCTGACTCTATCACTTTTATGGTTATAAGCTGTTATTTTTTTAACAGCCAATTGTAAAAAATATATCGGCGTCAGCTAAAATTTATTTAGCTTCTGCCTGAATGGCGGCTTTCATAGCTTCATCTTCATTGCCACATATCTCGCCGGATTTACGGCCACATATGGAACAAGATTCCTCGCCATCGTCACCTGTAACATTCATGCTACCGCAACTACCGCGAAAACTTTTATCTTTACCTAGAAGCACACGTATGCCAATAAATGCGAAGGAAAGGCCAAATACAACAAGTGCTGCAAATACTTTTTCCATGTGTATACCTCATTGAATTCAAATCATAAAAAACCGTCGAAATATAACGAAAAAACTAAGTTTTGAAATAAAACTTATAAAAAAACATCACCTTTTTCAAAAAACCCTGTATTTGGGGCCTCAAATAAAGCGTTTTAAAATAGCTTTTTTATTCACTTAAAATTGAAACAACCTTTCCTATACTAAGACTCTCCTGCTCTCCGGTTTGCAAATCTTTCATCGAACAAGACCCATCTTCTTCAGGAATTATAATGAAGCGGGCTCCACGCTTTTCCGCATGCTGAATCTGCTTGGGGAATTTTCTTACCTGGTGAGTGACTTCTGTATTAATCCCTGCCTTACGAAGTTCTGAAGCCACCTCATTTGCTCTCGGTCTTTGCGATTCGTCAAAAAGCATAACAACTGCCTGAGTAGGCGTCGGAGCCAAAATCGGAAGACGATCATTTTCGAACAGTAAGTAGAGGAGACGAGTTACACCAATCGACAAACCTACTCCAGGAAGACTGCGTTTTGTGAACTTACCTGCGAGATTATCGTAACGACCTCCTGAACAAACTGAACCACAGTGTTCCAAACCTTTTAGAGTACATTCGTAAACTGAACCGGTGTAGTAGTCCAGACCACGGGCAATCGATAGGTCAAAAATAACTGAACCTTCTGGTAAGTGACTTAGGTTATTGAAAATCTCAGTTAACTCTACTTTAGCCTGCTCCAGAATTTCATTGGTAGCTTCAAGTTCTCCAATAAACTTTAAACCTTCAGAAATCGTGAACTTCTTAGCTGCCAGATCAACACAACCTTCGGCCTGCTCCTGAGACAAACCATTTTCAAGAAGCATTTCGATAACTCGCTCACGACCTTCTTTGTCGATCTTATCGATAGCGATTAGTGTCTGGCCCATATCTTCGATACCTAGACCGCGATAGTATCCTTCGAGAAGTTTGCGGTTATTAATGCGAACCGTAAAATCACCGACATTCAGCTCTTTAAAGATAGAGTAAACAACTTCGACAACTTCAGCTTCGAAGTGTGCAGGAAGAGCGCCATCACCTACGATGTCGATATCTGACTGATAAAACTCTCTATAACGTCCTTGCTGAGGACGCTCACCACGCCAAACTTTTTGTATCTGATAACGCTTAAAAGGGAATTGCAGTTTACCGGCATTTTCAGCAGTATAACGGGCAAATGGTAGAGTCAGGTCAAAGTGCAGGCCGAATTCAGCTTTCTTTTGCTCGCCTTCTTCAGCAGCTAGACGGTGAATACCAAAAATCTCTTTACTGACATCACCAGTTGTTGCAAGACTCTTTACCTTTTCAACTGCTGCTGTTTCAATTGGTGTGTAACCATAGCTTTCATAGATTCCTGCTATGGTGTCGAGAATTCTGCGCTCCTGACGTTTAGCTCCTGGAAGCCACTCAGGGAAACCGCGCATCATTTTACCAAAGTAATCACTCATAAAAATACTTGCTCTACTCAATTAAATTTATTTTTGCAGTCGATAATACCGGAACTTAAGAGTTAATCAATGGCAGTTAAAGAAATACAGACTGGTTGGAACAGAAGTATTGATTCATCCTCCACGAAAGACACTAAAAGCACCAAACAATCAACCATACTTTCATTTTGAAATTCTAGTGTGGTTCGTGCACTGAATTCGAATAAAAATTAACAAGAGCGAACCATCACTGCAGCGAACATGGCGTCACAGTCATCTGGCAAAAAATTAATCCTTACTATCCCCTTGGTCTTCTCGCGAGTAAGTGGATGTCTAACAGGAACCAACTCAAATTGCGGATGATCTTTTAGAAAATCTTTTACAACCAATTCATTTTCTGTACGAGTAACACTGCAGGTGGCGTAAATCAGCTTGCCACCTGGCTTTACCGTATGAAAAGACTCTTCGAGTATTTGTCTTTGCGTTCTAGCGACTTCTTGAACATCTTCTTCAGATGTCATCCAACGGGATTCTGGATTGCGACGCCAAACTCCTGTACATGAACATGGCGCATCGATAAGTACACCATCAAATTTTTGTTTACGACCTTCTACCAAAGTCGAAGTCTGAATATTTTTAAGACGAGCTCGAGACGCACGTTTAAGAATTTCCTTCAGCTTCCATTCGCGAATATCTGTTGAAAGAACTTTGCCTGATTTTCTCAAAATATCTGCAAGCTGTAACGACTTTCCGCCACCGCCGGCACAAACATCCCACCATGATTCTCCTTCTTTAGGCGCACACAAAACCCCTAAACACTGGCTGGCAAGATCCTGAATTTCAAAAGCGCCATTGCGATAGCCGACAAACTGCACAAGATTTAACCGACTACCGGTTAACTTTACGGCATTTTCAATGCGCTCATGTTCTTTGGGCTCAGCTAAGCGATCCGTCAATTCTTTGATCGCTTCATCATGACGCTTGCCTTGTAAACGTACCCAAACTGGTGGGCGCTTTTGCATCGGGACTATATACTCATCCTCTATATCATCTTCATCAAATTCTTCTTCTAAATCTTCAATCAACCACTCAGGGACAAGCTGCAGCAAATCTTCTGTATCTGGATTCACAAATGAATAACGCTTCTTGAGATAAAGAACAACTGGGTGATCTTCCATGCAGCAATCCCACTCCAGAGCCTTAAGCAGGAAATTACAAAAAAATTCACAGTCTTCTGGGAAGATCGGCTTCTCAGGCAGTTCTTCTTTTAGCCAACCAAACCAACGAAAAATCGCATAAAGAGAATCAGAGATAAACCGACGGTCTTTTGAACCATATTTTTTATTTTCACGAAAGAAATTTCTTAAAGTATTATCAAGTGGCTGCTTACATTCATAGGTATAGTAAAAGGTATCTGAAATAACATTAAGGTAACTGCGGGCGCTGGCGGCCGACCTTTCTTCATTTTCACTCATGCATTTAACTCCGACAAAACTTCGGTAATAATTTTACCTGTAGCACCTTTAGAAACCTCAAGTGCTTTCAGGCCTCGTTTACCATAATCAGTCCTTAAAGTCTGATCTTTCAAAAGCTTACCCAATTCATTTGCCAATTCTTCCGGCTTACACTGAACACCAGCATTAAATTCCAAATTCATTTGATGAAAACCAGGTTGCTTATAAATCCATGGGCCATAAACAAACGGTTTACCATAAAAGCTGGGTTCAAAAATATTGTGCCCACCAATATCAGGAGTAAAAGAACCGGCAACCACAGCTATATCAGAAATGGCATAGAGCTTCATGAGAACTCCCATCTTGTCGACCAGCACAAAATTCTCAGCCGTGGACTTTTCTGTCTTCTCTGTTGCTCGCAGGTACGAAACACCCTCATTTTTCAACATTTCAGCAACACCATCAAACCTCTCTGGGTGACGCGGCACTAAAACAAATTGTACATCAGAAAAATCTTTCGATAACTTCCTAAACACTTCTACACTTAACTCTTCTTCTCCGGCATGTGTACTGCCAATCGTCACAATTGGTTTATTGGAATCTAAAAGGAGTGATTGATAAAGTTCTTACTTTGTGGACTCATTGACAACCGGAGCTTCACTATCCAGCTTAACATTTCCGGCAATCGTCATTTTTGTTTTATCTAAACCGTACTCAGCAAAGCGCTCATAATAAGCTTCACTTTGAATAAAGAATTGATGGAATGGCGAAAGCAGCATCTCGCTCAATTTTGGGAATTGCTTATATCTTCTTAATGTCGTCTCAGATATTTTGCCATTCACTAAAAAAGCCGGAATATCTTTATTTTTGGCGCCATTCAGTAAATTGAACCACAGATCTGTTTCAACGATAAAAACGGCATCCGGCTTCAACTTCCTCAGCATTGAATTGGCCAACCATGAGAAATCTACTGGATAATAAAATGTAGCAGCCACTCCAGGAATCTTTTTAGCAACGGCCTGGCCAGTTTCAGTTATTGTCGAAATAACGATCTTGGCATCCGGCTGTCTCTTAAGAAGTTCTTGAGCCAAAGTTCCTGCTACTTGCGTCTCGCCAACAGAAACGGAATGAATCCAGTAAGTATTCTTTTCAGTTGCAAGCCTGGGAATTTTCTGGAATCCGAGACGCGCCAAAGTACTCTTGCGGTACTTCTCAGAAAAACAAAGCTTGATGAGGTGAACAGGTGTGTAGACTATGACTAATAGTAACAACAATACATTATATATATATACCAAACTCTGATTCCTGAAATTTTTGAGCAGAATATAGCCATTCAGTTAAGAGACTAAAGTCATAATTCAAGTTATTTTAACAATTCTTATTTGAAGTATGTCTGAATCCAGATACCTTGTTAAAAATTTAACAAGCTATACGGAAATTAATATTATGTCTTCTGAAAAACCTAGAGCGGTTCTGCTTTTTGGCCCTCCGGGAGCCGGTAAAGGAACTATTGGTTCAATGATTTGTGCAGCAGGTAACCACTATCACCTAAGCTCTGGTGATATCTTCCGTGGTCTTCCACCTGAAAGTAAAAGCGGTCAGCTTTTTTACTCTTATGCGAACGAAGGTAAACTAGTTCCAGACGACGTAACAATCGAAATCTGCTGGAGATACCTGAACGGTCTTGTGGACACAAATAAGTTCCACCCAGCTCAGCAACTTCTACTTCTTGACGGTCTACCGCGTACAGCGAACCAGGCTAAACTTATCGAAGAATACGTCGACGTTCTACACGTAATCGTACTAACTATCGAAGACGAAGAAGAACTATACAGACGCATAGGTCGCCGTGGTAAAATCGAAGGTAGAAACGATGATGGTGATAGAGCTATCGTAGCTAAGCGTCTCAAAGAGTACCATGAGAAAACTGCTAAAGTTCTTGAGTACTACCCAGATGCAAAAATTTCTAAATTCAGCGCTGAACAGGCACCAATGGAAGTTCTAAGAGACGTTCTTGTTGGCTGTACTGACATTCTTAAGAAAAGATAAGAAGGTCAATATATGAGTCTTGGCAGTGCATTCGGTGCATTTTTCGGAATACTTTTCAACAAAGAAAAAGCTGAACTTTGGAATAAAGCCAATTCAGGTTCTTTTGCATCGCAGGAAGAACTTGATGACGCCAAAGCAGAAGTTGAAAAGCTTTCCGTTGACTTAAAAGCAGCAAATGACAAAACGGCAAAAGTCGAAGGCGAACTTAAAGAAGCAAAAGCTGAACTAAGTAAACCGTCTGAAGGTGAAGATGCCGTCTATACTCTTGCTCTACTCCAGCGTGAAGGTCGCTTGATCGACTTCTTGAAAGAAGACATATCCGGTTTTGAAGACGCTCAGATCGGCGCTGCAGTAAGACAGGTTCACGAAGGCTGTAAAAAAGTGCTTGACAAACACTTCTCAGTTGAAGCTATTTCCACTTCCAATGAAGGTGAATCAGTCAACATCGAAAAAGGATTTGATCCGGGTTCATTTGAACTCAGTGGCAACGTCAGTGGGGAGGCCCCTTACTCTGGCGAACTACGCCATAAAGGCTGGAAAGCAGGAAAAGTTGAATTGCCAATTCGTCAGAAAGGCAGAAACAACTCAGTCATTTGCCCAGCCGAAGTAGAGATCTAAAAAAGATTGCTATTCATTAGGAAAGCCTCGCAGCAATGCGGGGCTTTTCTGTTTTTGGAACCACAGATACACACTGATAGACACAAATCTCTTCAAATTTGAGTTTATCTGTGTGCATTTGTGGTTTAATTTATTCTCCTACATAGCATTTGCTAACCTACGCTGTCTTAAGACTGGTTTTTGTGCTTAAATGGACTACTATTAGGGCATAAGATTTTAACCATTTTCTATGAGTAGCCACTATGTCTGAAAGTCGATATATAATTGGTATAGACCTGGGAACGACAAACTCCACTGTCGCCTATGTCGATACACAGGACGAAACTCCTAACAGCCAAAGCTTTAAGATTCCACAAATCATTGCACCGGGGGAAATTGAAGCAGCAGAATCACTACCGTCTTTTTTATTTTTACCTGAAATGAGCACGCTTGGTCCAGGAAGCCTAAACCTTCCATGGAATTCTGAGGATGCCGACACTGCAGTTGGTGCTTACGCCAAAAAAGTCAGTTCAACTCAGCCTGGCCGCGTTGTTTCATCCGCTAAATCCTGGCTCTGTTCTGAAAACGTTGACCGCATGTCCTCTATCCTTCCAGCTGGTTCACAGGATGAAAGAAAAGTTTCTCCGGTTGAAGCCTGTGCTGAATACCTCAAGCACATCGCTGCTGCCTGGAACCATGCTATGGCTTCTGAAGACGAAAGCCTAACAATCAATAATCAGCAGGTCATCCTCACGGTTCCGGCATCCTTCGATGCTGCGGCCCGCGAACTTACCGTACTTGCTGCTGAAGAAGCCGGCTTGAATATCACTCTTCTCGAAGAGCCGCAAGCGGCCTTCTATAACTGGTTGCACGAACACGAAGATTCATGGCGCGACAAAGTTGAAGCCGGTTCATCCATTCTTGTCTGTGACGTCGGTGGCGGTACAACAGACTTCTCACTAATCGGTGTTGAAGATAAAGGTGGCGATCTGACTCTAAACCGTATTGCTGTTGGTAATCACATTCTTCTTGGTGGTGATAACATGGACATTACCCTCGCCTATGCCATTCAGCAAAAGTTAAAAACTCGCCTTAATCCTAAACAGATGGCAGGTCTCATTCACTCATGCCGTCAAGCAAAAGAAAGACTTTGCAGCGATCCAGAAGCTGAAGTTGAAAAAATCACCGTTCTCGGTTCAGGTTCCAGCCTCATTGGCGGTACTCTTAGCAGCGAACTGACTCGCGACGAAATTAATACTCTGCTTCTCGACGGTTTCACTCCTGAATGTGAATTTGGTGCAGAAACAAACAAAGACGTTCGCGCCGGATTGAGAACTTTTGGTCTGAGCTATGCAACAGATACCGCTCTAACTCGTCATCTTTCTGAATTCCTTATGAAGCACGCTCTAAAAAACGAAGATGGCAGCTCAAAACTTCCTTCGGCTATCTTATTCAATGGTGGTGTGTCAAAAGCCGATCTATTGCGCGACAGAATTTACGATGTTCTCAATAGCTGGTCAGAAGCTGAAACTGAAGTCATTACCGGAATTGACCCGGATCTTGCTGTTGCTCGCGGTGCAGCCTGGTATGGATTTGTCAGACGCGGTAATTCAATTCGCATTAAATCCGGTTCAGCTCACTCCTACTACATCGGTATTGAAAGCTCAATGCCGGCAGTTCCTGGATTCCCTCCACCAATGGATGCACTTTGTGTAGTTCCTTTTGGCACAGAAGATGGCAGCTCATTTGAAGTTCCGATGGACAATCTCGGTTTGATCATCGGTGAATCCTGTCAATTCAGATTCTTTAGTAGCACCGAACGTCAGGAAGATCAGCTTGGTATTCTTCTCGATGAATTCTCACTTGATGGACTCAATGAAATGGCACCGATGACTTCTATTTTAACAGATGAAAGTGGCGAAAGCGGCAACATCGCTTCAGTTCGCCTTGAATCCGAATTAACTGAAATCGGTACTTTAAAACTTTGGTTTCATGAAATTGACAGCGATCGTCGCTGGAGACTGGAATTTAACCTTGGTGAAGAATCAGAAGATTCTGAAGTTGAGGAATCTGAATGACCGTAGGTTTCCGCGACTCAAGATACATAATCGGCATTGACTTAGGAACAACAAACTCGGTTGTTTCCTATGTCGATCGTTACGCTGACAACAAAAATATTGAAACTTTTCCGGTTATGCAGGTCATCGCTTCCGGAGAGTTGGACAAAAACAGTTCTCTCCCTTCTTTCTGCTACCTGCCACTGGATCACGAACTAGAGAATGACTCGCTCAAACTTCCATGGAAGACTAAAGAGAAAAACTCCATCGGTATTTTTGCCAGAAATCACGGTTCCGGTATTCCTGAAAGGTTCATCAACTCTGCCAAATCCTGGCTATCTCACAAAGGCGTAGACCGCACAGCCGGCATTCTTCCATGGGGTTCAGAAATTGCCAAAGATCTAAAGCTTTCTCCGGTCGAAGTCAGCCGCCTAATTCTCGATCACATTCGCCGGGCCTGGAATCACGAATTTGGCAAAAAGAAAGATAAAGACGGTACTAAGTGTACCCTCGAAGAATCGCAAGTTGTCGTTACTGTTCCAGCATCTTTTGACGAAGCCGCCCGTGAACTGACAGTTAAAGCTGCCAAAGAAGCCGGTTACACCAATCTGATTCTTCTTGAAGAACCACTGGCGGCATTTTACGCCTGGCTCGATAAAACTGAAAACTGGCAGGAACTGATCAATGTCGGAGAAAAAATCCTCATCGTCGACATCGGTGGCGGTACAACAGACTTTTCTCTTATCGAATTTACTGAAGATGAAAATCTACGCCGTACAGCAGTAGGCAACCACCTACTTCTTGGTGGAGATAACATCGACATAACTCTAGCCAGAGTCATCGAAACGCAGATCAAAAAGAAACTTTCAAATCGCGAAAGAAGCATCCTCAATCAGCGTTGTCGCCTGGCAAAAGAAGAACTCTTAAATCCAAATGGCAAATATGAAGTTACCGTTGCAGTCACGACCAGTGGCTCTTCACTAGTTGGTAATACTGTTACTGGTAAACTGACTAAAGATGATGTCTTGAAAGTAATCATGGATGGCTTTTACCCAATCATCGACACCAATGCCTCTCTACCTGAAAAGAAAGCCGGTATTCGCGACCTTGGCCTGCCATATGAAAAAGATCCTTCTGTTTCAGCTCACTTATTGAGTTTCCTCTGCAAAGCCAGTGATGGTTCTGATCCGGTTATTCCGGACAAAGTCCTTTTCAATGGCGGCAGCATGATTCCACAGATTCTACGCGACCGCATTATCGAACTGCTCAACTCGTGGTCAGACAAAGAAGTCATTGAACTTCCAGCCTGGGATCTGGATCGCGCCGTCAGTACCGGTGCTTCTTACTATGGACTCGTTAAAGCCGGTGAAGGCGTTCGCGTCCAAGGTGGTATCGCCCGTTCTTATTTCCTTGAAATAGAAACGGCTAATGGCCCACAACTCGTATGTATCATGCCACGCGACACCAATGAAGGCGATCTGCAAACTCTCTCAGCTATGCGTTTTGAAGTTAAATCAAACGAAGCTCTTAAATTCCCGGTTCACAGCAGTGCTACCAGACTACACGACAAGCTGGGTGATATTCTTGAAGATCGCGAAGAAATCAGTGAACTTCCGCCACTGATTACTGCTCTGCAGTTCGGCAAAAAGCAACAGAATGTCGAAGTCGAAATAAGTGCCCTTCTCAACGAAACCGGCACGCTGGAAATTTTCTTAAATTCAGTCAGCACAGACCACAAATGGCCTCTGAAGTTTGATATGCGAGCTCTTCACGATCAACAGGAAACTCACGCTGCAGTATCTGCCATGGTTCCGATCTCCAGCCAAGTTGCTGTCACTGAAGAACAAATTGACCAAGCTCAAAAGGCCATCGAAGCCGTCTTTAACGGAGCTGAAAAACCGGGTCAGTTGATGAAGAAGTTGGAAGACATCTTCCAAATCAACCGCAATGAGTGGTCCTTACAATTGATCCGCCAAATGGCTGATTTCCTTTTAAAATTCAATCCAAAAGATTTCAAAGCGGCTCCTCTCGAAGCACGCTGGATGAACCTAACCGGTTTCTGCCTTAGACCTGGTTTTGGTGACACATCAGATGAAATGCGCCAAAAGAAACTTTGGTCTCTCTGGTTTGGCGGCCCTAAATTTAAAACTGACGCACAGGTCAATGCCGAATGGTGGGTACTCTGGCGCCGAATTTCCGGTGGTATCAATGCCGGTCGTCAGGAACAAGTAGCTCATGCCTTAATGAAGATGCTGGCACCAAATGATTCCTATAAAAAGAACACTAAGTATGGTGCTCAGGAAAAGATGGAATGCTGGCGCTGCCTTGCCAGTCTGGAGCGTATTCCTGTTAAACTTAAGAAGCGCATTACTGACATTCAGGCAATACGCGTTTCCAAGCTGGAAGACTATGAGCTTTGGGGTATTGCCCGACTTATGGCAAGAAGACTTTTCTACGGACCAATCGACCTGACTATGTCAAGTAAAGATACCTCTTCATATGCCAAGCTGATTATGGCTTCAAACCCAAAACAGACTTCCAACATGGTGTTATTTGCCCTTAGCCGTCTGGCAGCTAAAACCGGTGAAAGCTTCCTGGATATCAATGAAAAGTTGAGAAAAGAAATTCTTACCTACTTCAAAGATCACAACTGCCAGGAAAGTATTGCCAAGCATGTTGAAGAAGTCATCGAAGACAGCCGTGAAGAATCTAAGCAGATTCTTGGTGATAGCTTACCTCTTGGATTAATATTAAAACATTAAAGCGTCTGAGCTCCTTTTTTGAGGAGCTCAATATCTTGTTAAATAACTTTAGTTTTGCACTTCATCTTTGAGTATATTGTTAAGCGTTTTAAGCGACTTCGTGAATTGATTTCATCGGGCTAATTTGAGTTCTCAATCTTTGGTTTAACTGTAGTTCCTGATTCAATATTGCCTTAATTTCGAGATACTCTGCAGGTTTTAAGAGTTCTTGTACAGTAACATTTTCAGCGCCTCCAATGACTTCAGCAATGCATAATATGACTTCTTCAATTTGTCGCCAACAAAAGTCAACAGTTGCGATATCATTTATTCTCTGGCGTTGATTTCTAAATAACTCACCGAGTAACCATAAACCATTGCTATTCTTGTATAGACTGAACATAGCATGGAGTAGGCAAGGACTGCTCATCTGGGCGATTTTAACATTGAATTTAGTTGACTGGCAACGTGCTATGGCAAGGTACAGCTTCAGCTCCTAAAAATTCACCTTGATACTCCAACGCTTTGAATATATTTTAATGGCCTGAACATAAGAAAGTTGCAGGTCACTGGTGATGATCATGACCCATTATTTTGTTCTGTAAAAACGGGAGAAAATTATTTTTACTTCTCCAACACCATTCATTTCACAAACGACTTCGATGTAATGGCTATCTAGTGCTTTGCTGATGGAAAGAGTACCTTAAATTGGCTGGAGAAATTCCAAGTCTGCAATCTCATTCTTACAGAGAAAATGGTTCTGGAGTAGACATATTTAACTGGGCCATACAAAGCCGTCCGCAAATACCGGTCCTTTTTATTACTGGAAATGAAGCTGCTCTACTTCATGAAACTGAGCAGTTTGGTGATATTATGATACCTATTCTTTTAAGCTATTCACAACTCTGGAGCTTAAAGCTAAGGTAAAGTTAGCACTAAAAAGATTTGAGACGAGTATAAGATCAGCCTAAGAACTTACTGAAGACTATTTTTAATTGAGTCACATTTAAAGGCTTGGGCATATAGTCATCCATACCAGCAGCCAAACACTTCTCCTTGTCGTCTTCAAGAGTATTGGCAGTGAGGGCAATAATAGGTAAATCGTTCAAGTCACTTCCTGCTCGAATTAAACGCGTCGCTTCATAGCCATCCATCTGAGGCATCATGCAGTCCATCAAAATTAAGTCGGGCTTATTTGACTTTAAAAGCTGTAATGCAACTAGACCATTCTCTGCCAAAATGGCTTCATGCCCCATTTTTTTATCAATTCTTTTAGTCAACAACTGATTAGTTTTATTGTCTTCCACAATCATAATTTTTGAGCTTCTGACAACGTGCACTGCTTTCTCAGGCACTACTTCAGTGCTCTTCGAAGGTTTAAATGGAACCTGTATCTTAAATGTACTTCCTATTCCTAATTCACTTTGAATATCAATCTTGCCACCTAAAACCTTAACCAGTTTCTGGCTTAAAGCCAAACCAATACCCACGCCTTCATAATTTCTTGTTGCTGACGAATCCACCTGAGTAAACTTGTCAAAAATCTTCTCAAAATCTGATTCTGAGATACCTATTCCGCTGTCAGAGACTTCAAAGACCAGGTTTTGTCCATCTCCGGCACCAGTAATATCAACGCTAAACTGAATAAAACCTTCATTAGTAAATTTAAGGGCATTATCCAAAAGCTGACTTAGAGCTTTAGTCAATTTCCAGGAATCTACTGCAACAGAGTTCGGCAAGTTATCAGCCATAAATAAAATGAAATCCAGACCTTTTTCTTTACTGGCTGCTTTTGTCGCTTCCGCAACCTCATTGATAAAATCGACAACGACAGTTTCCTGCTCCGTCACACTCGCTTCACTGCTTTCCAGGAAAGTGTATTCAAAAAGGTTATCCACGATAAACTGTAATTGGCTCAGGGACTTTTGAATATTATGCACATAGGAAGATTGTTCTACAGATAAATCTTCAGCGGCCAATAAACTACTCAAGCCCATAATACCGTTCATAGGTGTGCGCATTTCATGACTCATCGTTGCCAAAAATTCATCTTTGATTTTCGATGACTTTTTAAGATCTTCCAAAGCTTTTGCCAATTTAGAAGTTCTTTCTTCAACCAATAATTCAAGATTGTCCCGGTGAGCTTTCAGCTCCAACTGAGTCTTTACCCTCATAGTTAATTCCTGCCCATTAAATGGCTTCACTAGATAATCGACAGCACCATATTCAAAAGCCTTAAAAATACTTTTCTGATCGGACTGAGCAGTGAGGAAAATTATTGGGATATGCGAATAAGCTGCATCGGTTTTCAACTTCTGGCAGGTTTCATAACCATCCATAACGGGCATATTTATATCCAGTAGAATGACATCGAAATTAATTTTTTGGACGATATCCAGAGCTTCTACACCATTTCGGGCAACATTCACTAAATAGTCTGTATTTTCCTGTAGTAAGCAACACAAAAGCTGAAGGTTTTTAATTGTATCATCAACAACTAAAATATTATATTTTTTCGCCATGAATAAAATAAAGCCTTCTTTTGATTGTCAGCTTACTTAACCAGATCTCGTCTAAGAAAAATAGTATAACAGCTTTCACAACTAACTGCAATCATTTTTGAGATCAATCCCCTCTTCCATTAATAAAAATTTGTAATTCAAGTAATCTCTCACCTTCCCTAGCAGAATAGTAAACATATAATAATACCTTTCCTTTAGACAAAATCAGATAAATTAAAAGTTGAATATGAGCCATATTATCGCCCCGGAAGTTACGATAGAATCAACCCCACTCCTGCTTGAGTTGTGTTCCGATGACTTTGACCTGGATAACATAAATACCAATTTGGAAGATCTAGACACAGCCGCTCAATCAATTAAGCAAGCCTGTGAAATGACCAGTAAGGCTATCGACAATGCCAAGACAAATATCCTTAAGGCTTACATGGCCGACCCTAAATGCCGACGCTGGTTAAAAAAGGAATTCCTCGAAAGAGTAAATTGTGACTCCGGACTACTGAGTAGAGTCGCCAGAGGCAACGGCTTTAAATTTTACACAACTGAAAAGATTGTTGTTGAAGACTTAGATAACAATGGTGACGACGCCCCAAGCGATGAAGTGAGTCAGCGTACCGGTATCCCGGAAAAAACTATCGAGAGAATAAAAAACAAAATCAAGAAAAAGCGTGAAGAAGCTTTCATTCAAGAGCAACAAGCCCTTGAAGAAGAAATGAACTCTGATTCAAATGAAGAAAGAATAGAACAACTGGAAGTTGCTCTCACGAGTACTCCAAAAGCTGTATTAGAAGAAACTACTGCAGAGATTTCTGCTGAAGAAGCAGAAGAATCAGTAAATATCTCGCCTATAGCAGACTCAAAACCTGACTCAAATGAGCCTCAAGTTTCTATGACTACAGCACTACCAAGCATCGATCAGGTAGAAGTCCTTACAGAGAAAGTGAAACAAGAAGTTGAAACTGACTACAAAGGACAAATAGAAGCTCTTAAAGAAGAACTGAGTCAAAAAGATGCTGAAATAGCTCGTTTAAAGGCCCTACTCGAAGAAAAAAGCTAAAACAAAAAACCTTGCTTTAGATTACATTTTCCACTACCTTAAGTTACAGGGAGATTTAGAAGATGTATTTTAAAGCATTGTTACTTATCACTTTATCAGCTTGCCTGAGTAGCTGTCTGCACAACAGAAACAGCAATGTAACGCCCAATAGTATCGCCGTACTTCCTGATTACTATGCTGCTGACTTTACCTACCCGAAAAACTCTTCTGAAGTCAAGAAAGTTTCGCTGTCTGAAAACTCTAAATTCAAAACGACTAAATACACTTTTCAAAGTTCACAAGATCTACTTCACCCGAGCCAAACTCCACACGATATAGTATTTGAGCTTTACCAGCCTAATGAGCTCAAACACCAATCCACACTACTTTGCCTGCCTATCTCAGGCGGGAATTACCTAGTCTCACAGTATTTCGCTAAATACTTTGCTCGCAAGGGGTATAACTCTGTCGTAATCCACAGGCGTAAAGCTTACAAAAATATGATTACCATCGACACTCTAAACACGATAATCCGGCAAATGATCATTGATCACAAACAGGTAATGGACAAACTTCAGCAGCTCAAGATTTCACAAGAGGAGTTTGCCGTAATAGGCGTCAGTAAAGGCGGTTTAAAAGCAGCCCTTCTCAGTTCCCTGGATCACAGAGTTAAGGCTTCTGTAGTGGCAATTGCCGGAGGAGATCTTCCTCATATACTGGCCTATTCACAAGAGAAAGGTGTCAAAAAAAGACGTTTAAATTATTTAAGTAAAACAGCTATGAGTCCTCTAGAATTTCATGATGCAATTAAAGAAAAACTCAAATACGATCCGCTCATTCTAGCTCCTTATTTCAATTCACAAAACATGCTGATTGTGAATGCCTACTTTGACAATTGTGTCCCCTACTACAATGGTCGACTGCTCGTTGAGGCTCACCCCGGCTGTCAGGAAATTGTCCTTTTTGCCGGACACTACTCTGCCCTGCCGACAATTCCTTACTTATCTCTAAAATTTAAAGATTTTTTAACCGAGAAATTACCGTAGTCTTCTAGTCAATCGCCATAGTAGATATAATCTACCGGCATGATAAACAGACCACTTATATTTGCACATAGAGGAGCAAGCGGCTACAAGCCCGAAAATAGCTTTGAAGCGTTTGAATTGGCTTTGAAGCGTTTGAATTGGCTTTGAATGTGACATTCAACTATCAAAGGATAACATTCCTCTTCTTTGGCACGATGATGATTTGGAAAGACATAAGAAACCTGGACAGACTATTCGTAACTTTTCATGGGACGAAATCCACAACTTCGACATTTCCTTTCTAAATGAAAATCATCAAGGTCAGTCAAAGGTTTTGGATTTTAACACCTACTTGCAGAGTTTTAGTTCCCAAACGAAACTGCTGATAGAAATTAAGTGAGATGAGATCGCTGCCTTTGAGCACCAAAAAGAAGTCGTCGATTTTACAATAAATTCAATCATCCAGAATCATTCTCTAGATTCAAAACCTTTTATTTCTTCATTTGATTCCAAATCTGTTATATATGCTCATGAGCTTTATAAAGATGCCCGTTACATCATCAATGAGCACGAGAAAATCACTCGTCACGAAGTAGAGGATTTTTATAAAAAAATGCCATTCTTAACAGGTATTTGTCTGAACATTGAACACCTAAGTGAAGATGTCTGTAATGCGGCAAGAGAATTCAACTGGCTTGTTTGCACCTATACCTGCAATACACAAGACGACTTTTTAAAAGCTGCCAAGAATAAAGTAGACATAATTATATCTGACTTTCCAGATAAGACAAAAATGTTTTTTGAAGGCAGCCTAACCCATTAGTCTTATTCTAACTCAGGGGCGATAAAAGCTCCTCGGGGTAAAGGCTCCAGCTTATCAAAAACTGCAGATAACCATTCCTTTAGTCTCTTTTGAGACCTTAAGGAAAGAATAGCATCTCCACTCCAATCTGACTCCATCCACCTTAAGCTTTTATCTGGATGAATTCCGAGCACTTGAATCAATTGCTCACCTTCATAGAAATACAAAATCAATTCAGCATCGCAGATACAAGAGAAAGAATTGTGAAAGTCATCGATCTGAAATACAGGTGAGAGTTGTTTTAATTCTTCTCCTGTAATTTCATAGAAAAGTGGCTTGGTCTGATAAAATCCAACTGCTTTATCAGCCTTTAAAATATTCGCTCTTATCGGAGCTGAATACACGTCCGCCTGCAATGGTTTTTCACTACAGGCCGACAAAGTAGCTATTATAAAAATAGCTGGAAGCAGAATCTTACTTGGAATCGTAGCCAAAAAGCTTTTTACTTTTAATTCTATCGTATACAAGTTCAGGAACCAGTTCTCTCCATTCACCATCGCCAAACTGTAAAGCTTCAAGTACTTTCTTAGAGTGGATGCCAAGAATTTCGTCATGACCACCTTCAAGAGGTACAATCAAGCCATTCTCAAGTAAATATAGGTAAAGATGCTTCAAATGCTGAGGCACTTTTAGACTTTCTGTAGTCACCAACTCGCCATCTTCGATACACTTTCTTGGGTAGACATATAGCTTACTTCCAAAAGCAAACAGCTTACCAAATGACTCAAGTATTCCACCTTCAATACCGTCATAGAAATCTTCATTGAAGATGTCGATGATATTCGGCACGGATAACACAATACCTATGTGCTTTTTAGTCATTCTGTTTAAATAAGCTCTCAAAGTAAAGAAACGAAGGTAATTAGAAATGAGGACGTTATAGCCTAGTTCACAAAGAATATCAGCACGATCCAGGAAATCCTTCGTATCGATTACGCCATCATTCATAAACTCAGCCATGGTCATTTCAGAAAGGAAGATAGAGTTATCTTCATGAACGCCTTTTTCTGTCAAAAACTTCTCTCGGGCAACTTTAGCCATGTCTTCATTCACCAAAGTGAAAGGACGGAACTTACCACGAGCTACTAGAATATTCTTCTTATAAAGAGCTTCTGAAGGTAAAATCACCTCTTTGCTCGGGCTGATCATCGCACCTGTAGTCAAACCGGCTTTCACCATGTAAAGAGCCGTCAGGCGATTATCTATATCATCAAAGTAAGGGCCACTTAAGTTAGCAAAGTCAACTTCAATTCTCTGTGAACCTAAATTTTCCACCAAAGAGGATAAAAGCTTCTCGTGATTGTTAAAGTGATGAAAAGCTCCATAAACAAGGTTCACACCTAAAATGCCAAGAGCGTCCTGCTGCTGAGTGTTTTCTTTATCCAGCATTCTGACATGCAGAGTAATTGTGCTCGGCTCAGCACCAGGATATAACTGTAGTTTAATCCCCAACCAACCGTGGCATTCTCTTTTAGTCTTGTAACCTTGAGCTGCAACTGTATTTGCAAAAGCAAAGTACTGAGAAGTCTTAGGTCTTCCTTCTGCAACGCGTTCAACAAGGAGTGGATACTCTCTGTCTAGCATCTTCTCTAATCTGGAACGACTAACGTATCTGCCATTTGATTCTTCACCATAGATCGAATCACTGACAATCATGTCATAGGCTGACATTGTTTTTGCAATAGTACCGGAAGCACCACCTGCCTGGAAAAAGAAACGCGCGACTTCCTGCCCTGCACCAATCTCTGCAATAGTGCCATAAATATTGTCATCAAGATTGATGGCCAAGGCCTTTTGCATAGTTGATAATTTATCTTCCATGATATTCCTCTAAAAACAGTTTTTCTCAGATAACCTTATAGGCAAGTCACTTTAAAGCCAGTCACAACAAGTATCTTTTGACACTCTGAACCCAAAATTAAGAGTCATATTACAATAATGAAAAAATCTAAGTAAACACAGGGTTAGATTTTCTAAAAGAGTCACCTATTGTGCAAACTTAACAATAGGAATAAAAGCTCTTTTGAAAATACTTGGAATAGACACTTCTCTGCGCTCTACTGGCTATGGTATAATCAATGCAACAGACAAAAGTATTTCAGCTCTAGACTGCGGTGTTATTAAAAACAAGCAAAAGCTGACTCATATGGAGTGCTTATACAGAATATCGTCAGGTATTTCCCAACTCATTGAACTCTTTAAGCCCGATGAAGTTTGTATTGAAGGAGCGTTTTTTTATAAAAATGCCAAAACTGCAATGATTTTAGGAATGGCACGTGGGGCCGCTCTGAGTGCAGTTTCGAAGTTTGATTTACCTGTTTATGAGTATTCACCGAAGAGTGCCAAACTAACAGTAACCGGCACAGGTAACGCCAGTAAAGATCAGGTTGCTTTTATGATGGCAAATATACTGAAAGTGGATCACAAAGACATCAATGATGATGCGACAGATGCGCTCTCCTTAGCTTACTGTCACTATCATCATCTAAAGAATAGACTTAAAGTCCCAAAAAGACTTTAGTTGTATACAGCTCCGATAGTTCTCTCTCCACCGAACTTTTCCAGAACCTCAATTATGCGCGAATTAGGAGCGTAATCCAAAGGTGTTTTGCCATGCTTATCTTTGGCATTTACTTCTGCACCTGAAGATATCAAAAGCTTAGTAACCTGAACGTTTAGAGAGTAATGCAAAGGACTTTTGCTAAACTCATCAGCTTCATTTACGTCAGCTCCACTTGCAAGCAATTTAAAAATCTCTTGCATACGCTCATCTTTTACAGCCTTGATTAATTCGACCATACTCACCCTTCATGTTTTTTGTTAAGTAATAAGAGTAAACCGATTGTAGGCAAAAAAAAATGGCTATGCAAACTTTATGACTTGGCATTCATACTCTTCTGTGGCATATTAGCCCAAATTTCATAAAAGGATATAAGAATGTTGAAAAATACCCTTAAACTATCAACACTTCTGATCATCTCAACTTCTTTATTCTCATGTGTTAATGTAGAGTATGACGAAGAGATGGGCTTTTCAGAAAAACTATGCGTTAAAAAACCAGGACAAATCTGTGAGTGCCCAGAAGGTTTTGTTCTACGAGGTGGAAAAAAATAATTTCAATAAGCACCCATGGCCAATAAGCCTCTAATTCGAACTCAGAACCTGACTCTAAACTTTTCCAAAAGCACTGCCTTACTTAAAGTAAACTGGGAAGTTGCTGATGGCCAAAATACAGTACTATGCGGACCAAATGGCAGCGGTAAAACGCTGCTTGCAAACTTCATCTCTGGTAAACTCAAGGTTCATAAAAACGCACCTCTTTATCGAGAAGACTTCAATCCTGACAATGACATAGAATTAGTTACTTTCGAGTATCAACAAGAGCTTTTTGCTATTGATGATTACAACGACGACACCGACTTCCTCGATTACCAAGACATCGGTACTACGGCAGCTGAAATTATTTCACACGATTCCCCGGATAAAAAAGAACTCCAAAAGGTTTCCGAATTATTGGAACTCGATTATCTACTCGATCGAGGAATTCGTTTTCTATCTACAGGGGAAATGCGCAAGGTTCTCATAGCACGGGCAATGATGAATACGCCCAAACTAATGATCATCGACTCTCCTTTTGAAGGCCTTGATCAAAAAAGCCGGGCTTTCCTTAGAAAAAGATTAATATCACTCTTAAAGACCCAACAATGCCTGCTTATTATCAATGAAGATGATCCTATCATAGATCATTTTGATTCTGTTGCATGCCTGGACAAAGGGGAGCTCTTACTGCAAGGCGACCCCGGAAAACTTAAGCAATCATTAAAATGGCAGCAATTGTTTAAGCCTCATAAACCAATCCTGGCAATTCCTCCAAAACACCACAGTTTTAATAATAAATCAGTGACTCAGACTCCACTAATCGAAATGAAAGATGTCTCTGTTACTTATGGTGAAGTAAAGGCTCTGAATGAACTTTCCTGGAAAGTCATGCCTGGAGAGAACTGGCTTATATCGGGGCCAAATGGAGCAGGAAAAAGCACCCTCCTCAGCCTGGTAACGGCAGATAACCCACAAGGTTACAAGCAGGATTTTCATCTCTTCGGGCGCAAACGAGGTAGTGGAGAAACTATTTGGGACATCAAAAGGAAAATTGGCATAGTTACCAGTGCTCTACAACTAAGCTACAAAGTTCCTTTAAAGGCCCTGGAAGTTGTTCTTTCTGGTTTTTTTGATTCGGTTGGCTTGTATGAAAATGCCGATAAAACGATGGTCGACCTTGCTGAACAATGGCTAGACCTCCTGGAAATTGAAAATATTAAAAATCGCTATTTTTCAGACCTTTCCTATGGAGAACAACGTATGGTCCTCTTAGCGAGAGCCATGGTCAAGCACCCACTCATACTTATTTTAGATGAACCTTGTCAAGGACTCGACAAAGCTAATAGAACAGCAATTCTGAACCTGGTTGATTATATAGCCCTGAATACAAATACTACACTTCTCTACGTGAGTCACTCTCATTCTGAAGCCCTGCAATGCATTAATAAACGCTTAAATTTTAATCCTGTCGCAGATAGATTATTCGAAGCTGAAATCAGTACCAAGTAAACTCTTAAAGAGTCAACAAGTGCCATAACATTATATATAGAGAATTAACGAGAAAGGCTATTATTGGTCTTGCGAAGTTTTTCGTCTTTTGAAAGATCCTGGTCAGTACTGACCTTCATAGTAGGTACGGCTGTTGAAGAGCCATTTGAGAAATTTTGACGGATTAGATTCCCTGAGTCTGAGTTTGCCCTTTGTATGAGTTCTGCTACTCCAATGGATAAAAAAAGCATGGCAGCTACTGCGTATGTTGCAAATTTCTGCCAGGGAAATGCTTTAACTTCAATTGGCTTCTGCTCATCAAAAAGACCTAAGACTCTATCATCTAAATCAGCAGATGGTTCTTTTAGTGTCTGAGAGCGCAAATAGTTTTCAAAATCTTTACTCATACCAGAGCCTCCATTTTACTCTTTAAATTTTTTAATGTTCTGGCGTATCTACTGCTAACCGTTGAAAGTGGTTCCTCGCGGACTTGAGCTATCTGCTCGAAGGTTAAGCCGCCATAAAGTTTCATCATAACGACTTCTCTTTGAGGTTCATCAAGACTTTCAATCTCTTTGCGTATAATAAAATTTCGTTCTCTTTCCCGAAGCGACTTGCCTGGTCCCGCTTCCTTTGATGTTTCATCATCGAAAACAAATTCAGGAACATCAACAATTCTTTTCTTTCTTCTCAATCTGTCCAGAGCTGTATTCCTGACTGTTGTAAAGACATAAGAGACAGGTTCGCCTTTTAAAACGACTTTCTTTTTAGTGAGTTTTACAAATGCATCATGAACTGCATCTTCTGCTTCCGCAGCGCTACGCAGTATCGACAAAGCCAGGGAAAATAAGCCCTGCTTATATGTCAAGTAGATATCTGCCAAGTTGTCCATTGCTTCCTGCCTTTATTAATCATTACATCAGCATAGACGGACTATAAAAGGTCTTTTACGCAAAGAAATATTATTTTTTGATTATTTTATTTTCGATATGCTGGAATAGGCGGCAATTCCTCCAGCACAGAGTCGTCATAAACCGTTAGGCGCGAATAATAAGGTTCTAAAATCATTCGTTGCAGTTCATTAAAGGAAGCTTCTTTGACATTTATCCCGAAGCGCACCCAGTTAAACTTCGCCAGATCAACATCTCCTCCTTCGGCGGCTTCTGTTAAAAAAGCTCTCAAACGAACCGGACAATGATAAAAAACATAAGGCGATTGACTGTAATGCTCGCTTTCAAGTTTCTCGATGATCTCATCAAAGTATTCAATGGTTTCCTGCAAACGAAGTCTGGATCCGTAACGAGACTTGCCTTTAGATTTCAAATGAGTCAGCTGAGCCTTGCCCTGCTTTTTGCGAACCATATACTTGCGAATATTTTTATGAACAACAAGCTTACCTTCTTTAACCGACCCTATAGCTGCACGACCAGCTTCCATAATCAGTAAATTCCATCTTTCTGGATAAATATCAAAACTATGATCTTCGAGATATTGCCATAACGGCTGCCTGTCTTGAGGCTTAGGATAAAATAATGGCAAGCGAATTGAGAAGCGGCTCTTAGAGTTCTCTGTAAGGCTTAAACCATGCTTATCTCGTTCCAGAAATAAGTTGTCCGACTCGCTCAACACCTTTAAGAAATCCAGCGAGTCTTCCATACGGAACTTAAATAAACGATAAGTGGACATCCTTAACTGGAATAATAAGCTGCATTCTCATCGATATAACCGTGAGTCAGATCACAGCCATATGCAGTCGCTTCGCCTTCTCCAAGTCCTAGATCGATTTGAAAAACAACCGGATCGCCACTAATTATCTTGCGCAAAGCCGGTTCATCGTATTCAACTTTACCCGCATCTTTATAGATCAAAGTATCGTTAATAGAAAGCTTCAGAGTGTCCAGATTAAAGGTATTATCAAAACACTTACCAAGCGCCATAAGAATACGGCCAATATTTGGATCAGCACCAAAAGCCATGGTCTTGATCAATGGAGAGTTAATCATCGCCTTCGCGTAAACCTTCGCCTCATTGTAATTCACAGCTCCGGAAATTTCTGCACGAATCAGTTTTGTCGCACCTTCACCATCGCGAGCCATAGTCTCTGTCATTTGAATACAAAGTTCATTTAAGGCTTGCTGAAATTGATCTTCATCAACTTTACCGGCTTTTCCATTCGCCATGACCACTACGGTGTCTGAAGTACTCGTATCTGTATCCACAGACAACATATTGAAAGACTTATTTACAGCGATTCGCAGCATCTCATCCAACTTATCCGCGGCAATTTCAGCATCCGTCATAGCATAAGCCAGCATCGTTGCCATGTTTGGTTCAATCATTCCTGAACCTTTAGCGATAAGAGTTACAGTTGCATCCCCTACACTCATAGAATAAGCCTTAGGGTGAGTATCCGTTGTCATAATTCCTTTGGCTGCGATCATCGGATCATCTTTCACCTCTGACTTAGTCCCAACTATGCCCTGCTCAATCTTCTCAATTGGTAATTGAACCGCAATGACACCAGTAGAGCTCATCAATACATGCTCAGCTTCACAACCAAACTCTATGGCTACTGCCCGGCCCATTTTACGGGCATTCTTCACGCCCAACTCACCAGTCCCTACATTTGAAATCTTTGAGTTAATCACCAGAGCCTGCAGCTTCTGACCTTTAATCACCTCGCGCCCCACAATCACCGGAGCTCCTGGAACCTGGTTTTTAGTAAACACTGCTGCTGCTGTTGCTAAAGTGTCAGAAAAAATAACTGACAAGTCTTCTGCACCATCTGCTTTTAACCCACAGTTTTTAGAAACGCAGGAGTACCCCTGCGGTAAAACAGCTTTTTCGTGAAACATCTTATCCACCTATCAATTCTTCTTGGCGGCTTTCACGAGCAACTACAACATTTACCGGGCCCGGAAAGCTCATCTCTACTTCAAGTTTTTCGGCAATTTCTTTTGCCAGAGTTTTTGAGCGTCTGTCATCTGCTTTCATAGGATTAACATGCACAATCAACTCCCTGCCTGCTTGCATCACCATACAATCTTCGACTTCTGAAAAGCCGTTTGCTATATGCTCCATTTGGTGCAAACGCCTGATGTAAAACTCCATATTCTCATCTCTGGAGCCAGGTCTATTCGAACTTAAAGTGATCGCCGTCTTCAACATTTGCGCCATAGGATTACCGGATATTGACATCTTACCCTGCATAGAAATCGCTTCCAAAATCGCCTCATCTATACCCTGGCGGCGCAGCAAAGACACGCCATTTTTTATGTAATTGTCATCTGTGTGCTCATCAAGAGACTTACCAATAGAGTGAAGAAGACCAACTTCTTTGGCCATTTGAACATCAAGATGAAACTCTGCTGCCATCATCCCCATAAAGGAAGCCACTTCTTTAGCATTTTGCAGAAGATTCTGAGCAGAATTAAAGCGATACTTAAGTTTACCTACCTGCTTAAGTAACTCCCCAGAAAGTTCCGGAATATTTAGCTCTTTAGTGATATTTTGAGCAGACTCAAGAATGTCACGGTCAATATCGTCCTTCACTTTGTTCACAACATCGTGAATGCGATTTGGATGAATACGACCATCTTCAATCAAAGCTTCAAGAGTTTTCTTCGCAATTTCACGGCGGTACGGTTCGAAACAGGAAACAACGACAGTTTCTGGTGTGTCATCAATCAAAATATTCGCACCGGTCAACGTCTCTATAGTACGGATATTACGACCATCACGACCGATAATACGACCTTTGATCTCGTCACTCGGTAAATAAACTGTGGAAGTCGTGCGGCTCTCGGCACACTCTGACGCATAGCGCTGCATTATGTCAAAGACTGTATCGCGAGCTTCCTGCTCTATCTGTTCTTGAGTTTTCTGACGGCTTTTACGGATGATTTCTTCTGCTTCAGCTGCCATGTCCTGCTCGATTTTTTCAACAAAACGACGGCGGGCCTCATCGGCATCCATATCCGCTAAAGCTTCAAGACGTTTTTCCTCACGGATGATTTTGTCTTCAAGCTCATTTTCCTGATGAAGAATATGCTCTTCATGCTTACTTAAATCTGCGATTTTTTTATCAATTTCATGACGCTTGGCATCAACCAAATCCCACTTTGCGTCAATCTCTTTCTGCTTTCCGTAGTAAAGGTCTGTCTGTTCTTCTAATTCTTTTTTCTTCTCAGCCAATATGCGATCCATTTCTTCTTTTTTCTCAGCTAGGACCTCATCGACTTCCTTGAGAGCATCGGCTTTCATATTTTCAGCAGCACGACGACCGTCTTCGGCTAACTGCTCCTGACTTTTTCTATCTTTAAACATTTGTGAACGCATCTGAAAAAGACCTAGGCCATAGCCCAGACCTGCACCCACTATGAGAAATACTATATCCATAATTTATATCCTTATATTTAAATCAATTACACGTCATAACTTCATCTTCCAAAAGAAGAAAATTCATCTTAACGTCCCACTTATCAGTTGGAACATTCTCTAAAACTTTGCCATCTGCCGGAACGCCGGCTTTTAAACCATTTTCATCGGCCAACAACCTGTCGTAAAAACCCTTACCTCTTCCAAGCCGATTTCCCTTTTTATCAAAAGCTCTACCAGGAATCAACCACAGGCCTATATCGTCGACATCTGCCAATCGACATTTTTCAGAAGGCTCCGATATACCGAACTTTCCTTCTACCAGATCTTTACTATCCTGAACCAATGCCATTCGATAAACTTTATTAACTTTGTCATAAATCGGTAAATAAAGCTTTTTGTCAGTCTCTAATAACTCATTCAAATTCACTTCATCATTCATGGCAATGTAAATACCAATGGACTCCACTTCTTGAAAAGTCTGCCAATTTTTAACTGTACTTAGAACTTTTTGAGAACAGGCTGTCTCTGGAGAGGAAAGCTTCTGACGCAAAACTTGCTTAGCGATACTAATTTCGTTCACGTATCGCCTCCCAGTAACTCATTCTTTCCTGAATTTGCTTTTCATAACCACGATCTACCGGCTTATAGTAATTCTTTTCTGCACCAAGATAATCCTGTTTCACAAATCCTTCGGTTGAATTATGCGGATATACGTAGTCAGCACCCGATGGATTGTAACCGGATGAATGCGGGTCTCTCAAGTGCATAGGGACAGGCTTCAAGCGCCCGGAAGCGACATCTGCCAAAGCTTCATTGACTGCCATGTAGGCAGCGTTACTTTTAGGAGCTGTAGCGCAATAAGTTACAGCCTGAGAAAGTATAATTCGAGCTTCTGGCATGCCCACAAAATCAACTGCATGCATAGCAGAAGTTGCCAACATCAAGGCTCGAGGGTCCGCATTGCCAATATCTTCAGACGCAAATATCACTATACGCCTGGCAATAAAACGAATATCCTCTCCGGCATGAAGCATCTTTGCCAACCAGTAGACTGCGGCATCAGGGTCACTTCCACGCATACTTTTTATGAAAGCGCTGGCTGTATCGTAGTGAGCATCGTCATCATAATTAACAGCCTTTTTTTGAATGCACTGCTCTGCGGTTTCAAGGTCGACGACAATCAAACCGTCGTTATTTTCTTTAGTCGTGAGCACTGCAAGCTCCAGGGCTCCGAGAGCTTTACGCGCATCACCTTCACATATTGACGCCAAAAATTCGGCTGCATTCGACTGAAGCTCTACCTGCTTATCCGCAAAACCTTGTGCGTGCTCAACGGCACGATTAAGCAATGCCTGAATATCGACTTCATCCAATGACTGCAAATTAAAAACTTGCGAGCGGGATACTAAAGGGGGAATTATATAGAATTGCGGATTGTGAGTCGTCGCACCAATAAAACGAATATTGCCATTTTCTATGTCTTTTAAAAGACTGTCCTGTTGTGCTTTATTGAAACGGTGCAGCTCATCGATAAAAAGAACTGTCTTACGGCCGCTGAAACGTCGACTTTCGATAGCTTTTGCGATTGCTTCTCGAACATCTGCTACGGAAGCACTCAATGCGGATAAAGAAATAAAATCTGAACTGGTTGAACTGGCGATGATTCCAGCAAGAGAAGTTTTACCAACTCCAGGAGGACCTGTAAAAATAATTGATGTGAAACAATCTGCTTCTATAGCCCGGCGTAAAAGACTACCTGGATTAAGAATATGGCCTTGACCAATAAATTCATCTAAATTTTGAGGACGAATTCGCGCAGCGAGTGGAACATTTGACTGCGAGCCAGCGTGAGCCTGAGTATGGTCAAATAAACTATCCAAATCTGCCGTCCTAGTTACAAACTGTTTCTGATTCAGACAGGCAATCACCCTCGAAAATCTATATAAAAGTGGCCGAAACCAATTAAAAATATATAAAAAGCCAGCTTCCTGACTGAAATAAACAATTAAAATATAATTTTTATGCAGTTAATATAAGACTAGAGGAGGAAAGTTACAGGTGAAAATTCTCTGGAAGCACAGCAATAAGCAAATTAATCATAAGAATCTTTTAACGCTTAAACCTTTTGCCCGGCTTCTCAAATTTTCGATTTAGAAGACTAATTATTTCGGCCATCCTCCTTTCGTCTACAAATGCACTAAAAAGTGCGAAATTGTAGATAGAACCACTCCAGTATTTATGCGTCCCTTTGAGATGATCGCCAAACGAAAAAGGAAGTGTCAGCCAATTCTCCATCAAGCCGGAATAATCATCAAACTCAACAACTTTCTTTGTATGTCTAAACACCTGAAGTTTTCCCGGTCTATAAGACACAAAAAGGCGGTATAATTCTTTTTTCGCTGTCAGTAACTTCTGCTCTCGAATCACCGGTTTTTTATTCAAATACTGCCTGGTGACCAAATAGATATCATTCCCTCTACTCTCGAACTTAAAATTAAAGTCTTTTTCATCTTTTCCGTAAGAAAAAATAACCCCATCGCCCTGCTGCTGGTCACTAGTCATAAAGGACAAATATAGGCCAAAACCATTTTTCTCTTGTAGACTATCATGAAGCTCAGGTTTTAGTAAATCATCGTAGTAGACCCCTTTCTTTAAGATCAAGGCACCATCTTTGCTCACACTGCCACGGTATTTTAAAGACTCGACCCCCATACGCCCTCTGCCACGTAGGATGTATTGTTGTTTCAGCTTAAAAAATTCCATATCGGAAAGATTACTGAATGTATCCTTAAATACTTCCGGCTCAGTTTCTGCAAACATCTCAGTTAAAGCCTGTTGGTTTACTTGAGGAGCTTTGGATATCTTCTGAACATTGGTCTCTGCAACTTTACTATCTGCTGAAGTTTGTTCTGAAGGAATGACCAATAATGCTACCAATAAAAGAAATATCACACTGAGGAGACTGACAAGTAAGGCACGATTTTTGGGATTATTGTGTTTCATAGCTCTGACATTTTCTGACTTTGCCATAACTTCAGTCTTCGCCGCTTCCAAAACTTCGTCCGGAACTTTTATAAACTTGGTCTTAACAACATTATCTGACTTGGCCTTATTATTTTCAGCAGACTTTATACACTCATCCATCAAACTTCTTAATTCATCGAAGTCCCCAAACCGCTTTGCTGGTTGATAACTCAAAAGTTTTAAGATAAGATTCGATGTCTCTTCAGTCACATAGGGCTTAATTTCATGAGGAGGAATAATTGGACTATTTACTTTTTTGGCTAAAATCGCCATGACATTTGGACCTTGAAAAGGTAAAACACTGGTAATCATATGATACATCGTTGCTGCCAATGCATAGACATCTGACCTAAAGTCTATACCGGTACTAGCCTGAGCCTGTTCAGGACTCATAAAGAAAGGAGTTCCAACGACCATTCCCGCCTGAGTTAAACCACCATCTTCCGTCGTATTTTTAGCAATACCCATATCCATGATTCTGACCTCACCCAACTGATCGATCATAATATTCGCCGGTTTTATATCGCGGTGTAAAAGCTTAAATTCATTCCAAGCGTACTCTAAGGCATCGATAACTTTCAAAGAAATTTTCAAGAGCTCCAATTCGTTCATGGCTCCGGAACGTTTAAGCTTATCCTCAAGAGTTTCACCATCTATGTAACCCATCGCCATATAGTAGCATTCATCTGTATGGCCAGCGTCGAAAGCGGGTACGATATTTGGATGATTCAAGCGAGCCAGAGTTTGAGCTTCGTGAGTGAAGCGCTGTACAACTTCAGTATCCATCGAGATATCATGCTTAATCACTTTAAGTGCAACAGGGCGGTTCATAGACACCTGGCGAGCCATGTAGACTTCCCCCATAGCGCCAGAACCAAGGAATTGCTCTATTTCATAACCGCCAAGAACTTTACCAAAACCAAATTGTGGAACCGGTATAAAAAAGCGTACATTGCAATTTGGGCAATTGACTTCTTTACCTAATACATCGTCATCGGCAGCGACTTTTGCAAAACAGCTCTTACATCTAAGCTTGACGAGCATAAATTTCCTTTACTAATTTTGGAGACTGACCGTTAAGTTGAAATTATATGAATTCTGCCAGTCCTTTAAAAGGTTACGAGGCCAATATTTCCCTGCAAGCTCCATTATGCCTCAAAAAACTGAAATTACTCTCAATTCTCTCTTTACATAACGTCCAATTGCCCACAGTATTGTAATTATCTCAAATTAATTTCTTGATTAGGTCTTGTATAACGAATGAAAAAACTCCTCATCATCAATGCCGTCGGACTTGCGGAAGAACTTATTAGCGACAAAACGCCTAATCTTAAACACTACTATGATCAACATAAACAATACCTAAAACCTCCCTGCCCGGCCGTCACCTGTACATCTCAGGCAACTCTTATGACCGGTAAGACTCCTCAAGAGCATGGTATAGTAGCCAATGGTTGGTACTTCAGAGACCTGGCACAGGTTTGGCTTTGGCGTCAGACCAACCAGTTGATTGAAGGTGAAAAGTTCTGGGACAAGATCAAAAAGCAACAGCCGGACTTTAAAACTGCCAAAATGTTCTGGTGGTATAACATGTACTCAACGGCCGAGCTTTCTGCCACTCCAAGACCTATCTACCGTTCAGACGGCTCCAAATATCCAGGCTCCTACACATACCCGGCTACTCTAAATGACGAACTGGAAAAGGAAATTGGCCAATTCCCGCTTTTCGATTTCTGGGGACCAATGACCAGTATTAAATCGACCCAGTGGATCGCCGATGCTTCAATTCAGGTAATGAATAAGGAGAACCCCAACCTTTGCCTGGTTTATCTACCACACCTGGATTATAACCTGCAAAGAGTCGGACCGAATCACCCTTCGATCATCACCGATATGATGGAGCTCGACAAAGTGATTGGCGACTTGCGCAACTGTGCAGAAAAAAATGACTACGAAGTTATAGTCCTTTCTGAGTATGGGATCATGGAAGTCGATAATCCGGTTCACATCAATAGAGCCTTAAGAGAAAACGGTTTTATTCAAGTCCGTATGGAAGTTGGTGAAGAACACTTCGATGCCGGAGCCAGCCGCGCCTTTGCTGTAGCCGATCACCAGTTGGCTCATGTGTATGTTCAAAATAAAAAAGACATTCCCAAAGTAGTCAAAGTTCTTGAGAGGTTGGCTGGAATCGATGAAATCTTTGTTGGCGATGAAAGAGATAAAGTTCAACTCAATCATCCTCGCAGCGGTGAAATTGTCTGCCTTGCCAAGAAAAACTCCTGGTTCACTTACTACTACTGGTTGAATGATGCTCTCGCTCCGGACTATGCCCGTTGTGTCGACATCCATAAAAAACCTGGCTATGACCCAGTTGAGCTCTTCATGATTCCTGGTGGCAAGCCTAAAGCGGCCTGGACTGTTCTCAAGAAAAAACTTGGCTTCCGTTATCTGTTAGATGTCATTCCACTAGACGCAAATCTCGTTAAAGGCTCACACGGAGTCATGACAGAAAAAGAGTGTCAGGGACCACTTTTAATTTCATCTGTGGCTTTAGAAAACAAAGAGCAGACTCTGCCAATGGAAGACTTTAGCGCCATTGTCGAAAACTATTTCTTATAAAACACAGGGATTTATGAGTAAAAAATCAATTTACATTGCAGCTACCAGTCAGCACGTTGGTAAAACTACCATGACTCTTGGCCTTTTGGCTGCCTTAAAAAGTAAAAGAAAAAATGTTGGCTACTGCAAACCTCTCGGTCAACAGTACCTTGAAGTAGAAGGCAAGCGAGTCGACAAAGATGCAGTTCTATTTGCTGATTGCATGAACTTTGACCTGGAACCAGAAATTCACAGCCCGGTCATTTTGGGACCTGGTGACACCGCTGACTATATTGAAAACCCACGCCCAGGCGAATTCGTCAAAAATATCCTTGACTCTGCCGAACTCTTGCGTGACCGTCACGAGATGGTCGTCTACGAAGGAACCGGACACCCGGGAGTCGGCAGTGTTGTTGATTTATCAAATGCCGAAGTAGCCCGACAACTTGAATCAGAAGTCATTCTTGTACTCGAGGGCGGAATTGGCAATACCCTTGACCGCCTTTCTCTTTGCAAAGCGGTTTTTGATCAGGCTGGCGTTAAAATTGTTGGCGTATTGATCAACAAAGTCCACGTAAAAAAAATGGACAAAGTTCGTCATTATCTAGAAATTGCTCTTAAGAAATGGGACATCGAACTTCTCGGCATCATTCCTTACGATGAAGTCCTGGTTTACCCTTCTATGCGCCACATCGTCAAAGCCGTTAAAGGAAAAGTTCTCAACGGTCGTGAATTTCTATCGAATGTCGTCGCAGATACTATTGCCGGCATCAACATGGAATTTGCACCTGGCGATGATCCTTCAAAACTATTGCTGGTAGTTAGTTACAGAAGACTAGACGAAGCCCTGCAAAACTTTGAGAACCTCTGTAAAGAGCGAAACCTTCCCCTTCATATGGCTGGTATATTGGTAACTGGCCAAGGTGAACTGACTGCTGAACAGGTGGAGCACTGTGAAGAGCTTTCTATACCAGTTGTTCAGACTCCATTTGACACCTACGATGCGGTTATCAAAATGGACCACCTGGTTGCTAAAATCGACACTCAAAATAAAGGCAAGATCAAACGCGCCATCAAACTTTTCAAAGAGCACGTCAAAATCAACCGCATTGTTGAGATTATCAACGCTCAGGCGGACTAATAAGAAGTGAAGAGAAATCTGGTTCTACTCTGCCTCTTTCGATGTTTCCAGATGTCTCTTTTCCCTCTGGCTATCATCACAATTTTCCTTCAGATTCAAATTGGCCTACCACCGGATCAAATCTTGATGATTCAAGCCATAAAATCAACTGTCTGTGCCATTTTCGAATTCCCTGCCGGTTGGTTAGCCGATCGCATAGGTTACAAAAAAACGTTCATTCTCGGAGCTATTTCTCTTACTATTTGCTGGTCGCTCTACTCCTTCGCCGAGACTTTTTCCGCTGTTTTGTTAGCAGATATTTTTCTCGGCATTGGCTGGGCGTTTATATATGGAACAGACAGCGCCCTCCTATATGAATCTTTAACCAATCTGAACCGCACTTACGAACTGTCAAAATGGAGTGGTAAAGTCTCTTTCTGGGGACAAATAACTGAAGGCTGCTGTGCCTTATCGGCCGGACTGCTCTATGCAATTAACCCCTACTTACCTTTCATCATTCAGGTATTTATGTCTATCTTTAGTCTTGTACTTGCCTTATTTATAACCGAACCTCAAAGACAAAAGTCTACACGCAAAGACAAAGTGCGCGAAATGTTCGACCTCTTCAAATTGACTTTCATCCAGTCCCCTTTACTCAGATACTCAACTTTGCTCTTTATCATATTGGGCATAGCGTCTTACTTGCAAGTCTGGAACATCCAGCAATACGCTAAAGAAAGCGGCATCTCATCCGTTGCTCTTGGACTCAACTGGGCCTTAGCCAACCTCTTCGTTGCACTGGGTTCTATCTTCAGCCATCGAATAGAAAAGAAAGTAGGAGTTTTCAAAGCTCTCATGCTATGTATTTTTCTTCTTTCAATAGGCTATTCTGGCCTTTTTCTTCTTCCTGGTGCAATCGGTTTTGTTTTCTACTATTTCCTCACTTTTGAACGCGGTGTTAACTACCCCATTTTAAATAGTCTGAAGCAAGGAGTCATTCCCAGTGAAAATCGCGCTGGAATTCTTTCAATTGCCAATTTTTCATTTCGCCTGACCTTTGCAGCAATATGCCCATTTGCCGGATGGTTAATCAGCCAAGATGGCTTTCAAAATTTTTTTGGTATAATCGGCAGTCTCTTTTTAACTGGCTCAATAATACTCCTTTTAAAACTAAAAAAACATTTACCAGCTTGAGCATTGAAGTATAGCTGACCTAGTGATAAATTCCTTGAATTCAAAACTTCATGATGGGACACATGCTCAAATACTCTTTTTTGCTGATATCGGCTTTATTCTTAGCAGCCTGTAGTTCGACTCAACCCAGTTATAAGTATGTGAATACCGCTAAACCCTCTTCAAAAACACCAGGCAGAGTTAACAACACACCAGCCCCTAGACCAACAAGGTCCAGCAGTAAAAAACCAATACTAAAGCCTAATTACCCGGTCTATGAAGTTCGTAAGGGAGACACCCTTTCTTCAATCTCACGTCGATCCGGTCTCACAGTTGCTCAAATTCAACGTTATAACAATCTTAAAAGTACGCGCTTAGAAATAGACCAAAGGCTTTACCTTCCAGGGGTCTACAAACTTTCTAAGGCAAAGGTAAATCCGCCACCAATGAGTTACCCTGTATCTAAGAACATTTCAGTAATTCCTCGCTCTCGTTGGGCCAAATACAAGGTAAAGGGAAATGTCACTCCCATGGGAAAGGTAACGAAAATAACTATCCACCATACAGACGATGGCCCAAAGCTCAGTAAAATGAGTGATGTCAAATTTTTACAGGGAATGGAAAGTCATCACCGAAATAATCGCAAATGGGCTTGCATCGGCTATCATTATATTATTGGCCGCGATGGCACCATATATGAAGGTAGACCTGCTGCTTACCAGGGTGCACATGCCCGTTCAAATAATCAAAACAACATTGGCATATCTCTCATCGGTGACTTCAACAAAGCTTACCCTGCAAAAAGCCAACTTACTTCTCTAACTGCCTTGCTGAGCAATTTAAGAAGTAAGCATAAGATCTCTGCTAAAAGTGTTGTCGGCCACAGACACCTAAACCAAACTGAGTGTCCTGGCAAATATCTGGCTTCCTGGATTAACAGCTACAGGGCGAGTAGATAACCGCTCATTCAACCAACGCAAATATGGCTATTGTCGAAGTTATTACATTTTGTTAAATGAAAAATACCATTTTGCTTTCAAAGCAATATTGCCCTTATCTCTAATAATCAGCTCTTGATCAAATCAACAAACAGCTTCTGAATGTTATAAAAAAAAATTCTCAAACCCACTCATATAATAAAAATTGTGAATTAGCCGTAAAATGGACAAACAAAAAATTTTATACTTTAAACGGTTAATATCTTAGCTTTTGAGAAATCTTGAAAATCTAAAGTTAATAAGCTTTCTAACTCTTTTAATACTTCTAAGTCATCTGACTTAATCGTCGTAATAATTGCTTGTTTAAAATCTTCAAATTTGGCATAATATTGAGATTTTAATGCATGTTTCTTGACGAACTTCCATAGTCTCTCAATGATATTTAAATTTGGAGAATATGAAGGAAGGAAGAGTAAGTCAATATTCAATTCTTTCTCAATCTCTCAAATCGCCCTTTTGAAACAACATTACGCAAGCATATGAACATTTCACCCGCGCTCTACCTTAAGAATATAAAAATGATGGCAATCCATGATGAACTACAGAGAAACAAATCATTCACCATAGGTGAATTCCTTCAAAAGTTTAAAATCAATCACGCAGGTCACTATGGCCAATATTACAAGGAATACTTTCAACAGATCATGCAACAAACACGCCATCAAAACTAACTTTCAAGTCAATAACCTCCGGTAAAACCGGAGGCTTGGAATGGGAACCGCTCAAAGCGGATTGTTAGTATCTAATCTTTATTTGAATAACCCAAGTTCGTCTTGATCTCGGTCATCTTTGTCTTGATTTTTAATATAGTCTCGAATGGTCTGTTCATTTAGACCAACTGTACTTACGAAATATCCTCTTGCCCAAAAACTTTGCCCTGTAAAGTTTTTTTGACGATTCAATAAATTTCGAGCAATGTAAATCGCACTTTTTCCTTTCATAAAACCAATAACATTACTCACTGGATGTTTAGGAGGAATTGAGATTAACATGTGTACATGATCAGGCATTAAATGCCCTTCTTCAATTTTGCAGTCTTTTTGACATGCCAAATTATGAAAAACAGCACCTAAATGCTGCTTGATATTACCATATAGTATTTTGCGCCGATACTTAGGGATGAACACTACATGATAATTGCAATAATAAGTTGAATGGGTTAGTTTTCTGTATTCCATTTGCTTTTTCCTTATCTATAGACTTTGAGCGGTCCAGGATAAGGAAAAGGCCTACTGCCGAAAAAGTAAAACTATAAGGGTCCATCCGGCAGAGCCGGAGGTTTACCGATTTTAATTAGTTATAACCTTTGTATTTATTTCACTTACTCAATGCCAAACTTCTCAATCTTGCGGTAAAGTGCCTGAGGTGTAATACCTAAACTTCTTGCCGTTGCAGAGTGATTTCCAGGGTTCTTTTGCATCGCAGCACGTATCAACATCTCCTCATGATGCTGAAGGTTTAAATTATCCGGCATCTTTAAACCGGCGTCTACAACAGCTTCTTCCAAATCGGCTTTAAGGCCAAGATCCTGAGCTGTTATCTTATCGGTCTGAGCAAAGATAGTAGCACGATCAAGCATATTTCGCAGCTCACGTATATTACCTGGGAATTCGTACTTCATAAGAGCATTTTCTGCAGACTTCACTAGACTGAACTCACGACCTCTCCGCCTACCAAAATCATCTAAAAAATAGCGGCTAAGAGGAACTATATCTCCCTGTCTTTCCCTTAGAGGAGGAATCTTGATAGAAACGGTATTTATGCGATGATATAGATCATGACGAAACTTTTCTTCATAGACCATTTTTTCTAAGTCTTTATTACTGGCTGCAATAATTCGAGTTCCGGCAAAACTGATTTCTTTAGCACCACCGACTCTTCTAAAAGTCCTCTCTTCCAGGACTCTTAAAAAACGGCTTTGGGCATGTAAACTCATTTCACTTATTTCATCGAGTAGAACAGTTCCACCCATACCAAGTTCAAATATTCCAGCTTTCTGTTTATCTGCTCCCGTGAACGAGCCTCGTTCATGACCAAAAAGTTCTGACTCAAGAATATTCTCGGCAAGCCCGCCACAGTTCAGTGCCACAAAAGGTTTATTTTTAGACCGGGAAAGACTGTGAATCATTCTAGAAGCGACTTCTTTACCAACACCACTCTCGCCATTCAAAAGTATGGTTGCATCATCAACAGAAGCGGCTCTTTGCAGTTGTTTTAGAAGGTCCTGACCTTTTGGACTTTCTCCAAAAAATGTAGGGAGTTCTTCTTTATTATAGCCATCCAAAATTGACTGTAGTTTGCGATTTTCTTCACGTAAGCGCTGATACTTTCTGGTTCGATAAAGGGAAGTAATTATTTCTTCTGCATTTAAAGGTTTACGGAAGTAATCAAAGGCACCATTTTTTAAAGCTTCTATCGCCAAAGCTTCGTTACTGTGACCGGTAATCATCAAAACTTCCAGATCTGGATTGACCTCTTTTACTTTTGAAAGGAATGTCAGTCCGTCCATGTCCGGCATTTTTATGTCTGAAATAACGATATCGCCAAAGCCTTCCTTAACGACTTCAAGAGCTTCCAGAGGAGATTCTAACGCCTTGATTTTCCAACCGGAACTTTCCAGATAAAAACTAAGACTATCGCGAATTGCTTCGTCATCATCCACAAGTAAAACGTCAACATTCTTACTGAGTTCTATATCTTCCATAATCTATTCCATCCCCGGAAATGAGAGTTTAAAAACGGTGCCTTTCTCGCCTGTCCTGACAAGAGAAATTGTAGAGTTAAAATCTTTTAAAATGCCGACGCAGATCGATAAACCAAGCCCCGTTCCAGAGCCAGGAGGCTTTGAAGTCACAAAAGGCTCAAAAAGGCTATTTTGAACATAAATTGGAATTCCACTGCCACTATCTTCAACAAATAGGTCTATACCTGCTTCTGTTTGTTCTGATCGGACTTTGATTAATTCGTTGCCTCTTTCGGCTTTCTCCATAATGCTGTCCTTGGCATTTGAAAATAGATTGATGAATATCTGCTCCAGGCGACTGCTATTGGCTACCACTAAATGCTGTTCATCTATCGCATTCGTAAAAACAATCCCATTGCTTTTTAACTGTTGGCCAATGAGGTCAAGAGACGCTTCAACAGAAGCCTTCAAAGAGACCTCTGTCAACTGCAAATCGCGGTCGCTCTTTTCAGCAGAAAACTCTCTCATGTGATCTATAATTATTGAAGCGCGATCCACTTGCTTAATAATTTTTGCAGTCGTTTCTAAGGCTAGGCCGTGGTTCACCTTTTCGGGCTGCTCTAAAAGTTTACTGATCATTTGTGCGTAAACACGAATGCCAGAAAGAGGCTGATTTAACTCATAAGCGATGCCTGCTGCCATAGCCGCAAGAGCTGATAATCTTTGAGTAGATAAAGTCTGCACATTTAGCTGGTCTTCAGCACTTTGAAGTTTAGCTTCTGTTTCTTTCTGTTTCTTTAGATTTCGAATCGTAAACATATAAAGACTGTGATGGTCAAGTTTCACTTCAGAAACAGTCACATAGACAGGCACTGGATTACTCGACGGTATTTGTTTTATGACTTCCTGGCCAATTGGCCCGACTAAAGCTTCGAGTCTATGTTTAAAGTTTTCATACCCATCAAACAAGCCAGGAATAATATTCTTGATAGACTTCCCACATACTGCAACTTGGCAACACTTTAGTATTGTACTTGCTGCTGGGTTACAGGACTCAATTAAACCATTTTCATCGACTATAAGTATGCCATCCACTGAAGAACGAATCACAGCTTTGACGCGAGCCTCACTTCCCTTTAAAGCTTCTAGTGCATGAAGACGCTCAATTTCAGCTTCCACTCGGCGCGCAAATAACTTGACTATATCTAAGTGAAGTTTCTCTCTATAATTAGCTTTGTGATCGAGAAGGCAAATGTTGCCAATGACCTCTCCTGAGGATTTTTTCAATGTTACGCCAACGTAACTTTCGACATCCATACTTTGCAGGATTTCATCTTCAGGGAAGTGCTCCTTTAAACCTGCACTGATAGTTAATTGATCTTTGACCATTAACTCATTGCAAGGCGTTCCACTTAGATCATATTCAGAGGACTTTTCTAAACCATCTTTAGTCCAAATCGCTAAATTGTGCCCACGGCCATTCTTAGTTTCATTGATCAATACATAGGAAACACCAAGCAGTTCCTGAATGCTTTTACAAACACCTCTAAAAGTGCTCGCGCCACTCTTTTCTACAGATAAATCGAGGAGGTTCTCAAGCGCCTTACGCATAAGAATCTTGTCTGTAGTTTCATTTCTTATTGCCAAATACTGGTAAGGTTTCCCTTTCTCATCAAGAAAAGGAACGATAGTCGTGTCGACCCAATAAAGAGAACCGTCTTTAGCACAGTTACAGATTTCCTGACGCCAGACTTTACCCGATGAAATCTGCTCCCACATTTCTTTGAAGAAACCTTTAGTGTGGTGGTCAGACCATACGACCTTATGAGTCTTACCAATTAATTCTTCTCGACTGTATTGAGAGATTTCACAAAACTTTTGGTTAACATAGGTGATAACGCCTTTAACATCTGTCACAGCAATAATCGATGTTTCATCAAGAGCATACTTGAGCTCACAGAGTTGTTGCAGACTTTCAGACCAGCCATCGGCTAAGGCCACTCCGCCTTCATTATTTTGTAATTCACGCAATTGTGAACGTATATTTGTGATATCTGCCACGTTTATCAGCCATTTTTTATTTCGTTCGTTCTTGCCAAGCAATTACGTCTCCAGTGATCAATGATTATTTGCAAAGTATTAATGAATAACAGTTAGAAAGTATTCTTTATTTAGATCTATCAATACAGAAAGCTTCATGATCCATTTTCGGATGATATTGCACTTTATTAGTTAGTAGTATTTCTTAAAGTCAATTTACCTGACTGTTTAATTAAAACTCAACGACTTCATACTTCTCGCGAAGAGTCTTGATTTCCTTCTCTGGTAAAAACCCTCTTGGTATATTTAACTTGCGAAGCTTTTTAAATCCTTCTAACTCAGAAATATCCACCCAACGATTATTAAGAGTTAAAACTTCCAATGGAGTATTCTCTAACTTCTCCAAATGCTTTACATTTGTCTTGTAAATACTAAGCTCTTGCAAAGGACAATTTGCTAAAGGACCAAGATCTAAGACATCCGTCCCCTCAAGATTAAGCTTTCTCAACTTCATGTTAGACAATGCTCTCAAGTCATGAACTGAGGTGTTTGAAACATCCAATTCTATAATAGGTAAATTATGAAGGGAAACGATGCTATACATACCAACATTTCCTGCCAAGGACAGAAGCATATTTTCACCTTCGTAAGAAAGATCAAATCTAAATTTTTTTATGACTGTTATACTCTTAAGATAACGCTTGGCAAAATCCAGCCTTTGCTCTAAAGAATAATCAAAAGTAAGGGAATATAGAAGGTGCATACGCAGCCCGGGAGCTCCCTTTATATATCGAAGATCAACAAATTTTGGTACTAAAGGCTGCTGTTCGATCAGTGGGCCTTTCTGTTTCAGGTCCTGACAGAATTTAATAAATTCAATTCTTTCATCAAACTCTGCTTTATTATCAAGTGAGTTTATTAATTGAAGTGCTTCATCAAATTCACGTCTTCCCATTAAAAGATTAACCATGAACCTTTTTGCATTGTGGCTTTCAGGATCAAGCTCCATGGCTTTTTTAGTCAGCCTGTAAGCCCTTTCAAAGTCTGTTTCGCTATATTCTCGGCGGGCATATTTCACAAAATTCGGAGCGGCTGATTTTCTTACCTGCATACTGTCTTCTTTGGCTTTATTCGCCAGATCTCTCGACTCTTCTGCTTCTTTACGGGCTTTATCTGCTTCATCACGAGACTTTTCTGCTTCGTCCTTGGCGAGAATAGCGATCTTCTTCTCAGCATTTAGGTGAACAATAAAAGAAGAAGTTATGAGCCCAATAATCAGAATAAAAGATATAATTGTTGCAGATAAAACTTTGTAGCGTTTCACCATCAACATAAACTGCGTCAAAAAACCGGCATCCTCAGCACTTGTCGCAAAACCATTTAAGTAGGCCCGTATGTCATCTGCCATTTCAGAACATTCTTTGTAGCGATCTTCTTCTTTAGTTGAAAGTGCCTTCAAGACAACTGCCTTTAGACTGGCTGGAAGTTCGGCTGGCTCCTGCATTTCTCCTTCAAGAACATGTTTCTTAACCGTTTCGTTTTCTGCACCGCTAAAAGCCATCTTGTGAAGCAGCATGGTATACAAAAGTGCTCCGAGACTGAAAATATCCGACCGTTCAGTGACCTGCTCGCCATTAATTAATTCAGGTGACATATATCCTGGTGTACCGATAATTTTTTTAGAGTCGTGACTTTTTTTATCCAGATAACACGCCACGCCCCAAACACAAACCACGACATAACCATAATAATTGATCTGAATATTGGAGGGTTTTACATCTAAATGCAGAATTCCTTTCGAATGAGCAAAGGCTATGGCATCGCATATTTTCAGAAAAATCTCCAACATATACTGCGAAGTGTAGCGCTCTTTATATTCGGCTTGATTCATTTTTTTAATGACTTCACCAAGGTTCTCTCCACCAAGGATCTTCATTGTAAAAAATGGCCGCCCCTCATCTACTGAAAGTTCGTGAACTGGAACAATATTTGGATGTTCAAGGCTCGCTGTTATACGGGCTTCTTCTATAAAACGATCAATTCCCTCGCCATCGAGATCATCTTTAGGAACTGCCATAGCGACATCTCTATCAGTAAATAAATCCCGACAGTGAACAATCTTCTTCATGCCGCCTTCATTAAGCGGACTACCTTCAGAATATTTCTTAGTGAGGCAGGTCAATTCAACATAACGGTCTGAATCTTTTAAACTGGCATCTTCATCTTCCACAGCTGCATCAAAGTGCTGCAGGAGATTCATATTCATCGAAAATTTATTGTCTTCAGCCATGCCCAAACCATATATTAAATCAATCTATTTTATACACCATGTGTCAACTGCTGCCACCCGAGCGCCATTAGAAGACCAAAGAAATAAGGAAATGTGTATGAAAACCTTGTATGTGTATATGTTGTTATCTGTCTGCTCTATTTTTGCTGCAGAGAAGCCAAATATTATATTTATTCTAGTCGACGACCTTGGCCGTCAAGATCTTGGCTGCTACGGTTCAACCTTCTATGAAACCCCGCATATCGATTCGCTTGCTTCGAAAGGCTTAAAGTTTGACAATGCTTATGTAGCCCACCCTCGTTGTGTACCTTCACGCTTTGCTATATTCAGCGGACAATATCCGGCCCGTTTCGGCGTCCCTGGAAAAAAGAAAATGACGAAACACACACTCCCTCTTAAATTAAAAACATTTGGTGAGCACTTAAAAGCAGCTGGCTACGCTACAGGCTATATAGGTAAATGGCACTTAGGTGGTCATGGTGGTGAACCCAAGTATCAAGGCTGGGATACAAGTATCATGGCTGGCCATGCCGGTGGTCCTCCCAGTTACTTCTACCCTTTTCATAAAACTCAAAAGGGAAAATCGAAAGAAGACTTCCCGATCGTTGAAGGTAAAGAAGGCAAACACCTAACCAACAGACTAACAGATGAAGCTCTGACATTTATCGAAGCCAATAAGGAAAAACCTTTTCATCTAACCCTGGCTTTCTATGCCGTTCACACACCAATTGAAGCCCCAAAACACCTCGTAAAGAAGTACGAAGAAAAAATTAAGAAACTCGGTATTCAGGATGGCGGCCCGACTTCCACAAAAGATGTTCTCAAAAATTCTACGGGAGTTTACAAGTCAGTTCAAAACAATCCTTCTTATGCCGGTATGATTGAAAAGCTGGATAACAATGTTGGCCGTATACTCAATAGACTCGAAAAGCTGGGCATCGCAGATAACACTGTTGTTGTCCTCACTTCTGACCATGGTGGTCTATCTTCAAAAGGTCATGAATCAAAACGTGAACTGGCGACATCCAATTTACCATACCGTCACGGTAAAGGCTGGATTTATGAAGGCGGCAACCGTGTTCCCCTACTTGTTAAATGGCCAGCTAAAGTGAAACCTTCAACGACTCAACAAAGAATCACCGGTACAGACCACTTCCCTACTTTCCTTGAAATCGCTGGCATAAAACAAGCACCAGAAGATCACAAAGACGGTCAAAGTTACTTCTCAACATTTTCAGGAAATACTTTTGAGCGTGGACCTATTTTCTGGCACTCTGCTCTTGGCCGCCCGGCTCAGACTGGCGATACCAATATGTCGGCAATTATGGAAGGTGATTACAAGTTCATTCAGTGTCACAATCTTGAAACTGTTGAGTTATATAACATCAAGAAAGACATTGCTGAAAGTAAAAACCTGGCGGATTCTATGCCAGAAAAAGTTCAAGAAATGGCCAAGAAACTCGATAGTTGGAAACAGAGTGTCGGTGCTGATATGAAGCCGAAAAAGAACAAGAAAAAATAAGCCTGGTTATCCAAAAACAGATATCATCTCATTACAAATAAATCACACGGCTGTGCAAAGCAGCCAACTGATCTAAAAAAATGCGAAGAGAAATATGAGATACTTGATTTTATTTATGAGCCTGATGCTCAGTTCCTACACTACAGAGAAACCAAATGTCATTTTGATTTTGGCTGATGACTTAGGCTATCGCGGCCTCAACTGCTACGGCGGCCAATATTTGGAAACTCCTAACACAGACCAACTTTGTAAGAATGGTATGAAGTTCACCAATGGCTTGGCAGCTTACCCAACCTGTAAACCATCGCGTGCAGCTTTACTAACCGGTCAATACAGCTCAAGAACCAGAGTTTACCGCGTCGTTGACCGTCACACCGGCCAAGAAAATCAAATCAAGTATATCGTACCGCCAAATAAAGTTGTCGCTCACGAAAAGACGATAATCTCAGAAGTCTTCAAAGATGCTGGTTACAAAACAGCCATGTTTGGCAAGTGGCATGTGAGCAATAACACCGATGGTCACCCTTTAACTCATGGTTTTGATGAATCGATCGCCAGTGCAGGAGTTCACTACAACTTCACATCTTACCCAAAAGTGGACTGTCCAAAAGATGTGACCAGTGCTGAATTCTTTATTCAAAAGGCCAATGCTTTCATGACAAAAGCCGTTAAAGAAGAAAAGCCTTTCTTTATTTGCCCTATTATCTCGTTCACCGTCCAACAGAAAGCAAGAAAGAATATATCGAACATTTTAAAAAGAAGTTTGGCAACACTTATGAAGATGAAGAACTGCCAATCCTTGCTGCTATGACTAAGCTTCTGGATGACTGTGTGGGCTCTCTTATGTCAAAAGTCAAGAAGCTGGGCATCGATGAAAACACACTCATTATTTTTACATCTGACAACGGCGCATTCAAAGAAATTTACACGGGGGGACTGAGAGCTTCCAAAGGCGATACATATGAAGGGGGCATGCGTGTCCCCTACATATTTTCCTGGCCGGGAAAAATTGCCGCTGGAAGTCAATGTAACGACCGAATCATCGGTGTTGATATATTCCCTAAACTTGCAAAAATCATCAATGCAAAAAATGAGCAGACGCAGGGTGGGAAAAGCATTCTTCCTCTCTTAACAGGAGAAAAATCGTCTCTCGGTAAACGCAGTATTCTTTGTTATTTCCCTAAATATGCTCGCCTCAGTAAAAAAACTAAGATCTGGGCTCAAAGTTGGAGGAATGTTATTTACGAAGGGGACTATAAACTTATCGAATACCCTGAGTATAATAAATATGAAATGTTTAATCTGAAAGAAGATGAAACTGAAAGTAAAAACATCTTCAAAACTGAGCCAGACAAAGCTCAGTACCTAAAAAATAAACTGGCGAAAAAACTAATAGAAATAAAAGCTCCCAAAATGGAGCTCAACCCAAACTATAATTTAGAGTAAACCTAATACTTATGGATCGCTGAGCTCCAGCTCGGCATTCCCAAAGTACTTTTGCCGGCGCGGACGCCAGCGATCCATAAATTAGATTAGTCTCTACTAAAGGAAAACATGAAACTTTTACTGATCTTATTTTTTACACTTGTCTTAAACTTATCGGCTACTCAAAAAATTGAGGCCACTGACGAAAGGCTGACAATCACCGGTGCAAAATATACTTTTGTAAAAGATGGTATGGTTATTCCTCAAAGACATTCTACGGAAATTCTTAAGATGAGTAAAAGCCAACTGGCTTTTGACCCAGTAAAAGCTCAGACAACAACCGGGGTAGTTCTAAAGTTTAAGACTAATAGCGAATCAATTAAATTTTTCTTCAAAGCAATTGAAGGTGAAAACCGTGGTTCAGAGTATGCAGTTTTTGAAAATGGCACACTCAAACTCGAACAAAGATTTCCAAAATCAAAACCTGAACATTCCTTTGAAATCACAAGAACGAATTCGGATTTAGCCGAAATTGAAGTCAGCTTACCTTCTTGGTCAAAAGTCGCATTTTCTAGAATAGAAATTAGTAAAGGAGCCTCTTTAGAGAAGACTTCGCCGAAGAAAACGTATGCAGCATTCGGGGATTCAATTTCTCACGGTACCGGTCAAGGCTCTGCTACATACAAAACCTGGCCATTTTTGCTTTCCAGAAAGTTAAATTCAGACCTATACAACCTGGCAGTTGGCGGCGGTAAAGTATCTGTTCCTGCAGCAGGTCTCCTAAAAGGCTTTTCTAAAGTAGACATCATAACCCTGCTCATTGGTTACAACGATATGAACTCCGGTATTTCTCCAACAGAATTTGCAGCGAAATACAAAGAGTTTTTAACTATCGCTACAAAAGCTCAACCAAGTGCGACTATCTATTGTATCTCGCCTCTCTACACCAAGACTCAAAAATCTAAAAATAAGAATTCCGATCACACTATCGATGAGTTTCGTCAGGCTGTTATCTCAACTGTCAAAAATTTCCAAAAATCTTCTCAAAGCGTCAAACTGATCATAGGTCACGATATCAGTTCAGAGAAAAATCTGAGAGAAGGATCTACTGATCCGGTTCACTTGGGAATTCCGGGCGCAAAAATGCTGGCAGAAGAATTATCAAAAATTATTAAATAGTGTCAACTACTCGGAGTTCGCTTCTATTCAACATACAAATATTTAATGTATGTATGTGAGTTGAATGTGAAAAAGTTTACCCTTATCGAAATGCTGGTTGTATTGGCCTTAATCGCTTTGCTCGTAACACTTTTATTGCCATCTTTAGGTCAAGCTAGAGAAAGAGCGAAACAAGCAGTCTGTTTAAGTAACATGAAGCAGATCTCTGTTGCAGTAGAAATGTATAAGAAAACTTATAACCTGCGTCTGCCGAAATGCGTCGGTGCCATATCAACTAACTGGAATGGTTCTGCCCATAACCAGGAATGGAAAACTCTTCTAGATGAATTTCTAAACGGTAACTTTGCTCTCGGTTTACTGGATTGTCCTTCTCGTGATAAAGCCAATGCTACTGCAGGTGGTCTCGGCTGGAACTTAGATTACCTACCATATGCACCGATAGATAAGAACAATCCTGACCGTCAGATTTACCATGGGTACAAATTCCTGAGTATTACTAACCCATATGAAACTTTCCTAGTTGGAGACACGCCAGATGTCGCTGGCTGGAATTCGAAGGTCTGCCGCAAGCCAAGTGGTTTTCTTGACCGGGTTGGCGACCGTCACTTCGGCAAAACAAATGTTCTTTGGGCTGACTCTCATGTATCCACCGAGACTGAAGCAAAAATGGTGCAGGGTAAGAATGGTAAACAAAACTGGTATTATTTAGCTGATAAAGAAAATCAGAACTAATCATTTCACGAGTAAAATAATACAATTTTAAAGATAATTTATACCAGTATCTTGTAAGGAAATTTGTAAAACAGTCGTAACAGCTTCTAAATTGTTAAATCAAAGTGTTATGAGTGTTGAATGAGAAGAAGAAGATTTTTACAAGGTGCCGGTGGTGTTATGCTGGCTCTGCCTTTGTTGGAAGCAACTGCTGACAGTAAAGATGCAAAGGTTCCCAAAAGGCTGGTCACCAGCAGTGTTTTTTATGGGATGGTACCCAAGCATTTCCACCCAAAAGAAGTTGGTGCGAACTATAAAGTCCCACGCTATTTAAAGTCACTAAATCACCTTCGCAAAGACTTTACGGTCTTTTCCGGTCTCGATCACAACTTGTCTGGTGGTCACGAGATGACACCTTATTTTCTGACTGGTATTCCCATCAATCATGCTAAAGGATATAAAGAAGGCAACATATCAATTGATCAAAAGGCCGCCCTGCATGTTGGTGCACAAACTCGCTTTCCTTCCCTCACTCTTGGCTGTGAAAGTAACTTAAGCAACGCCACCTCATGGACAAGTCACAGTTCTCAGGTCCGACCAATTCAAAGTTTAAGAGCTCTTTATAACCTGCTTTTTCAAAACTACAGTTCAAAGGTCAAGCAACAGCACGCTGCAAAAATCCAGGAAGATAAATCGATTCTTGATTTTGTTCGTGGCCAAGCAAAATCTTTTGAACGAAACTTGGGTAAAGCCGATACCGAAAAGCTCGATCAATACTTTACTTCTGTACGTGAACTTGAAAAGAAATTCACTCAATCGCGAATTTGGCTCGACAAAGCCAAACCTAAAACTAGCTATAAGCTCAAAAATGCCATAGACCATGCCAGTCTGGTCGATAAAACTCCCATTTTTTATGATCTCATGGCTCTTGCTCTTCAAACTGATTCTACCAGAGTTATTACTCTTGACTTTCACCATCTGGGTAAAGAAGGCGGCGGTTTAAATGTCACCAAGGATATCCACACTCTTTCTCACCATGGACAAGAGGAAGAAATAATAGATGAGCTTTCCATTATTGAAAAATTTTACACCAGAGAATTTGCCCGTTTTATCGGTAAACTTAAAAACATAAAAGAAGCAAACGGCCAAACTCTTTTAGATAACACTATGGTCCTTTTTGGCAGCGGCATGAGCAATGGCAACTCTCATAGTAATCGTGACTTACCTATTCTCTTAGCAGGAGGAGGTTTTAAACATGGTGAACATAAAAAGTACGAGCGTCAGGGAAATACTTCAGTCGCCCTCTGTAATCTTTACTTGACTATGTTGCAAAATTTTGGCCTGCAAATCGATAAGTTTAACACCTCAACTGGTACTCTGACAGGATTTGGTGTGTAACATGGCCAAAAACAATTATTACTCTATCAAGACTTTATTTACTACAGCTTTGTGTATAGGTATCTTTTTCGCTTATAAAACCCAACAAAAAGCCATAAATGAAAACTCCCAACCAGTAAGTATAAAACTGGATCAAAAGGCTACAGAGAAACCAGAAGATAAAAATGAAACTGAAGAATTAGCTATTGAAATCGATTCTTCAATTCACCATTTTGTCGACACCTACTGCGTAAGTTGTCATGGTATAGAAAAACAAAAAGGCGATCGCGAATTCAGTGAATTAGCCAAGGCTATCAAAAATGAAGATGACCTTATCGCCTACCGTGAAATACTCGAACAGCTAAATCTTGGTGAAATGCCACCTGAGAAAAAGTCTGTGAAACAACCCTCTAAAGATGAAACAAAAAAGATAATTGGATTATTAACCCAAACATTAACTGCCTGGGATGACTCTCACAAAAAAGATTTTACCGTCCTGCGCCGTCTTAATAAAAACGAGTACCGCAACACCATGCGCGACCTTCTCGGTTTAGATAAAATCATCGGAGACCCTGCCAAAATGATTCCGGATGACACGATAGATGAAGGCTTCAAAAATATAGCAGAGTCTCAAAACTTATCTGACGCTCACCTTCTGGAGTACTTAAAATCGGCAGAAAAATACCTTGAAATGGCACTGCATTTCGATAAAACTCCAGAAGCAATAACTCACCGGGTAAAACCAACAGAGTGGTCTTCGGCTCCGACTGAACAGGCAAGGACGCCCTGGATGTACCGCTTAGCGACTCCAGGTAAATACATGGATATAGGTTGTGGTAAGAAGAATCTTTCTGATCACCTTGCCATGGCAACAGTTCCTCAAAAATACCGTCACCGGGGTGTGCCTCATGCAGGCTATTACACATTTAAGATTTCTGCAGAAGGTATCCGCCGCCTGACTCACCCTTATGACCCGACCTATATTCCTGCAGACCTCACCCAACCTATGCAACTCGGCTTATATATTGCCTACAACAGTGAAGGAGTGGCCGGCACTGGTGTCAACAGCCGCAAGCGTATTGCTCTATGGGATATGAAAGACCACCAGCAAGAAGACTATGAAGTAACCGTCTGGATGGATAAGGGCTACATTCCTTTTCTAAACTGGGATAATGGTCCGGGATCAACAGATTGGTGGATGCGCGATATTTGCCGTGACTTTCACGACGACATAGAATTCCGCGGCAAAGAAGGTTCTCATGCCTGGCATATCATTGGTAAAAATGCTGTATCAGGGCGGAAAGTTTCGGATGTCTGGAAAGGTCCAATGATCCGTATACACAACTTTGAATTTACCGGCCCTCTTAAAGAGAGTCATAATACTGGGGCTCAACAATTAACTCTTGGTAATCAACAAACAGTTAAAGACGCTGAACCGATTGCAGCTATAGAAAACTTTACCGAAAAAGCCTTCCGGCGTTCATTAACTAAGGAAGAAATCAAGCCATTTATCGATTTATTTAAAGCTGCAAAGGAAAAGCTCAATAAGACCAAAAGAGAAGCTTTAGTCTACACCTACAAAGCTATTCTTTGTTCTCCAGATTTTCTCTACCTCAAAGAGACAGGTAATAAGGAAGGTAAACTTTCAAAACACGAATTGGCGAATCGCCTCAGTTACTTTCTCTGGAGTTCCATGCCCGACGAAACTTTACAAAGAAGCCTCAACAATGCTAACAATTTAAAAACTCAAGCAAACCGAATGCTTTCTGACTTTCGTAGTTCTGCCTTGGTTAATGGCCTTTTGGACAGCTGGCTGCGCTTTGATAAACTTGGCCTTATGCGCCCAGACAGTACCAAATATAGAGATTACTATGCCTTCGATCTTGAATACGCTATGAAAGAAGAAACGCGTTTATTCCTAAAATATATTTTGGAAAACAACCGGCCAATCTCAGAATTTCTAAATGCCGATTATACCTTCCTTAATCATGACCTCGCCATGCACTACGGCATAAAGGGAGTGACCGGCAGTCATTTCCGTAAAGTAAGTCTCAAAGGAAATAAACAACGCGGTGGGCTCCTCGGTCACGCCAGCGTTCTTACTCTTTCTGCCAATGGCGTCGAAACTTCACCAATTAAACGTGGAATATGGGTCCTGGAGAATGTTCTTGGAACTCCTCCTCCGCCACCGCCACCGGATGTCGAACCACTTGAACCAGATACTCGTGGTGCCACGACTCTGCGACAGCGCTTAGAGAAACATAGAAATGTCGAAGCCTGCGCTGATTGTCATAATAAAATTGACCCTTATGGATTTCCATTGGAACTCTATGGACCAACTGGGCGCTATAGAGAAAACTATCACCTAAGGTCGCGCTCAGCTAGAACGACTTACTTCAAAAAGAAAAATTTTGCTAAGCTTTTGAACCACGACATACGCTATGAACCGGGCTACAGACTTATTATGCATAAAGGTCCAAAAGTCGATGCCAAAGCCCAGCTTCCCGGCATGCCTCAGATCAATGACCTGACAGATTTAAACCAGGCCTTACTCAAACGTCATGAACAATTCTCTAAGTCATTAACCGAAAAGCTGATGATCTACGCTCTTGGCCGTAAAATGACCTATCGCGATCACCAAGAAATTGAAAGAGTCGCCTACCTAAAGCCAATTCATCAATATGGTTTTAAAGATCTGGTTCTAGAAGTTATAAACAGTACAACTTTTTCAGAATTAAATAAGTAAAGCATCAGGTCACGCGAGTTTATTAATCACTCACGGACCTTTCTCCAAAAAAGATTTTCGTGATCAGCCGATCTGGTATTGCTAATATTTAAATATAAAAGAGATTTATTATCGTTCCATTTAGCATGTCCACCAAGGAAAAGTACATTATGTCCTTCTTTGTGTGTCCATCTGATCGATTAGTTCCACGAAACCTGATCAGCAGAAAAGGCTTCCGATGGATCATCTGTATGCAACCATGCCGGTCTTTTGTTCGGGAGCTCAAATGTATCTCTGTAGACATAACTGGAATAAATGCGATCCGGTAAAGGAAAGCCCGGTTCTGGGAAACCACCAGCATCCCCCTCCAGGATTATATGCATACTGGTGCTCTTCTCTGGTCGAGCTCGTGCAGTAATATTCACGTCCATCGGTGAGGTATTTATCTCTATAAGCGACACCGTGGTGGCCATAGCAATGATTGGTACTTTTCAGGCGAACTGCAAAAAACCTCTTTTGGAGCCAATTTAGCAACGCCATAGGGCATTTTATTATCGCTATTTTGGGCAACCTGTAAAGTCCCCTTAAATTGAACAGACACAGAGTCTTTTAGTTCTTTCCTTTGTTTTCTCTAAAGAAGGCAAAAGAATAGTTATTAAAATTCCAATAATTGCCACGACTAGCATAAGTTCCAGCAAAGTAAATCGTTTCATCACCAGCGTTCCTCTAACACACATTTGACACTAATCTATTTTTAGATGCTGTTAATATCACCACACACATCTGGTCATTAATTCTATTTCAAAAAACAGTTATCACCCTAATTGAGAAGTCTTTAAATTTTAATTTGTTGGTAATGTCTCAAGTTCATGTGATGAAAGGATAATAATGAAGAAGTGCATTTAGGTCAGATTTTAATTTTGCACAACAAAAATATGAGGGCTTAAATACAATACGAAATTACAATGTATCTTTGGCGTAGTCTGTAAGAAACAGGTCTTTCCTTGGATGAACTTGTATTAAGATTGAAAAAGTTATTTGCTTCAGAAGGTTTTAGCGGTCTTCTTGAACTGCTCCCTAATTAAACTCAAGAAAAGCTTCCTTTATGCTCTAAAAGGCGTTGGTGTAAATGCGAATCATCTGACTATGTGCTAAATGGCAGCTATCCACGTAAAGTCAAAACCAGCATTGGAGTACTCAACCTGACTTGGCGTCGTTTAAAATGTAAATGTTGTAAGTTATCAAACATTTGTTCCATTAAAATCTTTTCTTGGAATTAACAGCCATCAATACAAAAGCAATGAACTTGAGCGTCTGATTATTGATGTAGTCA
>JAKVBD010000032.1 GCA_022446985.1 Lentisphaerales bacterium
CGGCGAAGCCCCTCATATAACCCAGGACATTTATACACTGGGCGCCTTGCTTTACAATATCCTAACGGGTAAAGCGCCGGCGGAAAAGGACATCGTTCCGCCTTCTCAATTTAAACCTGAGACACCAACTGGCCTTGAAGCTATCTGCCTCAAAGCTCTCAAAATAAGTCCATCAAATCGATACCAAAAAACAGAAGAACTTATTGCCGATATAAAGGCCTGGATGTCAGGTTTTGCCCCATCTGCGGAACAGGCATCATTTCAAAAACAACTTAAACTACTCATTTTCCGCCACAAGACACTTTCAATCAGTATTCTGGCCAGCCTACTCATTATTTCTTGTCTATCACTCTTCTACATCAACTCTCTTAAAGAAAAGGAAAAGCAAACTCGTATTCAAAGAGATAGAGCCGAAAAAGCTCTTGAACTTTACGACCTTGAAAAAGAGAACCGCGAAAAAATCGCCAAATTGGGAGCTGACTACTTCATCAAACAGGCGAATCAGTTGGTTACCGCCATGAAACGGGACATGGCCATAGAACTACTCGACTCCATTCCCCAAAAAGATCTTACGGCTAAACAAAAACGCAGCATGAATGCCGTATATGGCAGGGTTTATGTCTATAAACAGAGATTTCAGGCCGCTTACAAAAACCTTCAAAATGCCGAAGGCTACGATAGTGAATTTCTCTTGGAAATAGCTAGAGAGTATGCATCCATTAAAGCCGACGATGATGAAATGCTCACTACTGAACAAACTGTCAAAATTCTCGGGCAACTCAACGAATATGACATTCATCAAGCCCATTGCTTTTATCGGGATCAAGTCCTAAGAATACCTGATTATATAGAGCAGGTTGCCTTAATTGAAAAAATGACTTTTATAAATAACGAATGGATGGAGAAAGTTAATATAAAATTGACTGTAGAAGATGGAAGGTACCACTTAGATTTATCCAACAATCCTACAATGAGACGGTGGGTTCCAGTCAGGCAAATGCCACTTACCAGTCTTGATCTTTCAAACAACGGTAAAATGCAGAATGACTTTTCGGTGCTTTACAATATGCCTTTGGAAAAACTGAATATCAGTGGGAGTGTTGTTAATAAGTTTAACTTTCTGAAAAAGCTTAAGCACTTAAAAACTTTAATCGTTGACCCTCAACAGGCTAAAAACAAAAGCTTTAAAGAATTCTCTAAAGGCTTAGAAATCGTTGTTGTAAAATAGTCAGATTTAACCGAGCTGGGCCTCGGGGCTCCATAGAAAAGTCAAGCCTGAAGCCTGAAACCTGAAACCTGAAGCCTATTACCTTAACGCAAAGCGCCGTGAAACCTATCTCCTTTTATCAACCCCATTCCTGATCGATTCTTCTTATCTCAGATGTTAATCTTCTCAGGACTCTTTCCTTGTAAACAGAGACTCGATTGGGTGGAATATCCAAAGCCTCGGCAACCTCCGGGCGGCGTTTGCCTTCATTGAGCATTTCAAAGGTTTTGATAACCAATTCAGGAAAAAGAGGACGAATATTTTCCATGGCGCGAACGACGGCATATTTCTTCCAACTGTCTTCAGCAATGCGTTCAATTTCCGGTAGGATATCCGAAGTATCCTCACAGTACTTCTGCTGGCGCTCTGTTCGCCTTTGAGATCCGCGAAAGAAGTTCTTGACTGCATTTCCGGTAATAGTACACAACCAACCGCGAAAGCGACCATTTTTGGAGTATTTAAATTCAGGAAGTTTATCCCAAAGCTTAAGAAGTACATCTTGCGTCAACTCTTCAGAATCGTGATGATTCAGGTTCATCTGACGGCATACAGAATAAACAAATGGCCTGTAGGTATCGACAAAATCCTCCCAGGACTGTTCGTCATGGCGGTCGCGTATTTTTTCTAGAAGAGTTAAGCGTGTATTTTCATTCATAAAAATACACTAAAACGAAAGCGGCAAAACTTCTATCTTTTTGAATAAGGAACAAGGGAAATATAAAAGTCTGCTCCTTTTTTCTCCCAAAAGCAGCTGCTAAATCTCATACTTTCCGGTACTCGAACCAAATGCATCTCGATTCACTCCCATCTTTTGCATCAAATTGACATAAAGATTTCCAAGAGCTTCCCGTTTCTCACCAAAATCGACATAACCTTTATGAGCCAAGCCTCCACCAGCAACAATTACCGGTGGTCGAGCCGCGCTGTGATTATTTGGATTCTCCAAACCACTGCCGAATAAACAAATGGTCGAATCCAGTAAGTCCGACTCCTTCAGGTCTTTGAGAAAAGCTGCCAGTATATTAAACATCTCTGATTCAATAATCCGCAATTGGTTCATCTTATCCTCCTGCTTGCGGTGATGAGACAGATCATGATACCCGGCCTCTACTCCTTCAAGCGCAATAGTACGGCGAGTCTGACCAAAGTCATAGGTAATAAGCGATGTAGAATTATTTTCCAAAGCTAATTTAAAAAGGCCGGTAAAAGCTCTAAAATTGGTCATTTCATCGCGGTTATTTTTGGGGAACACCATACGCTCAACTTTAGGCATTGGTTTATCCAACCACATCTCATGTACTTCCAGTGACTGTTCCACTTCGCGAACGGCGGTAAAATACTGATCCAGTTTTTGGTTGTCGGCCTTACTGTATTTTCCTTTCAGTTTTGAGGAATAATACGAGTAAGTATCCAAAATACTTTTTCCCTCTGCCAACTCTCGACGACGAGCCGCGATTTGTTGAGGCTTTCCTCCTAAAAACATTTTGGCAAAGACTTCTGCCGGATTTGACTCAACCGGTATTTTTATACCGGATCGAGTATAAGAGGCTCCAGCCCGTAAACCACAGCCGGTAACCAAGGACTTGAAACGGATTTCTCCTTTATAACGCAAGTCAGCAATTTCCTGATCAATAGAAATATTATTCACTTTTAAATCATCACTCCCACAGGTCAGGAAATAATAGTTTGAAGTATGCTCGCCATTAATTCCCGGGTTATGAAAACCATTAAATAAAGTCACCTGACCTTCAAGCTCTTTGAGTTTAGACATGTATTCTGAACTAAAGACACTCTCTCCCTGTTTAGGGTACAAGTACTGGTGTAAGAAACCAAAAGGCATCTGCATCGCTACAAGATTCAGCTGCTTAGCAGAAGCTTTAGATTGTTCTGCGGTACTTTCCAGAAATGGCAGGGCTAAAGCAACTCCACCGGCCATTTTTAAAATATTTCTACGAGAATAAACCTGCATCTTACTTACTCCTGAAAATTTTGCTTTTTACCAGCTCATGAATAAGTGTTCTGGCACCATAATCTTTACTTGAAGCTCTGGCGATAATCTTATCGACTTCCGGCTGATCGCTGAAAGTTAAGGATTGACCGGTGGCATAAGTCGTCAGCTTATTAAGAAAGTTTTCAACTACCAAATCTTTGTCTTTTAAAACCAGCTTCTTAAATTCCTGAATACTGTTAAACTTTGAGCCATCAGTCATGGCATCGGCATTCTCAACCTTTCTTGCTAAGCGATAACCTTTTTTGCCTTTATAAGCACGGTACTTATCTCTAAATCCACCAATCGGATCAAAACTTTCAAAGGCAAATCCCGGAGGGTCTATTTTGCGGTGACATCCAGCACAGGAACTATTCGATCGATGTTCTGCCAATCCTTCTCGCAAAGAAGTCTTGCCTGTGGCTTCAGGCTCAAATGCAGGTACGGCATCTGGAGGCGATGGAAGTGGAGTCCCCATGATACTTTCTAGAAACCAAACTCCGCGGGTTATAGGCGAAGTCACCGTACCATTTGCTGTCACTTTGAGAATACTTCCCTGAGTAATCACACCGCCTCGCTCGTGATTTTCCGGTAACTTCACAGGACGTATATCCATCCCACTTACACCTTTTATTCCATAGTGTTTAGCCAGACGGTAATTCAACATGGCAAAATCTGAGTCAATGATATTTTCAACTGATAAATCTTTTTGAATAAGTTCGCTTATAAAAGAGTTCGTCTCCTCTTTCATGAGATGTACCAGTGGCTTACTGGCTTCAGGGTAAAGTCGAGGGTCAGGACTAGTTACATCGATATCTTTGAGATTTAACCATTGATCAGTTAGATCACCAACAAACCGATCTGACTTCTGGCTATTGAGAAGACGCTCTACCTGTTGTGTTAGAACCTCTCCGTTGAGTTTTCCTTGAGCCGCCAAGTTCAGAAGTTCTGCATCCGGCTGGGAATTCCACAAGAAGTAAGATAAACGAGCCGCCAACTGGAATTGGTCAAGATCACCTTTTGTTTCAACTTTATAAAGACTTGTAGGAGAACATAAAATCGCTTTATATGCTGTGAATAATGATACCTTAAGATTGTTGGTCTCTTTTAAACGCGAATTAAATAAATTTACATAAAGCGCGTACTCACTTTCCGGCACCTGACTGCTGTAAACTTTATCCATGAAATTTTTAATCAGAGTCTTGCCCTCTTCAGCAGATTGGTTATTTCGCTGAGGGACATAATTTACTTTGCCTCTTTTTTTACCAGTGGATTTAAATCTCACTTTTCCCCAAACCAACTTATGCCTTTTAAGAGGCCATTGATCATAAAATGGCCCTTCTACGACTATGTCTTTTAGGGCTACTGCCGGCTGTTCTAAAATTCTGGCGCCTGAATTTTTATGTTTGGCTTCAGGGACAGAAAAACAAATCTTTGAATCCGCTTCCAGCCAGACTCTTTCTTCATGTTCCTGCCACTCTTCCGGTTTCACATCATAAAAATTGAAGTGCTGCCAGTCACTCTGTACTAAAGTTGTGGAATCAGAGAAAAACTTAAGAAGGTAAGGCTCCTGAGTTTTTACAGCCTTAGCTTTGAACTTAACCGTATAGTATCCAGAGTGTTTGACTTTATTCGAAAGAGCAGCAGGTCGACAATGACCGGCATAACCATTTGTATACAGCCATGTTTCGCCATTCTCCTGAATAACTCCTGCATGGTACTGTTCCTTGTCACCATACAAAACAATTTTTTCATTGATACTCTTAGATTCAGGCTTAGCTCCCGGAACTGTAGCATTGTCCAAAACACTGCCAACGGCGTTTAAATAATTACTCAAGTGAACCGATGAAAAATCCAGAGATTCGTGGTTCTTATGAAAACCATGGTAAGTCCCATCTTCAGGCAAAAAACGGGCGACATTCAGGTAAGGCATCCCAAAAAGGTCTTTAATGTTGTTCTCAAACTCCCGGCGAGTTAAACGACGAACTACAGTCCGGCCATTCTCCTCCTTGAGACTCTCTTCAGCTTGAGCCAATTCAAATTCCAGATCTTCTAGAAAAACTTGAACTGATTCATGTCCCGGCTTCTTTTTAGGCGGCATGCGGTCATCTTTGCCGGCATAGTAAACTTTTTCCCAGAATTTGAATGACTTCTCATTCCCGAATTCCCAGACTTTATCATCCAGCTGTAAGTCTCCCTTCTGGACATCTTCATCATGGCACTTAAAACAATTATCTGCTAAAAACTGATGAGACTTTGAAGTTACCACTACAGCCTGCTCTTTATTTGGGGCTGACACTATGTCTTCTACCATCTGAGTCTTAGCTTTTTTGGCAACTTCATGGCGTACTATGGGAACAGATAAGGCAGCGCTGACAATCACCGCCGTCAATATAAATTGAGTTGTTGTAAAAAAGGTTCGCTTCATTGAGTCTTTATCCTGAATTTGACCTTAATTACTAACAACTACATAGGAAATGACTTCGCAATGAAAAATTTTATAAAAAAACATTATCGCTAAAACCTGAATAAGTTTTTATAAGTCTGGGCTATTTCTTTATGTGTTATACAAAAAAGTGCGTGTTTGAAAATGAAAAAATTTACTCTTATAGAACTTTTGCTCGTCGTAGCTCTAATTGGTATTCTAACCACCCTTCTCATGCCTTCCATTTCAAAGGCAAGAAGCAAAGCCAGACAACAAGTTTGTCTAAGCAATCAAAGACAAGTTCACCTTGCAACTACAGCCTATATGGTAGAAGCAAACAGGTATGGTCCCCGAAGCTATTCCAAATCGAATAAGTGGATATCAAGATTAAAATATTCCTACATAAACGACGAGGCATTCGTTTGTCCTGAAGGAACCCCTCTTCCATATACAAACAGCACTCACATAGCTATGAACAACTACATTTCCGGAAAACACGATAGCACTACAGGCGCCTCAATAGTAGAACCCAAGCCACTGCTTACGGGCACACCAAATGAAACTTGTCTTTTAACAGACTCTTACAAAACATGGTCTGGTGTTTTTTACTGGAGTATGACCGATGCCAGAATTCTTGATCCAAATCTACAGGACAGAAAAGCTCGCCATGACTTAAAAGCAAATATTACTTATCTCGATGGCCATAGCATTTCTGTAAGGGCAGCCTTTCTAAAATCGAAATCCTCAAAGGAAGATACCTTCTGGGATCCCGAGCAGTAAAGCTATTTCTAACTTCATCAAGTCAAATTCAACCAATACTTCTGGAGCTTTTTTACAGCCCCCAAACTTAAACAAAAAAAGCTCCGCCGTATCACATTCTATTCCTTTATTCTGTTAATGTCTTCAAAGCAGGTGACATGCATTTTTTGAACTTCTTGTAATTTTTGTGGAAAAATAGAGGATTCCTGTATAGCAGTCACTGCATAACATATATTAGAAAATCTCTACCTCATAGAAGGTCATTATGAAGACGTTTACATTGATTGAATTACTTATAGTTATTGCCGTGATTGGCATATTGATTTCTATTTTGTTACCTTCCTTAAACAATGCCAAAGAAAAAGCGGCCATTTCCGTTTGTATGAGTAATCAGGCTCAAACTATGAGAGGCCTGACCATTTTCGCGACCGAGAATGCCCAAAAGGATCTTCCTCCAGCTGAAGTCACCGGCGAATGGCGAACCATGAAAAATAAACACAAACCCATGGGGCTGGGCTACCTTGTGAAACAAAACCTCATTGATTCGCGTATTCTTTACTGTCCATCATGGGAGCATCCCGTCGCTCAATTCAATACTAAATCCAATAATGGAAAATTTGGTGGCTTCCATGAAAACATGGATGACAATCCGTCCAAATTCACCTGGACCAGCATAGCCTACCGGCTTTTTCCCGATATCGAAAACAGTTTTCGTCCTGTAAATCTCATGAAAGATGATTCTAATCTCGCAGTTCTTTCTGACCACTGGACTCGAAGAGGCAACAATGACTTCGGCTGGGATGAAGGAAATGGAAAGTTTGGTCATAGCCAAGGCAAAAACTATGTAACTTCCTACCTTAGTGGTACTGTCAGACTCAAGTTTGATAAAGCCAAGGCATTGATCACCCTAAGCGTAAAACACAGTGAGAATCATAATATCGAAGAGCACTGGGAAAAATATTTTGACCTTAAATAAGGGATCACAGCTATCCCATAAAATCAGAATCTTATAACATTAATTTCGAGCCTCAATTCTTCTCTTCGTGAACTCAGAGCTCTTTGTGGTTTCAATTAATATTTTTTACCACAGACAAGGTGAATTGCGGAGCAAGAGAGGATAGTCAGGTCTAGGACTCAAAGAGCTCGAAGGGGCGGCTGCAGTTAAGGCAACCCTGCCTTTGAAGTAATTTATTTGGCTTCAAGATACTCCAATTAAACGACTTATAGAAATTTACCCCCCCTTATGAGATGCTTATGGTATTTTATCACAAACATTCCATAGGAATCAGTTTTGTTTTTCCTCTGTGCCCCCAGTGTCCTCTGTGGTTCAATATCATTCTTTGCCCAAAACGGTTCCCTATATGTTTTCTACCACCGAGATCACTGAGACCACGGAGTTTTTAGATGCCAGCTTCATGATGGTATGGCAATTATATTTTGAGGATGATTCATTAGATTTTATGAATGAAGTTTATTTATGCTTAGGGATTCTGAGAATTGGTCCGAAACAGAGTTTTATGTGACCATTGTAATAATGATTCTGTACAAGTGTCTCCTCATCTCAATCTACTCCGACATATTTCTTGACTTTTTCACACTCAATACTCCTTCTATCTCCCGTCCTTTATCCCCCTGAGATTCCATCCATACTAAAAGCTTTTCTTTGAGATTTCTCACGACATCGGCATACTCTGGATTGGCGGCTAAATTGGTCAATTCATAGGGATCTTCACTCACTTTATAGAGTTCCAATACTGGGCGGTGCTGATACCTTTTCAAAAGCCATAAAGCGTCGTTATCCACTACTGCTTTTTGACGCCAGGACTCTATCCATCCAAGATAATCGCGGCGCCCCTCATTCCAGCTTTGCGGATCCATAAAGGTCGCATTGGTGAATTTATTTTCCGGATGCAGATTGAGGATAAGTTTAAAGTCTTTCGAGCGTATGGAGCGAATTCCATAAGGCTCCTGACAGCCATTTACGCCAACCGTTGTTTGAATGCCAAATACATATTCTTTGTGATGCGTAGCTTCGCCGGTTAAGACCTTTTTAAAACTTTTGCCATCAAGCGGAATGACAGGCTCTCCCCCGGCAAACTCAACTAGAGTCGGAACCAGATCGACATATTCCACCATGGCAGCAGATGTCACACCGTCACTGACCTTTCCCGGGAACCGGGCAATCATTGCACTCTGTAAACCACCATCATAGCAAGTCCACTTTTCAAAAGGAAAGAGATTTCCATGTTCACTTAAAACAATTACCAGAGTGTTTTTCTCTAAACCGTGTTTTTGAAGAAGTATTAAAGATCTCCCCACTTGAGAGTCAAAGTAGGTCAACTCTGCGAGATAACGACTGTAAGCCAGCCGGGTTTCAGCAGTATCAACCAGATGCGGAGGTAGTTTCAATTTCTCCCGCGGGTACTGTGAAGGATCCCCCTGAGTCCATGGCACATGCGGATCCATACTCATAACAAATAGACAAAAAGCTTTATTTACTGCCTTCGCTTCATCCATAAACTCATCAATAAATTTGAAATCTACTTTTTTGTCCTTGGAGTACTCAAAAGAAAAAACCGACTGTGGCTTAACATGACGTTTGCCGACCAGGCCGACTTTATATTCCAAAGGCTTTAAATGATGGACGATGCTCTTCATATGACCATGAGCTTTAGAGTGATTCCTGAAGCCGCCATTTCTCACCGGATAAATTCCCGTTAATAGGTTCATGCGAGTCGGTGCACACATAGCAGCAGCCTGAAAACAATGGGTAAATTTCATGCCTTCAGTCGCCAGTTTACTTATATATGGAGTCTTCGCCTGCCCACCATAAACCTCCATGTCACGCATGGGCGCATCATCGGCCATAATAATCAAGAAATTTGGTTTTTCTGCCAGGCAACTCACAGCCAAGAAAAAAAATATAAAGAACAATTTCAAGACCAGTTTACCTTACTTGTAAGAAATTATGGACTGAGGTGCTTCCGGTGCATTATTGGTAATACTCTTATGAATCGCTTTCATAGTCTTAATAATCTCTTGTTTCTCAACCAACTCAACTTTCGACAAGACTCTTTCTGCTGGTAATTTCCGGGCGTCCCAAAGCTGTCCAGTCTTGACAAAGTAACGCCAGGATCCATCAAAAATGGATTCGCCTTTATAGCCTTGATGAGTCCACTCTCTTTTCGGACCGGTTTGTCCATGAATTTGTGGAGCTATGCTGCGACCATCAGTTTTCACATTCTCCGGGATTTCTGTACCGGTAAGTTCACAGAAAGTTGAAAAGAGATCAACGACATCGACTAATTCGCTATTTACCATTCCAGAAGGAATACTTTTCGGGCCCCAACCAATAAAGGGCACATGGGCGCCGCCATCACACATCATCGCTTTGCCGCCATTAACATTTCCATGAATGGTGTGACGAGTATGCTTCTTCTCCCCGGGTTCACCAAACTTTGGATTCACAACATCTGGTTCCCAGGTACCATTATCTCCCATAAAGAAAACGTAAGTATTCTCACGAATTCCTAATTCTTCAGTTTTATCGAGTACGCGGCCGATCAACTTATCCATATATTTGATTAAGCCATTTAATGATTTTTTACGGCCAAGCTGACGGTCATCTGGAGTTTCTACGAGTGGCCAATGTGGCAAAAGTTCGTTGTGTAAGATAAAGAAAGGCTTCTTAGCTTTTATCGCTGTCTCCATTTGTTCGAGAACGTAGTCAGTCAAAACATCAGGGCCAAATTTATCTTCTATTCCCTCCATGATTTTGCCATCACGATTATAGATAGGTCCCCAGTGGCGCTCAGTCTTTTTTCCCTGACTCCAAATCTGCCAAACACACCAGGAGGCAAACCCGGCATTCTTAATGTGATCCGGCCACATTTCCAAAGTTGCCAACTGCCACTTTCCAGTCACTGAAGTCATATAGCCATTGTTTCTTATCTGTTGAGCAAAAGTCGGCATCTTCTGAAAATTAACTTTCTTCTTGGTGCCATTGTGAACAGGAAGAACTCCGTAGTGTTTATGCCGGAAAGTATAGGTCCCTGTATGCATACTCACTCGCGAAGGCGTGCAAACCGGGCTGGTATACATTTTCTGAAAAAGAATCCCCTCTTTCGCCATCTTATTCAGATTAGGAGTCTCAAAGTCTAAACCACCATAACAGTTTAAAGCTTCATAGCCGATGTCATCAGCAAAAATAAAGACAACATTTGGCTTATCATTCTGAGCAAATAATGAGAGACTGATAAATAAACTTAAAAGAAGAACTTTCATATATATTCCTGATCTTGTTTATAAGTATATATCAAAATGAAGGGTTTCTTCCCTGAAATATTAAAACCATTCGTAAAAACAAAAAGCCCGTCTGAATTTCAGACGGGCTTTTAATGTATCTGTACGTGTGTGAGAATGTACTTACTCTTTCACTTACCCAGGACTTTTGTCATCTTGGACGTCGTACATTATATTTTTAAATATTTTTTATCTTAAGCTAAAAGGCTGCTCAATTCTCCATCGCTTTCAGCGAAATGTTTTGTCTCAACGCCCATCTGATTCGCAATCGTAACAAATAGGTTCGAGAAGTTACCTTTGGGGAAATTCTGGTGTTGCCCATGAGCAAAACCCATATTTTTACCACCAGAAAGAACCATTGGGAAATTGATCGCTTGGTGAGTTTTACTGGTCGTACACCCGTAAAGGCAGACTGTATTATCCAGAAGAGTACCATTGCCTTCCTGAATTGAATCCAACTTCTTCAAGAAGTTGTAGTACATCTCGTTTTGGAAGCCGATATACTTCGCCACTTTGGTATAGTCTTTCTTTTCGTGAGAAAGTTTGTGTGCTGAATCTGAGATATCAATAGCCTTAGGAAAACTATCTGTAAAAGCTGATTCTTCTGGAGTACCCTGGTAAGTCACAAAACGACTAGAGTCTGTTTGAAGAGCCAGTGCAATCAAACTATACATAGTTGTTAAATAATCACGAGGTTCAGATGGTGCAATATCCAGATCCATTTCTTCAGTATTCACTTTTGGTTTCGGCTTATTCAACCAACTGACTTCTCTTTCGGTCATCAACTCAACTTCGCGAACAGAGTGCAAGTATTCATCCATTTTAGCTTTGTCGCTTTTACCAAGACGACGCTCAAGTCCTTTAGCTTCAGCTATAACAGTATCTATAATGCTGCCACGACTGGCTAAAGCATTCTGCTCTGCTGGAGAAACTGTACCGAATAATCTTCTAAAAATTTCTCTCGGTTTATTGAGGGCCGGTATCGGACGTCCATTTCGATTGAATGATAAAGTTGTCGTTCTATAAGGTCGATTAACTCCACCGGTTGTTGAATAAACAAGTGACTTGTAACGAGTTGCACTCCCCAGCTTAGATGCCAAATACTGATCAATAGAGATACTTTGCTTTTCATAGCTCTGACGAATATTTGCACCAGTCAAGTAACTGTCACAAGCCTTGTGCGAAGGAGAAGCACCATTTGGATGGTAAAGACCAGACAGAAAAGTCGATTTTGATTTTACCGGCATAATCGTTTTGTGCATATCCGGCAGTTTATAATCTTTACCTGTTCCAACTGGGAACCAACCATTTGTTAAACGTTGATCACTGTCATCTGAAGGCATTGGAACACCATAAGCGAAGTATCCTGCAAAAAATCTTTGTATAGGCTGAGACTGCTTATCTGCCGACATGGCTTCCAACCATGGCAAAGCCATACAAACTCCGGTTCCTCTCAGGAATGTTCTTCTATTTAAGTGCCAAGGTTTGTGTTTCATAATGCGCTCCCGATTATTTTGTTAGGAATGGTTCAGATAGAACCACCTGTTCAACAAGTGTTTGAAATTTGTAGTCGTCTTTTTTTACTGTTCTGGCAATCTTCTCGATTGTTTCCTGATCTGTAAACTCAACGTAGCGGCCGAGGCCGTAAGACATAACTTTATTGATAACTGCCTTTAAAAACTGCTCGCGTTTTTCGCCGATTATATAGTTTTTAAGATCGTCAAGATTTTCGATATCCCGACCATTTTTCAGCTGTGTCGTTGGATCAGAAATGACTTTCTTATGAATACCGATAGCATTCGGGTCTGTACTTCCTTCGCGCCATTGGCCAAGGGCATTATAATTTTCAAAGGCAACGCCCCATGGATCAATCTTTGCATGACAATCATTACAGGATTCTGTTTCCGCATGTTTCTTAAGCTTTTCCTTTAGAGAAAGGTGTCCCAGCTCTCCTTCCTCTTCTGGAAGTTCTGGAACATTTGGTGGTGGCGGTGGAGCCGGATCATTGAGTATTCTTTCAAGTAACCAAACGCCTCTTTTGATCGGATGTGTATCGCCACCCGCAGAGTTACCCAGCATAATACTGGCGTGAGTTAGAACTCCACCACGGTGATACTTTTTATCAACAGGAACCGCAGCAAACTTCCCTCCGGCAACACCAGGAATATTGTAGTGCTTTGCCAGCCTTGGCGAAAGCATCGCAAACTCAGAGTCGATGAAGTTTGTAATACTTAAATTTTTCTTAAAGACTTCATTAACGAACTGAACTGTTTCTTCTTCAAAAACATCCTTCATATCTTCCTTGAAATTGAAGTACTCTGGATTGACGGCAATCTTGCGGATGCCTTCAAGGTCGAGCCACTGGGAAGCAAAGTGTCTCACAAACTCCGAAGAGCGAGGATCTTTAACCATACGTTTAACTTCAGCCTGAAGAACTTTAGGGTTGCTCAATTGCTTTCTGATAGCCAGAGCGAATAAGCGGCTATCAGGCATAGAACTCCATAAGAAGTATGAAAGTCTTGAAGCCAATTCGTAGTCATTTAATTTGCGCTTTTCATCCGCTGAATTCGGCTCCATGAAATAAAGGAAATTTGATGAACAAAGCACCGCTGAAAGTGTAGAAACTACTGTTGATTCAAATGACTTTTCGATCGGCCGAAGCTTTTCAAAAAGCCTGGTGTATAACTCAACTTCCGATTTTGCTACTTGACGACGATAAGCTTTCCTCATGAACTTAGTTAAAACTTCACGTATATAGACTTTTTCATTCTTCTTATTTTTAGAGTCAAATAGAATTGTTTTATATTGCTCTGGAGGCCAACTCTTATAATCATTGAAGCAAACTTCGACTGATTCAATATAAAGTTTAGGCAGTTCATCATAAGTCAGTTTAGATGTGCCTCGCTTGAACACATTACTGATCTTTACATGCTGATCTTTCCCAAATTTATTTGGCTCAAACGGAAAGTTTTCTGGACGAACGTTGAACTCATAGACCTGTGGCTTATTTACAGATGCTCGAACAACTCTATGACCAACTTCTCCAAAGTTAACCTGACCGCCACCCATGAAGGCGCCAATTTCAGCAGAAAGCTCTGGATATGTTCCTCCTTTTCCCGGAATGGCCGCAGCTTTAACTCGAATCGTCAAAGGTGTGTCTATAGGCACATGAGTCAGGACAAAACCAAGCTGAGGTGTAGAAGACTTCCCACCTTTCTTTTTACCTTTAGCTTGTACTTCAACCTTCTTAGTTTCACCGGCTAAAATAATTCCTTTACCTTTAACGATCTCAACATTGGAAACTTTGATCGTCGCTTTGCCTTTCATACCACTTAATTTTGAAGACAAACTTCCAGAGTACTGTTCTCCAGCAACGATTTTAAGGGAGGCTTGCGGAGCCTTATCCTCTTCTTTTTTGCCTTTACTCTTTTTAGACTTCTTACTCTTCTTAGATTTTGAGTCGCCACTCCCAACTTTAAACTGGGAGGCATCTGCAACTACAGTCATGAGAGTCGGTTTTTCATCTGGAAGGATAAGAGCTTTCTCAAGACCTTTTCGAGCAATATTCTCAAAGTACTCTATGTGTAATGCTGAAGTCGTAAGTACGGTATTATTATTCTTGAAACCTTCTTTTGCTGAACCTTCAGGAGGCAAATCTTCAGCAAATTCAAGATCAAAACCCAGAAGATCGCGCATGGTGTTATTGTACTCATAAGCAGTTAGTCGGCGCATGATATTTTTACCACCTGTCGACCTTTGACTTTCAACAGCTCTTCTAAGTTCAGCTGTCAGCCAATCTACCATCACCTGCCTCTCGGCTCTTGTCGGCTGGGCATCGGCTTTTTTAGGTGGCATATCACTTATGTTTATAAGATCCAGAACTTCCTGCCACATTTCGCCATCAATACCCTTAACCATATCAGGATTAAGTTGATCCATGCGAAGCTTGGCTTTTTGTTTTTCCGGCCCATGGCAGCTATTACAGTATTTATCGAAAAGAGGTTTTACATCTTTTGTAAAATCTGGCTGAGCTGAAAGTAGCAAAGGCGCAGATAGTAAAATTGTTGTTAATTTTGAGAGCATTAAGACTCCTTAATTTAGAACTTTTTATGCACTTACCCGAAAAATTTCGTCATTCGGACGTGGGAAAGTATTTTTATGAAAGTTTTATTTAAAGAAGGTATCCCACTTGACCTTAAGCTGATTATGCTTCGTTCTATGCGGGGCGTTGGGACCGATGGACATACCGCGATCATCGATGTGGCGAACGAAACCATCCATATAATTGACATTGTACTACTTTCCTTCATGGGAATACTGCCAAACTTCTTCGGTCCAAAAGTCTGCTAAAATCGTGTCGTCCGGTTCACCAAACAAAGGGGTGGGGCTTTTGCCATTTCCTAGCCAACTTCTAAAAACATATGAGGTCTTGTAGTATTTTACATCGACAGATCTGTCATTCTGGATTCCTGCTTGTTTCCTGTCAGTGGGATCAAATTTGTTGTGTTGCCAATAAGGGTGCTCCCATAACGGGCAATAGAATAATTCAGGAAATTTTAGAAAGCCCATACCAAAGGCAAAGCCATGACTGCGCCAATCAAATTTCCCCTTACTGGCATTAACACCACAAATGGCCGCTGTACCTCCAGCGCCCAGTCTGCACTACTTTGGGGGAAGTAACCATTATAATCTCTCGAATAAATAGCTAAACCTCAGTAATTCTGTGCTGGGTTACTCATACAAACTACACTGGCTGCCCTCTTCTTAGACGTAATTAACGATGGTAAAAGCAGCGTTAGCAGGACTGCTTTTACGGCTATAATTAATAGCAGTACTGTAATCGTAAACCGACTGCCCATTTTTTGGTTTGACACACTTATATTTTTTCTCCAATTTCTGATACACAAGAATTGCACATACAGGCTCACCTACCCTGTCATTTTGGAGAGTTGGACGTCGATCATCGTCATTGACAAATATTTGTCATTCATGATGATCTATTTTCAAAAACATTGAGTAATTCATAGAAATTCATTTGTTACTTTCGCCAATTAAGAAAAATGAGATTTGCATTTAGGACTATTTTTTTGTTTATTAAAATTATGAAAGACGCGTACGTGACCAGAAAAACTTTACTCATGCGAGCCTGTAATCAGGACGACGAAAAAGCGTGGGAGGATTTCGTCTACTATTATGAGAGCTTTATTCAGATGGTAATCAGCCAGCTTCTCATAGACAAATCTTATACAGATGATTTACGACAAGACATTCTTGTAAAGCTTTGGAAAAAACTGAAAAGTTATGACGAAAGCAAGTCTAAGTTCCGTACCTGGTTAAGCCGGGTCATTCGCAATACAGTCATAAATTTCATCCGGGATAATGCCAAAGAACGAAACTTACTGACCCCTGAGACGGAAAGCCTATTAGACCCTGAATCTGAAAACGAACTCAATGACCACATTCAATCCGAATGGGAAACCTATGTTACCAATCTCGCCCTGGAACGTATAAAACCCCTATTTTCCGACAATGCCCTTAAGGTTTTTAATATGGTGTTAGATAATGAATCGGTAAATGATATTGCCGATAAGCTCGACTTAAGCCAGGACAGCGTATATAAAATGAAAACGCGCACAGTGAAACGCTTAAAAGAAGAGGTCAAAATTATACGGGCAGACACGGAGTTCTAAATCCGTGGAAAACAAAACTACAAAAACTAAGAGTGCACCAAAACAAGCTGCTTTAAATGCTGACAGCCGTCTCAAAAGCTTCTTTACTGATCAGGATGACATCGAAGCTGGAGCGATCTACGAAGAGCTGACTTATACTTCTGAACGTTATAGTGATCCCCACAAAGTCGCCTCTGGTGGTATGAAAGACATATTTTCAGTAGATGATCGCCACGGAGATCGCAAGTTGGCAATGGCGCTTTTACATGAAGACAAAGGATCCGAACAGTTTGAGCCGTTTTTACGAGAAGTAAGACTTACAGCAAGACTTGATCACCCAAACATAATTAAAATCCACGACATAGGCCTGAATCATGAAAAACGCCCATTCTTTACAATGGACCTCAAAAGTGGCCAAACCCTCAAAGAGGCACTCAACTCAGAGAAAAGTCTTCAAGAGTTATTGGTCATCTTTTTAAAAGTCTGTGATGCCATTTCGTATTCCCACTCCAAGGCAGTCATTCACCTTGACTTAAAACCTGAAAATATACAAATCGGCGATTATGGTGAAGTTCTTGTCTGTGATTGGGGCCTTGGTAAGATCATCGATGATAAAAAATTTACGACTGAACATACGACCGGTGGTTACATCTTAAATGACGTTACGCTTCATGGCATTATCAAAGGCACTCCAGGTTTTATGGCCCCTGAACAGATTACCGGTGATCCCAAAACATTTTCCACCGACATATTCTCTTTAGGTGCCATTCTCTATAACATTCTCTCTGGTGAAAAACCATACAGCGGAACAACGCAAGAAATTATCGAGAAAACAATCAAACTGACGCCTGTCTTACCTTCTAAAGTCGCAGTCAAAAAAATCCCAGAAAGTCTTGAAGCCGTGGTTATGAAAGCCATGGCTCTCAAAGCTGAAGACAGGTACAAAAGCGTCAGTAAAATTTCGAGTGAAATAAGATCTTACCTATCCGGTTTTGCAACAGAGGCTGAGAATGCCGGGATCATCAAAACACTCCGTCTACTAGTTAAAAGAAATAAAGCCCTCTTTACTGTCAGCCTTTTTGCGCTGCTCACTCTTTGTACTTCGGTTATTTTCTTTATTGACCGAATTCAAGATGAAAAACGAGTCGCATTAGAAGAACGTGACAGAGCCAACCGGCTCTCTGAAGCAGAATTAACTGCTAGAAAAGAAGCCGAGAAAAATGCCTTGCTTCTCGAAGAAGAAAAAGAAGAACTGAAAGAGTTGAATAAGGCTTATGCTGAAGATTTAACGCTGCAGAGTGTTTTCTTTTCAGAGAACATCAACCATTGGGATGTCTATGATGAAAAAATTTACCTTAAGACTCTTGATAACCTTAATAAGGCAACAGCTCTCGGCCCGAATAATCACCTGGCCTGGGCTCACAAAACAATACTTTTATTTGTCATGCAAAAGTATGACCAAGCCTTTAAAGCTTACCCCAAAGCGAATAATATCTCCTTTGTTGAACCAGTATTAAACGCAGCCAATAAACTCTCCAATGCAAGCACGATTTCAGCTGAAGATCTCTCCTTGTTAATTGATCTGTTGGATAAGACCAATGTGACCAGGCACCAACGGAAAAGCCTGGCAGATAAAATGATTACATTTGACCAGATCAAAAATGATCGAACTACCGAAGAAAAAATTACTATTACCAAATCCTTGATCAAAGTTTGGAATAATGGTTGGGCCGGAGAACTTAAATTTAATTCAAAAGCCAAACATTTAACCCTTAGCGGCATCAAAATCAGGAGCTTAAGAACAACCCAGAACAAATACACGATCAAGCACAGCATTCTCAGATTACTGAAGCCCGTTTCGCTAAAATTTGCAGACACCTCATTTTCCGAACTATACCAAATAGAGGACCTCAAACTGAAAGTACTGGATATACGCGGGGCAAAGATAAAAAGTTTCAAGCGCATGGAAAATTTCTCTCAACTGTCGACTTTAATCCTGACCGAAGAGCAATTTCAAAGACATGAGAGAAGAATACCCAAGAACATAAACCTGAAAATTAAAAATCCGGATTAAAATTTTGCCTTCATCATGTCACTTCATGTAAGTTAAATAGTAAATAAGGCCATCATAACCCCTAAGGACTTATTGATGTAATTTTTATTTTTAACTTTCCTCGCCCAGAGCTTTTCTATTAAAGCTGAATTCGCAAACTTTCTTCTTATTCTAACAGGTCACCATAGTTGGACAGCAACCTCGACACTTATGGATCTGGATGATCCAAACTCAAAAAGTGATTATTATAGAACACCTGTTATGGACAGCATTTTTACCACTGGTATGCGCTTCACTCGCGGTTATGCTTCCGGAGCCTACTGCACTCCGACCCGCAGTTGTATCAAGGTCGGCCAAAATACCGCCAGACATATTTGTAGTAAAACCCACTTTGGCTGAGCGTTCTGTTACATACAGACAAAGTATGACCATTCCCCGAGTTCTGAAATCTATTAATCCAAATACCAAACGGCTCACTTTGGTAAATGGCATCTTCACTATGATCAACCCCTGCCGGAAGATCTTGGCTATGACCTTAGCGATGGTAATGCTACAAATACTGAGGGCCATACAAATGCGACTCCGCCAACAAGCAAAGAAACTCTCAACATTGTTGATGTCCCCAAGGAAGCTTTTGATCTAAGCAGAAGAAAAGCTGACTTTATTGAGAAGCAAATAAAAGATGGTAAGTCGGCTTTTGTCCAACTTTCACTGTATGCCGTTCACTTAAAAATTGAGTATAAACAATAGACTTACGACACTCTTAAAAATCGCTCTAAAAGTACTAAACACGCTCTTCCTGAATTTGCCTCGATGATTGAAGATGTGGATCGTGTATTAGGTCAATTAATGATCCGGCTTGACAAAATGGGAGCACTCGAAAACAGCTATATTATCTTTCTCAGCGACAATGGCGACCGTGGTCTTATGCCTATTGCCGGACAAAAGCCTCACGTATCTGATCAAAGCCAAGACTACCCGCTTCCAGGTTCAAAAAACTCCAAATATGAAGGCAAATTAAGAGTTCCTTTAGTATTTCAGGACCAGAGATTAAGGCAGGTAGTGTAAGTACAATTCCAATCAGTGGTGTTGACTTATTGCCAACGATCGCTGATCTAGCAGACTACAAAAAGGACATTCCAAATATCGATGATGGTTCATTAAAAAAATTTCCTGACCCAACAATCTAAATCTGTTAGTCGTCCATATCCTTACCTGGTCGTCCACGGGACTTCTGAAAGACCATTAAATACCTCACCCACAAGGCAAAAAGTGGCCAAAATTTAATTTCAAGTCAACCCTCGTCCAGGACAATTATAAATTGGTTAAATTCTGGGATTATCAAGAAAGTCGTTTTGGTATTGAATTGTATAATTTGGCTAAGGATTCCAGCGAATCTAATAACCTGACAACTAAAATGCCAGAGAAAGCCGCCGAACTCGATCAGTTATTGAACAATTATCTGGTTGAGGTAAACTCTAAAACCAGAGGCGACAACACTATAGAAAAGCCCGCTAAAAAGAAAAAAAAATCTCAATTTCATCTGGCAGATCTTAGTTCAAAAGTCTTAAAAGATGCCTTTAAAAATTCTTATTCCCTTTTCACAAAGAATAAATAAATTCAATTTTACTTTATCGCAAAAACTTGATATTGTTGCACTTACCGACAATTCACCAAGAGGTAACTGGCCATGAGAAAAATTACACTAGATATTAGGCAATTTGAGTTCAATAACAACTACATAATCGTTACCCCAGCACTAGAGGTCGACATGAATGAAAAAACTTGTCTTGAGATACTGTTAATCACGAAAAGCATTATAAAAATATAGAAATTGCTTATATCGCCAACAGGGTACATAACAATTCCGTTGACCCTATAATCTATAGATCCATCAAAAAAAACCGCTAAATTTGAAGTTCATAGCTGTTGTCTCTTACAGCGACTGCACATTTAAAATGTGTCGATTATGAAAAATCTTAGCAACCAGCCTGAAGTTAAGATGTTTCACCAATTTAGAAACTGCGAGAAGCTGGGCTCTTCACAAACTCGGTAAAACGAATAAAAGTATTCCAAAGAATGTTGGTAACCGCCTATTAAACTAATTCTCTAAGCACACCATAAATTTAAGTTGTACTTAATTATAAAAAGTATTAAACTTAATTATAAAAGGTGCTTATGAAAGAATTTACTTTATCATTTGGAAAAATTTTTATCCTACAAGACGATATTGCAGAAATCATCGTAGATGACATGATTGAAATGGATCTTGTAATGGTTGAAGAGTATCATGAATTTTTACTGTCTCACCTTACTCCCCCTTTCTCATTGCTCATAAACAAAAAGAATTCTTATACTTATACTTTTGAAGCTCAACTGGAGCTGGCAAACCTTCCTGAGATAAATTTCATGGCCGTTGTTGCTTATAATTACTTTACTCAATCAACAACGAAAGATTTAATTGAAATGCCAAGAGACACTCCATGGAATATTCAGATTTTTGCTAACCGCGCTTCAGCTTTAAACTGGCTAGAGGATAAACAGCAATCTGTGCTACTCTAGGCTGCTGTCCTCTCAGACCCTTACTCCTTGTACAAGCCAAAATAGTTCGAAAGAAATAGTGAAACAAAATACACAACACATAAAGAACCAAGACAATCACTAAAGAAATGCTGTCCTTCTAGAACCCTAAACGTACTAACAGCTCCGCCCCACAAAAATGCAGGAAGAAAAACTTTCCAAGCATATTTTTTTCTGATTCTTCTTATAAACCACAAAGCTAAAAAGAAAAAGCCCGAACCCGCATGCCCACTTGGAAAAGACTTTTCATTCTTTCCTGGAGCCGGCACTAAAACTTTAGTAAAGTTTTTTTGGCTTTGAGAATTATAACGATTAATTTCATTTGGTCTTGGGCGATTAAATGCAGGCTTAAGAATGAAATTATTGACAATGCCCGGACCTACAAGCAAAACTATTATCAGAAATAGGGCTTCCTTCTTAGCATAGGGCTTCTTATCTGAACTCACACAAAAATTTTTTAATAAATATATCGCAAAGACGAGACCGCTTGCTTTCCCGAGTAAAGCCAAAGTGGATAAAGTGGAACAACTTTCAAAAGATGTGATTTCATAAGCTTGATCACTGATAAACAAATCCAAACCAGTGAAATAAAAAATTCCAAAGGCCACAACAAAAGTTACTAAAGCTTTAGTATATTCTTCTTTTGCTACAACCTGAGACTTACTCATGATTATTTTGGAAAAATCTTATGCCCGTATTCCTGGCAAACAATGCGGAACCACTCTGTATAAGATTCTGGTTCTGAATCTATCGAAGCCATAAGATCTTCGATTGAAATGTACTTACAGGCGTCAATTTCATCTTTATTGAACTCTGGAAGATCTTCGTAAGAACCAATAAAAACATGATCGAGTTCATGTTCTGTTAAGCCATGATCCAGCGCTCTTTTATAAAGGAATGAGAACTGTTCTGAGATTTCACAATCCATGCCCAATTCTTCCATCAAACGACGGTGAGCTGCGGCCTCTGTATTTTCTCCAGGCCTGGGGTGACTACAACAGGCGTTTGTCCATAAACCACCTGAATGATACTTATGTTGAGCTCGGCGGTGAATAAGCATTTCCCCGGCTTCATTAAAAAGAAACACCGAAAAAGCTCTGTGTAGTGCGGCTTCTTCATGAGCCTGCATCTTTTCCATCTTGCCGACTTCATTGTCCTCGGCATCTACCAGTAATACGTATTCCATAAGTGCATAAAAAAAAGCCCCGATAAACGGGGCTTAAAAGTTTTATCTGTTTTCCAGTGATGCTTTCACAAAATCTCTGAAAAGCGGATGAGCATTCATTGGTGTCGATTTAAATTCCGGGTGGAACTGACAAGCAACGAAGTATGGATGATCCACACGTTCAACGATCTCAACCAACATGCCATCCGGAGAGGTTCCGGCAAACAGAAGGCCTGCTTCTTCAAGCTGCTCTTTAAAAGCATTATTAAACTCGTAACGGTGACGGTGTCTTTCTGAAATATTCTCAGCACCGTATGCTACTCTTGACTTAGAACCTTCAGCTAACGTACATGGGTAAGCGCCAAGACGCATAGTACCGCCCATCTGTGTTATTCCACGCTGCTCAAGCATAAGACTGATAACCGGAGCCTTAGTATTTTCAGCAAGTTCTGTACTGTTAGCATCTTTAAGGCCCGCAACATTTCTCGCAGTTTCAATAACCGCCAGCTGCATACCAAGACAAATTCCGAAATAAGGTACGTTATTTTCACGAGCATACTGAATAGCGCGTATCTTACCTTCTGTACCGCGGTCACCAAAGCCACCAGGAACAAGAATTCCGTGAATATCTTCGAAAACCTGACTTAGGTCTTCACCTTCGATTGACTCAGCTTCAATATGTTTAAGCTTAACTTTCGCAGAATTGGCAATACCTCCGTGAATAAGAGCTTCGTTGATACTCTTGTATGCATCGCTCAAGCTCACGTATTTACCGACAACAGCAATATTCACTTCACCATTTTCAGGGTGAATGTAAGTATTTACCATGGAAGTCCATTTATCGAGCTTGGCTTCTTTTACCGGTAGGTCAAGGGCTTCAAGAATCTTAGTATCGAAGCTCTGCTCGTAAAGATCGAGAGGAACTTCATAAATAGTGTTTTCAACGTCTACTTCCTGAATAACATTGCCTTTGTCAACATTGCAGAAAAGCGCTAGCTTTTCGATGTGATCATCTTCAAGAGGCTTTTCTGAACGGCAAACGAGGAAGTCAGCCATGATACCAATTTCACGCAGGATACCAACTGACTGTTGAGAAGGCTTGGTTTTAAGCTCTTTCGCAGCCGCAATATATGGTACTAGCGTTAAGTGAATAAACTGAGCATTCTTTGAACCGACATGGTGACGGTACTGACGAATAGCTTCCAAAAATGGCAATGACTCGATGTCACCTACTGTTCCGCCAATCTCAGTGATAGCGATATCCACATCTTCGTCAGCCATGGATGAAATAGCACGACGAATTTCGTTAGTGATGTGTGGAATTACCTGAACTGTTCTACCAAGGTAATCACCTTTACGTTCTCTTTCGAGAACTGTCTGGTAGATTTTGCCGGCAGTAAAATTACCATTTTTTGTACAGAATGTATCTGTGAATCTTTCGTAGTGACCAAGGTCAAGGTCAGTCTCGGCGCCATCTTCTGTTACATAAACCTCACCGTGCTGATAAGGTGACATAGTTCCTGGATCGACATTCAAGTACGGATCCAGCTTCTGGATCGCAACCTTGTAGCCACGCCTTTTCAGGAGCATTGCAATTGATGCAGCAGTTATTCCTTTCCCCAAAGAAGAAACGACTCCACCAGTAATGAATAAATGTTTCGTACTCGACATCAAAGCCTCATTGAAATCTAAAATATTAAATTAAAAACTCATAATTTTGACACAATGTACGGCAAACGAAAAATGTCCACCGTGACACTGAGTTAATGACAGGAAAAATACCGGGTTTATGGAGTGCCTTTCTAATCTACAGGTGGGGCTAGAATAACTCGGAATCCAATATTATCTGCAGTTAAAGTCAATGGGGCATAGTTTCCTGTAGGATTTGTTTGTAATTCTATCTTGCTTATAGAATTCCACGAACCTCCATAAACCGCACGATTGTCTCCTTCGGCATCAAGAGTCCATTCCCAGACATTTCCACTACAGCCCAAAAGCTTCCAATCATTCATTCCACTTTTCTCTACTGGCGAGGTCAACAGAACTTTATCATCATAATCTTTCCACTCTGGCTTATTTTCAGGGTTAAGCCTTGGGTCACCAAAGTTACCCTGTTTTGGAGGCCAGCTTTCACCCCAAGGAAAAAAGGTCATCTTACCAGCAGTCGCAAACTTCTTCCACTCAGCGGCTGTTGGCAATCTGAAAATATAGCCTTTGGGAACCTGTCCTTTTTCACGAGCATTAGCTGTCAGCCATTTGCAATAGGCTTCAGCTTCTGAAAAACTAACAAGGCTAACTGGTTGCCTATCACCATTTAAAGAACCAACGCCTTGGAAAATATTATTTTTAAACTCAGGTTTGAATTTTCGGTACTCGCCATTAGTCACTTCATATTTGGCTACCCAGACTTTCATATCTTTTATCCAGACAAATGACATACCCAGTTTCGGAACTCGCCAATCTTTACCCGGTTGAGCCAGTTTCAACGAGTTTACTTTTGTCTGAAGTGTCTCAATAACTTTGGACAGTGAATTATATTCATCATAGGCCTCGGTATATTTTCTTTCAGACTTCAAAGCCCGAGCCAGTCTAAACTGCACACTAAGCTCATCCACTTCCAAAGCAATATTCGGATTAATTTCTTTGTCTGCCTCCAACTTTGAAATCTTATCCGTCAATTCTTTATGAATGGTATTTACTTTGTCTTTTAGAGCTGATTCTGCAGTACTGATACCTTTCACAAGACTTTCACTTAAGGAAGTAAACTTTGCAAAACTGCTTTCAAGTTGTTTCTCAGTATAGGCCTGCCTGGCTGCAGCATATTCCTCTTTAATGATTTCGTAAGAAACCGAGAACTCCTTTAACTGCTCAAATCTCTTAAACTGTTCTTCACAGCTTTTTGCTTTCTGGGCCAGTTCTGCCATGTAATTTTTTCGAGCACTGCCATTGAGAAAATCTCTCATCAGCTTTAGTTCATCAATCTGCAGTACAAAGACCTCCCGTTTCTCATTTGGAGACAATTGCTGCCAAAGTGATGCTTTAGCTTCGATCGCTGACAATTTGGTTCCTGCTGTTTTATCTAAAAATAAAAGACTTTTAACCGCTAGACTAAGCGCATCTTTCTGACTTTTAAGTTGCACAAGCTCTGTTGCCAATGCCTGCTTAAGTGTGGCTTTTTCAGAATCGACAAACTGAGTTAATTCCTTTAATCGAGTAGTCGCTTGTTCTACTTCACCTGCTTCAACGTGCTTGAGTACTGCTTTTTCAATACGAGTGAATTTCTCTTGTTTACCACTTTCTTTAATAGCAGCCTTTAGAGCCCCCCAGGTTTCTGAATATTTCAACAGGCTTTCTGTCACAGCTTTTAAGGATTCCTGCTTTGCTTCGTAGATTTTTTGTCTAGCGGCTTCTTCTGCTTCTCTTTCAGCTATATCTTCTGGAGACTCTATAGACGGTTTAACAACATCTTGCGTTACGACATCTACAGATATATCTTCGCCCTTCATCGCAAACACCACCGCTGCGCCAAGGATGACAACTGCAGCCGCAGCAATTAAAGTAGTTTTGGGTTTAGCCTCTCCAGTTAAAGCAACGATAAATTCTTCACAAGATGAAAAACGCTGATCTGGACTTTTACTTAAAGCTTTTTGTAAGGCCTTATTTTCACTGCTCGAGAGATCTTCTACTCTTGCTGGTGCCTGAGTAACTACTCGATCGTACTGAATTTTCAGTAGACCCGTAAAATCGTCGTTGTCGATTTTAGTTTGATTCTTTAGCTCCTTAAGCCAAAAAGGCAGTTTATGTGAGAGCATCTCATAAACCACAACTGCAAAGGAATACTGGTCGGCTGAAATTGAAGGTTTCTGGTGTTTCCAGATTTCGGGAGACATATAATCTGGATCCGCGATAGGATACTTCCATTTTTCATTGTCGAATACATTCACATCATCAGAACTATCCATGTAGGTCACGCCATAATCGAGAAACTTCACGGTTTCATCACTGCATATGAAGATAGAAACGGGCTTCAAGTCATTATGTACCAGACTAAATTGTTGACCAATGGAATCTAATGCAACCGCAATTTTTCTTAGGATCGGAGCTTCTTTGCTGAGATCGATCCGTTCCTGAACATGAGTAATACTATTTAAATACTCGAGTAGGTTTTTTCCTGTAAGCAGTTCCATAACGATAAAAATTTCACTGCCATCTTCACTTTCATGAATGTCGCTTATTTCAACTAGGTTTTTATGTTTTAAGCCTGCCAGCCTTTTAAAATTCTTTTTAATCCTAGGAAAGGCACCATGACTATATTCTCTGCCTGAAGCAATACTCTTTATCGAGCATTCTCTTTCCAACTGAGTATCAAGACACTTATAAACTATTCCTGAGTTACCACGACCTATAACCTTGAGAACTCTATAACGATCATTAATCTTAAAGTCGACCGGCAGAAAAACATCTATCATAGTCGCCATTTCGTCAGATAAAGATCCAGTGACTGCAGTACCAAAGATTGTACCTGCCTGAGTCAAGTCGTTAGCAGTACTGATTCCCAGCCCCCGGACATCAAGAAGAGTTGCCGCGTTTTCATCATGAGCAACAGTTGAAAGGTCTATCTCTTTTAAGAGATCATCGTAAGTCTGAATGCGGTCTACTTGCTTTGGCTCGATCATCTTATCAATCAAAGATGACAACTGAGCATCAACACCAAATTCAGTAAGCGATACGTAATCCTTGTTAATCATTTTGTTATAGATCATCGGCGGCGTTTTCCCTTTGAAGGCTTTCTTGCCACTCAAGAGTTCATAAACTGTTGCCCCCAGAGCAAAAATATCTGCTTGATAATCAATGTCTCCGCCAATTGCCTGTTCCGGCGCCATATAGTAAGGCGTTCCCACCGGGACTCCAGCACCAGTTAATTCCAACTCTTCTTCACTGCTCTCTAATATTGGCTTAGCCAGCCCTAAGTCGACTATTTTCACATAGTCATCTTTAGTGAGCATCAGGTTTTGCGGCTTAATATCGCGGTGAATTATTTTGTAGTTATCCCATGCAAACTTAAGACCTATAATCGTTTGCTTCATGATTGGGATAATTTTATTAGCTGAAAATGGGCCATTCTTTTTGAGAATTTCATCCAGAGCACTGCCATTGATAAATTCCATGGCAATATACCAATTCTCAGACTCAAAATTGGCTTCATATATCTGAGCAATGTTTGGATGATTAATAGCCGCGGCGCTCTTGGCCTCTCGTATAAAGCGTTGCTCAATATTTTGACGAGCTGCAGGATTAGGCAAAGATGCCAACATCGCGCGGCGCATGAATTTTATAGCAACTTGACGTGAAAGGGTTAAGTCCTCGGCAAGGAAAACATCTCCCATGCCGCCTTCTCCCAACAATTTTTCGAGACGAAAGTGGGAGATAGTCCGTCCTGCCTCTATCTTAAAAGAGTTGTCACTCATATATTTGTATCCACCAAATAGCCCATTTCAGGTTAAAACAAAAAAATCATTAAAAACTGGCTCTATTATACAAAGTACACAAGAATATTTTGTTACCTTATATTATTTTGTATATGCTTAGAGATTAAGTTAATCAACTACAGGTGTCAAGCCTGTAACGGCACAGTCTGATGCAGAACTGTTTGAATCCTCTGAATAGGGTAAAAAATGATACTGAACCGCTCCTGTCTTCAATGTAATGAAACGATAACCGCCACTTTAAATGAAATGAAACATATGGGCCTTTGTCCCCATTGCAATGCTGACCCTGGACAAATGGACTGCACACTGGCAGAGGGTGACTCAATTGGCTCGAACTACATTTTACAAGAAAAAATCTCTATAGACGACTTCGGCAGCTATTTCTTGGGGAACTCTGATGACGGAACTCCAGTTCACATTAAATCACTCGCGCCACAAATGCACAGGGACGAAGAGGCCAAAGGACGCTTTCTCCGCGAAATTGAGCTTCTTAGTGAAATAAGACACCCTGCAATTGTTGCTGTTCTTGAATCGGGGCAAGATGAAGGCGTTTACTACCTTGTTACAGAATATAACGATGGCGTTGATCTTAAGGAGTACTTAAAAGACCAGGGTAAGATTCCTGAAAAAGATGCCGCGAATCTTATCGTACCAATCGTCGAAGCTCTACAAGCTGTTTGGGATGATAAAAAGATTGTCCATCGAGATATAAAGCCTGAAAAAATATTCCTGACAGACGACAATCATGTTAAGATCATCGACATTGGCCTGGCTAAATCTCTCGACAACGAAGACTCTATGGACCTGACTGGCGCAGGTTTTACTGTCGGAACTCCTAATTATCTCAGTCCTGAACAAGCGAGTGCCGAAGAACTCGACTTCAAAACCGACATGTATTCTCTGGGACTTGTTTTCTACGAACTTTTGACTGGCCAACAAGCCTTCTCCGGTCCCGTCATGGAAGTACTCAATAGACAATTAAATGAGATGCCAACTCCTGTAAATGAGGTTAATCCGGCTATTTCCGAAAGATGTGCTAAAACCATTGAAAAAATGATCGCCAAATCAAAAGAGGATCGTTTTGAAAGTTGGGCTCATTGTCTTGAAGCCATTAACTTACTGATGGACATTACTGTACTTCAGACTGACCTAACATTTGATCTATCTGACTTAGAAGAAGGCGATGACTTTGAACCTTCTATGGAAAATCTGAATACTGAAGACGATGGGGTCTTTAGTTCAGCGCCTAAAGTAAACGCTTCTGGTATCATCCTTGAAGAGGTAGAAGCCGACAATGAAAAAGATGCATCTGAAGAATCTGGTGGCATCGATAAAATCGAAGCTGGAAGCATTATTGGCAATGGCTACGAAATCGACCGTAAAATCGCCGATGGCAGTATGGGTGAAATCTATCTGGCATTCTGTGAAGAAAAAGACAAACTTGTTCAAGTCAAAATTCTACCATCTCACATGACCGTTGATCAAGAGAAAGTTGAGCGTTTCCTACAGGAAATTAAAATTTCAGCTTCTCTGAGCCATCCTAACCTTCTGTCTGTTATCGAAGCCGGCGAAGATAATGGTCGTTACTACCTGGTAACAGAGTATGAAGAAGGCATCTCTTTTCATGATCACATTGGCCGTTATGCTCCTATTCATGAAAAAGATGTGCTGAACATTCTTATTCAAATCGCCGAAGTTCTTAACTATGCCTGGAAAGAAAAGAAACTTTTACACCGCGAAATCAAACCTGAAAATATTTTGATAAAAGAAGGTTCAAAAGATGCCAAACTTACTGACTTTGGTGTTGCCAAAGTTATGGAAGACGATGGTATGAACCTAACCGGCATGGGCTTCACCATAGGGACTCCTGAGTACATGAGTCCTGAACAGGTCAGAGGCGACGATGATCTTGACCCAAGATCCGATATGTACGCCATGGGTCTGGTTCTTTACGAAGCTGTTTCCAAAAAGAAGCCATTTCAATCTGACAATATCATGTCACTTATGAACATGCAGATGAACGACCCTCACGCCAATATTCAAACTTTGAACTCAAAAGTTTCTAATGAATGCAGTGAGTTAATCGACAAACTTCTTGAAAAAGACAGAGATAATCGCTTCCTGAACTGGAACGATCTTATAAAGTCTATGAGGCGTGTACAAGAAGGTAAATCTATACTAACCGTTGATGTCAAACCAAGGACTAAGCCACTGACAAAAATCGAAATGGCCGATAAGAAACAAAAAATGGAATCGACTATCCAGCAGATGGACCCAGTCAGTTCAAATGGCAATTCCGAAAAGAAAAGCCCCCTACTTTTAATTGGTGGGATTGTGATTGTCGTAGTCATAGTCATTCTAGTTATGGTTCTTGGCGGTAAATAGCCAACTTTCTTCCCTTTATGTATCCTTCAAGAAAAACTGGTGAAATTAGGTAAATACATTTCACCAGGCGCCTACACTCAGGTAATATGATGATGATTTCCCACATTTACCTATTAGCGAATTCTAGAAATTTATCTTACCTGACTATAAGAATTTTCAACCTCCTGTGATTGATCTTCAAACAATACGGGAGGAAACATGGCACGACTTCGACTGAGCAATCTTTTAAGTATAATTTACTTAGTAGGATGCCTTTCTTACGACGATCTTCAAGAGATAAAAGGATTTCAAAGTCTAAGTGATGCTCAAGAAAATTTCGAAGAGCTTATCGAGTATTTAGAAGAACCCTGTGAAAACCCCAAATTATATGCACATGTCATGCAAACTGCTCATCAGATAGCAGAAGACAATAACCTTAAACTGCACACCCCTTACTCATATAAACAATATCAGCAATTTCTCTTTCGTAACTGTACGTCAATCGACTTGAGTGAAGTTAAAAATTGGTAAGGTTAAAACTGTAGAGCTGAAGTTAGTTACTTAAAATCTTACGCCATGCAACTTTTTCTTAAACAAGCAAAAGCAAATTCAGTCCAAAGTCATTTAAAAGCATTTTATATTCGCAATAAACTCAACAGAGAACAGATTACTCTTCTTGCCAAAGCTGTTGAAAAACAAAAAATTCACTTAGTCAATAACACACCATTTTGTTATTATTAAATGAGTTACTTCACAGAAACTCACCAGCAGTGGCCAACCGGTCTAATGCTTTTCTTAAACTCACAAGTGGCTTATCTTTTAAAGCATGATAAAGCGAAGCTTATTATCAGCTTTTCTTAAACAGCTAGGGATCATTCTAAATTTAAGCGTACTTTTTTTGAGAATGCTCTTCAAAACCAGTTCATCTTTTCCAGTAGTTTCAAACAACAAAGCTTTATCCATTACCTCAGCCAGCTTAATCTTAAAGCCCCTAGGAGTTGAAGCTCAGAGATAACCTTTACTTAAAGTACCTGGCTTCCAGACACATGGCAGCTCTAGTAAAATCATGCCCCACACGTTCAGATTTAAACCTCAATTATTGGTTCTGGCAAAGAATGACCTCTCTTGAAGAAATAGATAAACTCTCCGCCTTTGAAATCCTCTTAGCCCACTCTCCACTTGCCTATATTACCTCTCTCTGTCAAGCAAGATTCTCTAATACCAATTTCCACAAAGTTCTGAACTTAACTGAAATTGCAGCTCAGCATTTAAAGACGCTCAAAAGCGACAAAATATTATACGCTATAAAGAACTCTACATCCTTCATACACCCTCATTTCATTTTAGGAGAATGCTCACAAGTAAAGCTTGAAATAATGACATCTCTCAAATCCAAAAGTGAATATTAGTGTAGGAAAGGTTTTAAAAAATCTGACATGAAAATTTGGAAAGTTGCTTACCCAAGTGAGCAGCAATCCTACCCTAACAGCCAAAGAAGGCATTAAACTCTCCTATTCATACAAAAATCATGTCGCTAAAAATTTAACTATTCTTTCTGAGTTTAAACCAGAATCAAATATCCTGAATCTCACCTTTCCGAAAGCACAGAATGGCCATTCCCCTAATCGCTCAATCAATTCACTTAAAGGCAGAGATACTAAACATATTTATGGTATAAAGTGAAAAATGGACCGCATGCTGAGACTTATGGCAACCATAGTCAACAAGGCATTGCCGGCAGTAATGCCCCCATAGGTGAACATGGAGAAAAAGGGAGCCATGGCATGCGTGGAAAAAATGGCGCAATTGGTGGTGACGGAGGAAATGGTGCAAACCTGACGATTAAATTCAAAGGCAATGCAGCCTTCATTAAATTGATGCAGAAAAATATCAGCTATTCTATTGAAGGCAGGTTAGGTAGCAGCCCCCGTAATTCCGGCGAAGCCGGCACTGGAGGCAAAGGCGACATATCAAAAGGTGGACAGGGCGGATACCGAGGAAAAAATGACTTAGGAGGAACTCCGGGACACGGAGGGAACGGATTTATCTGGATATGAATTCACTTTAGAATGCAGCTATAGCTCACATAATCATTATGGACGCCGGAATTGTCGCAGTTCACATCGTCTATGGGAGTTTACCGGCCAATTTTTATGCTCCTCAAAATATCGACACGGAAGCCGTGGTTGTAAAAGTCACCGAAAATGGAAGTATAGCAAATACTGTAATTGTAACTCTTCAAAACACATCTGGGGGTCCAGTTGCAAAGTCGGATTCAAAATTAAAATTTATGAAGAGCATTGTATATGTAATGGCACACATAGCTGGAAAAAAGGGCTCTGCTCTTTCAAATAATAAACACCGTTCTTGGAGCTATACTGGCTTGTGTAATTGCCGTCGTATTCACCACATCCACCGAGTTCACTGCTCAAAAAATTTCTGATTAACTAGAAGAATACAACATTCCCATACCCCGGATGGACTTCTCGGGATCGCCGGGACTTCAGGCTCCAATAATCAACTCGGGCAAAATGGGCGAAACGGCAAAGATGGAAAAAGGGGACAAATCAGCCTTAGAACAAGACTTGGCCCTAATAGTGAAAACAGCAAAGACGACACTGTGAATTTCAAGCATTAAATTCCTGAAGAATAGCTCGCTTTTGGGCCTCTAACCGAAGGCGCATTGCCTTCATCTGCCGTGTCCCCTTATACACCTTAAATATACAGAAAGTAAACAGAGCTACTGTACAAGAAAAAATCATGAGAATAGTATTTTGAGGGGTAACATTCAAACCAAGAGTTCCCACACTGCCATTAATTTGTACTTTTAAAAAACTTCTTGCTTCCATTTCTCTTATAATATTTTCAAATGAAATGATTTTACCAGCTTTCAATAATTCTTCTTCAATTCTTTCAAACGACTGAAGCCAAACTTCAGCCTGTTTAAATTCATATTGACTGTCGAGACTCATTTTTTCTGAATCAAATACTATCCAAAAAGGTAATAAATAATCATAAAACTCAAATACATTCTGTAATCGGTATCTCACAAGGGTTCCATAAACTTGCGGATTAAGGCTTTCTGCTCGCTTGTATGCTCTAAATGCCAAAGCATGCTGACTTTCATTCACCAGTATATCTCCAAGTACGTAGTAGGCATCGGCAAAGCTTCGATCATTCTTAATCAAGGTAACTACATAGTCTTTTTTTGCGATTGAAGCTGTCTTATAGGGATAATCTTTGTAACTAATCCCTAGAAAATTGCTTGTCTTATCACTTATCTGCCATTGAATCATTTTCAGGTAGTAATCGCCAAGGCCCATATGACCTTCCGGCTTTATCTCAAGTGACCTCTTAATATACTTTTCAGCCAATTCAAAGCTTCTTAATTTTTTGTAAAGAACTCCAAGGTTCGCTGCTGTTTCATACTTTCCGGGATGTAACTTTTCATTCAATGCAAATTCTTTTTGGGCCCGATCCCACTCCTTTAACTTCAAGTAAGCAACTGCGCGATCATTTCTTGCTTCAAAATCTTTAAAGTTTATCTTGAGCAGTTCTTCCGTCCTGTCTAGTTCTGACTTGTAAAAAGCCTCTCCACGATGAGGAAATTGACCAAGGATTATATCTGCCAGCGCCCCATCAATTTGCTTTTCATCCTGCGTTGAATAAGATGTATTTACACAAGACAGTAACAGTAAAAAAAGAAAAAAACGAAGTATGCAAATCAAGATAAACATAAAAAGCCCTTAATATTAGTTATAATTATAACTTATTCAGGGCCAAAAGGCTATCGTAAATTGAAAGATTACTTCTTTTTAAAGATCTCCAATTCCATCTCGCCAATCTTTGGAGGAACGTGAGCAGTATAAGTTTTACTGTACTTTTGAACTTCTGTACTCAACTTTTTAATCAATGCTGCATGTTCTGGATTATCTATAAGATTCATTGTTTCATGAGGATCGTTTTGATGATCGTAAAGTTCGCGACCTTCACGGCCTTCATTCCACTCTGTGTAGCGCCAGCGTTGAGTGCGTATAGAGTACCCTTGCTGCTTTGGATTGTAGTGAACCTGACTAATAGCTGGGCGATCCCACTTGGCTGCAGGATTCTTAAGTAGTGGACGCAGGGTAACCCCATCGAGCCCTTCCGGAACTTTATGACCGGTAAAGTCAACTAGAGTAGGATAAATATCAACAAACTCAACAGGACTAAAGCATTCACCGCCCTGCGTTACACCAGGCCCTGAAATGATCATCGGTGCACGTACTGAACGTTCAAAATTTTTACGCTTATACCACAGGCCTTTTTCACCTAGAAAATAACCATGGTCAGACCAGAAAATCACGATAGTTTTATCCATCAGATCATTTTTCTCAAGAGCATCCAATAAACGTCCTACTTGAGCATCGACAAAAGAAACCGAAGCATAGTAAGCCTGTTTGCACTTTCTAGCTTGTTCAGGAGTAATGTCATTAAAGTAGTAAGGCCATTTTTTGCCATCGCGTAACATCGCCAGTTTTGGAACATCATTTAGGTCTGCTTTGGCCTCTTTAAGGTCCTGCATCTCAATTTTCTCAAGAGGGTACATATCAAAATACTTTTTGGGAGCGACATAAGGGCAATGAGGATTGAAGAAACCGGCAGCTATGAAAAACGGTTCATCCTTATGTTTTTCAATTAGTTCAATTGCTTTAGAAGCAACTTTACCATCGGTGTGATCTGTATCTTCACTGACTGGGTCCCACCAAGCCATAGAAATTCCCAAACCAGCGCCTTTACGGGACTCTGGATAAACAGTGATACTTTCTTCTTGTGATCGGTCGATCCCATATGGATTAAAACGCTCAGTCCAGGTCAGAGCATCGTCTCGACCATTTGTACCGATTTCACGTGGATTTCCGTAGTGATAAATCTTACCGACTCTTGCTGAGTAGTAACCGCGATTTTTATAAAACTGCCCTAAAGTCACAACATTTGGCATAAGCAGGCGAAGGTCATCTTTCAACCACACGAAACCTGAGGTGTTAGGTCTCAGACCTGTCATCACACTGGCACGACTCGGGCCACATAAAGCCTGTTGACAGTAGGCCCGATCAAAGCGAACCCCCATCTTAGCCAAACGATCTATATGGGGAGTTTTAACTTGTTTCACGCCATAACATCCCAAGTCAGTGTTAAGATCATCAGCTGAAATAAAAAGAACATTGTACTTTTCATTTGCAATGACTGAAATGGATATAAACAAGACTAAAAAGCTAAATAAATAATTTACCTTCAAACTTAAACTCCTTCTAAAGTTACACATACTAGGATTATTTGCTATAAGAAATAACGCTACAATTGATGTACCTATTGACAGCTACCATTCTTTAAATAGCAACTTTACTACACTCCTAGTAAATGGAATGTCGGTCAAATTGAAGAAAAATTCTATATTTTGTAAAGGTAGTTATAATGAAGCGGTAAATAGTTTACCGCTTCCAAAAAATATTATCTCCAGGATTCGGCCCATTTACAAGCTTCATACTGAGACGACATATACCAATTAAGCAGTTTATTGGTCATCTCTGCTTTTTTACCGGAAAACTCATCTTTGTAAAACAAGTTATTGACTTCATCCGGGTCAGCTTTAAGGTCAAATAATTGTCCGTGGTCTTCCCCCATGAAGTGAACCAGCTTCCACTCTTCATCACGAATCATACTCATATACTCAGAGCAAGTGAAATTTTTATCTTGAACCTGTTCTGCAAAAACTTCTTTACGGCCTGACCATTCTTCACCTTTAAGAACAGGCAAAACAGACTTGGCCTGCATATTTGGATCGATACGAGCTCCGGCCATTTCAAGTAGAGCAGGACCTACATCCATATTCTGAATAAGATCTTCAACTGTGCGACCACCCTCAAAGTATTTTGGTCCCCAGACAATCATCGGCACACGATTGACAATATCGTACATACTCCACTTCTGGCTTTGACCGTGATCTGTCAAACAATCACCATGGTCAGAAGAAAAGATAACCACACTATTGTCGAGCATGCCTTTCTTTTCCAGATTATCCATGATTTCACCAATCTTTTGATCAATCATAGTAACATTTGCCAGATAGTGGGCACGCTGACGATGACGCATCTCTTCAGTTGGATTCAGTGTGTACTTAATGGAATCATGGTCTACTTCCGTATTGTGAACACGCATACCGGCGAGTCCAGGAGGAAGCCCTGCCATTTCTTCTTCTGTTACTTCCAAAAGAGGCAGGTCTTTATCGATATTCTTATCAAGATACTCAGACGTCGGATCGTAAGGAGGGTGTGGTCCAGGAAAACCTATTTCTAGAAATAAAGGACCATCTACAGGATAGTTATCCAACCACCAATTAGCCATATCACCGACAAACATATCAGAGTGAGCTTCTTCTGGTAAATCCCAGGTAAAAGCACCCAGGGCTGTATCGTAATCATCGCGTTCACGGTAAGTTACGCGACCCGGCTTATCAATTCCACGAGATCTCAAGTACTTGTCCCACTCATCGTAAAAGTAACGGCCTTCGAGATAACGATCTTTATTTTCAACTACAAAGCGGTGCTGAAAGCCACAGGGAGTTGTATAAGGCCAAGTGTGCATTTTCCCTACATTAACACACGTGTAACCAGACTTACTTAAATCCTCAATCCAGCCATGCTTCCAGTCATCTGCATTTTTGTAAATTCCAGAAGTATGTGGGTAATAACCGTTAAACAGACTGGCTCGTGCTGGGGCACAACTTGGAGCGGTAATAAAACAATTGTTAAAAGAAACTCCTTCCTTAACCAATTTATCGATATTCGGGGTTTCCATGTAGTCAAAGCCAAGCGCATTTATAGTATCAAAACGCTGCTGATCGGTAATAATAAAAATAATATTTGGACGGTTATCCATAATGACTCTCCTCAGTTTCTAAAAAAGACTTTCTCTGCAGTTCCCTGGAAAATATTTTGCCGTTCTTCAGCCGTTAGAAATCCAGCGTGATTCGCCAGGATTTCATAAGCAGCTTTGTAAGTATGTCCAGCTTCAAGCTGATACGGACAATCACTGCCCCACATCAACCGTTCACTGCCAAACTTACCTAAGACCTCTTTAAAAAATGGTAACATATCCAAATAAGGTAGCTCCATACGACCATTCCCATAATATTTGGATACTTTGAGGTAAACATTTTCCAGTTCAGACAATCGCCACAGAACTTCGACTTCTTTTCTATCGTTAAAATCAACATGACCATAGTGATCGATCACCACTCTGGTCTGGGGATTTATCCTACACTTTTCATACACTGAGCCAAGCGTAACATTTCTGTTACGCAGTAGACAGATAGACTGATTGTACTCAGCTGCCAGCTTCCAATATCGGTCCATATCACTCCCGAGAAGCCAGTTTTCTCCATCTTTTGAAGGAATTCGATAGCCTGAAACTTCAGTCCCGGCATCAGCCTTCATTTTTTGTTCTATTTTTGGGTCTTTTTTATCCAAAGCCCCAACTACAGCAAACTTTCCAGGGTGTATTCCTGCAATTCTACGAAAATAAGAATAGTCGTAACCATGATAATAAATGTGCTGAATCAGCACGAATCTTTCAAATCCAAAGGACTTTCCGGCCGCCATTAGATCTTCTGCCCTAAATGATGCCGGTTTTACATCTTTTTCCGATATCCCTGCTCTAAAAGGGTATTCGCCAAATTTCGGCCAAATATGAGTATGACAATCAATATATGGTTTCCTTTTCACTCCCTGACAACCAGGGGCTAACAAAGCGGCTCCACTCAAAAAGTATTTTGTAAAATCACGGCGATTCATCTAGTCCTCTAAAATTGAATTAGAAGCATTTTGAGCTGCAGATTTAACAGAAGAAACAATCGTCCTAAGGTCCTCTTCTGTCAAAACGTGAGTTATGATCGTGACTCCTATAGCTCCCGCCAGCTTAATCGAATTTCCCTTAAAAACAGGGGCGCAAATTCTAGTAACTTGAGAGCGGTGTATCATCTCCTGACTTATGTGAACCTCTTCTCCACGAATCTTACCAAACTTTCGAGTCAAGTCTTCCTTTTTATATCCATAGTTATTCTCACTACGGTCAAGGATCTCCTGAACTTTATCCTGATTGATGAACGGCAAACACGTAAAGAAAAAACCATTTATGGGTGAGTGAACATCGCGACTGTTGACTTCCAGGTAATGGTAAGAGTTCGCTACTTCTGACTTGGCTAGTAGAGTTACCCATTCTCCATCAAAATCAAAATACGCCGCAGATTCTTTTAAACCGGCAGCCAAACCATCTAAATACGGTTGCATCAGATCACTTCTTGAGCGACGTCCAAGAACATTCTCACACAAATCATAAGTACTTTTACTTAAGGAGTAGAGACCACTCTCTACATCTTTCTCAAAATAGCCTTTTTCAATAAATGTTTTAAGTAAACGCGAAAGTACATTCGCAGCAAAACCACTATGAGACTTCAAATCTTTAAAAGAGACATTTCGCTGCCTCAGGGCCATATATTCAAGAAGAAGCAATGCTTTAGGTAGAGTACCTGTTAAATCCGACATAAAAACCACTAGTTAAATAAATTTACTTACATATAACTATTTAACCAAAAGATAATAAAAGCAATTCATTTCGAAATAAAGTCAAAGATTTCTTTTGACTTATGAGCGCTTTTAACAAATAGCTAAGAACATAATTTATTCGCGAAAAATTCACCTCCCCCAATTTAGACTTGTCTTAAAGCAGTTCATAAAATCACCAAAATGAAAATCTCACAAAAACTAATTCAACATGATTAAAATCTCTATTTGTCACAAATAAGCTTTTAGCTCCGTAGAGCTTTTATCCCGTATTATTGTGCATATTGCACAACATTACAAAAATCTCTAAAATGAGTGTTCTATAAATTCAAAAAGGTAACAATTCTCGTGTTCAGATCTTTAGCTACTGCAGTATTAGGCATCGCCCTAACTAACTCTTGTACTCAATTTTCTTCTCAGCCAAGTTTAAAAAACAGTCTAACTGAAGAAAAGGTTCTTTTCGATGGCTCAAACTTGGACAACTTCGACTATATGGAAGGAGACTTCTGGACTCTACCGGGTGACGGTACAGTTAAAGGAGAAACACCTCCAGAGCCCAAACTGAAGAGAAATACGTTTCTCATTTCTAAAGACAAAAATATAGCCGATTTTGAAGCAACACTTTCTTATAAATTGACAACTGAAAATAACTCTGGTGTTATTTATCGTGCCGAACAAATTGATGACCCTGCCCTCTTCCGCGTTAAAGGTTACCAAGCAGAAGGTGAGAATGACTTACTCAAAGGCGGTTTTATGTACGATGAAGCCAGAAGAGCATGGGTGGCCAGTCCTGGTGAATTTGTCATAGTCAAAAGTAAAAAAGACAAAAAAATCGTCGGTCAGGTCAATAACCATGAAAAACTTATTGCCAACAAATTCCTAAATGATAAAGAGTGGAATGATTACCGCATTGTCGCGCGTGGCAACCACTTCATGCACTACATAAACGGGGAATTAGCAATTGAATTAATCGACATTGACCCAACTGACTCAAGTCGTACAGGTACATTTTGTTTGCAGATCCACGGTGGGAAACCTATGACCGTCTTCTTTAAAGATGTTGTAGTCAACAAATACAAAAAACGCTTTGGAAAAGCTATTCCGCTTTTTATCAGTTCCCTAAAAGGTTGGCAAACTGAGAATGCAAATACAACCATCAGAAAATTTTCATCGCCCAACGAAAGAGGCTTAAAAGCTCGCGGCTACGACATGAAAGCCAAAATTGACAGTACAATTGCTTTCATCAGCAAAGGTTGATACATTGCCAGAAGTCTACCAGCAGCAGAAGGTGTTTTACGCTTCCACACTAAAGGTGTTGGGCAAGTCACTCTTGGAAATAAAACTTTTGATATGCCTTATGTCGACAGTAAAACAGATGGCTACACACATGTCGAACTCCTTATGAAGGATGGTAAAGTTGAAATTTCAGCGAACAACAAAGCTATAACAACTAAAAGCTTCGTCGGACAAGGACTCAAAATCAGCGGTTCTGCAGTCGTTAGAAATATTATCTTCATCCCTTTCGAAAAATAAAACCTTTCACCGGTATCGGTCAGATACCGGTAAACTCCCCTTACATAGTCAATAAGCGTCAAAGAAGTCTATAAACTATCAGTCTCGACCAATGCTCCTGATAATTCAAGTAATTCTCCAGGTAGTTCTTCCTTAGACTTCACCCCGAGCTTTTCCAAATCAGTCGACAGTTTTACAAGATTCCCACGACCAGTAGACAAGCGCTTAAAGGCTTCATCGTAGTGTTTCCCTGCACTGTCTAAAGCATCACCCACTTTTTGTAACTCTTGAACAAAAAGCACAAACTTTCTGTGAAGTTGTTCAGCTTTCCTGGCTATAGCCTGAGCAAATTGATTCTGATTCTCATACTGCCAAAGTTTGTTGATAATTCTTAAGGAAACCAACAATGTTGATGGACCTACCAGCATAACATTCTTCTTCATCGCGTCCAAGAGCAGTCTCTCATTCTCCTCAAGTGCCAGTCGAAAAGCCCCTTCCATAGGCATAAATAACAGAACATAATCCAAAGTTTTTAAATCCGGAATATCCTGATAAGCTTTGGAGCTTAACCCTTTGATGTGAGCTTCTACTGAAAGCAGATGTTCACGGGCATACTGCTTTTTAAGCTCAGGGTTATCTTCGGATGCAAACTTTTCATAAGCAACCAACGAAACCTTTGAATCGATAACAACATCCTTCGAATCCGGCAAACGTATCAAAACATCCGGCCGTTGCAGTTGCCCGTCCTCATTTTTAAGTGAAAATTGTGTAAAGTATTCACGGTCTTTTTCTAAACCTGAACTTTCAAGGATGCGCTCCAAAATCACTTCGCCCCACGCTCCTTGTTGTTTTACATCGCCCTTCAGAGCATTTGTCAGATTAAGAGTTTCCTTGCTCATCTGAGCACTCACCTTTTGCAGATTGGTGATCTCATTTTTCAAAGAAAAGCGCTCACGTGTTTCCTTTTCATAAGTCTCTTCAACTTTCTTTTTAAATTTACCAATTTCGTCTTTTAAAGGATTCAAAAGCACTTCTAATCGCTCTTTGTTCTGAGCTGACATTTTTTGAGAATTATGTTCGAGTATTTTATTTGCAAGTTCTTTAAACTCCAGCCTTAAACTCTTGCGGGATTCTTCTAGTATTCGCAACTTTTCTGAGCTACTACGCCTCTCCTCTGTGAGGCGGGCCTCCAACTCTGAAAGTTTTTCTCTAAGGCTGCCTTTTTCATCTAAAAGCTGATCAATTCGTCTATCACTGGCATTTTGTATTCCAGACATTCTTTCAAGGCTTTCTTCTTTGCTTATCAGTCGCTCCTCTAGAACCTTTATTTCGACATTTAAAAATGATTTAGCTCTAATACTAGTAATTACAGAAGCAAAAATAGCACCTACGATGAAACTAACTATAAGCTCGACCTCAATCATGACAAAATACCACCAAAACCCTCAATTTATGTAAAATATTAAAATAAACTCAACTTTATAAGCCTAAAAACCCCCAAGCCTTTGCAACCATTTATTCTAGACTATAAAATCTATGTACGTACAAACTTGGGGGAAAGATGAATCGCATTTTAATAATTATGATGCTTTTAACTGTCTATGCAACTAGCAGAGAATTAAATATATACATAGATGCTGACTACAGTAATTATTCAGAATCTTCTGAATCAATTGAGATGGGCGTCAAAACGGCTCTTAGTTTATCACAAAATAGTTTTGCAGGATATAATATAAATATTATCAGAAAAGACCATAAAGCAAATAGCAGGCGCAGCCTGAAACATCTAAAAGACATTAAAACCGATCCAAATAGACTTGTTGCTTTCTCTGGTCTTCACTCGCCACCAGTACTGGCCAATAAAAAGTTTATCAATGAAAATAAAATTCTGTTTTTTAGCCCTTGGGCTGCTGCCGCACCTATAACGAGAGCCTCTAGTCCAGATAACTGGATTTTCAGACTTTCTGTTGATGATTCTAAAGCTGGTTTTTTTCTAGTAGATCAGATGCTTAAAAATAACCTAATCAAACCATTCGTACTTTTAGAAAAAACCGGTTGGGGAGAATCAAACTTCAAAACAATAACTCAGTCTCTAAAGAGTAACCAAATAAAGGCTGTCGGTATTGAATTCTTTAACTGGGAACCAACTGAAGCAACCATTAACAGTAAAATCAGAAAGATTATCAATACCGGAGCAGACTCGATACTCTTTGTCGGTAATTCCACAGAAGGACAGCTTTTTGCCAATGCAATGAATAAATTCGGCATTAAGACTCCAGTATTATCTCATTGGGGAATTAACGGCGGAGGTTTTTTTGAAAAAGTTGGATTTGCAAAGCTCAATCAACAAAAATGGAGTTTCATTCAGACAAGCTTTTCATTTATGCAGAAACCATTACCTGCCTTCCCTAAAAAAGTCCTTGATAAAGCAAAAATGCTCTTCCCTCAGAAAATTGACGATAATTATATCAAGTCACCCAGTGGCTTCATTCACGCGTTTGATATGACACTTATTCTTGCCCAAGCCTGGGAAAAAGTTGATAAAAACGGTAAATGGCAAGCTGAACTTAAACAAACTCTGGAAAACGGCAATTTTAATGTACAGGGGCTCATAAAAAACTACCAAAAACCATTTAGTCCATACAAACTAAATTCTCCAGATGCGCATGAAGCTCTCGGTATAAAGGAGCTCAAAATGGCCGAATTCAATGAGCTGGGGCAAGTTATCTTAAAATGACTTTGAAAAGAAATAAAGCTCTTTCTGTACTGCAGATAAATGCGATTTTTTCTTTAGTTGCCTGTATACTCATGAGTGCAACTATAAGTGTTCTTCTCTACAGGTCACTCAGCAATTCCATAACTGAAATGACCCAAAACACTGCGAAAGAACAAGTACAACAGATGGGGCTCTCGTTTAAAAACTTCCTAAAAAGTCATCAAACTATTCTTAAAGACTACTCTGAATTCCCCTCAATAAAGCAGGCGGCCGTTCAACCGGAAACACACATAGAAGATGCAGCCGACTTAATGAAATCCTTCTCATTTATTGGTCAAAGATACCCATTAATGCTAATAGACTTCGAAGCAGAGCCGCTTCACCACAGTCAACTAACACAAAAAATCCTGGCCGATGTCCCTCAAGACCTCACACTTTTTATCGATGAAAATAAATCATTTCATATGTCCTTAATGACTTCAAATGATGAAAAGCACCTCATTCTTGGAAGTGAAATTCTCGTTAAGAACACTATAGAAGGAGCCCTTCTGACGTTTATCTCTGTAGACTCTATTCTTGCCCGGAATTTGACAGATACATTACAGTATGAAATATACTTTCAAAACAAATCTATCAGTCCAAAAATAAACACCTCTGGCAAAAAATTTCTTAGCTCCACAATTGAACTAAATAACGACTTCACACTCAAAACCTATGTCAGGACTGATCTCATTATGGCAAAACAGACCAGTTTGGTCTACAACTTAATTTTAGCAATTGTCATGATCTTTATATTATTCTCATTCGTTTCTTTCTATTTAGTCAACAAAAACTTCCTAAGACCAATTGTAAGCCTTAAAGAAATGACTCAGTCAATCTCAAAAGGCAACAGTACTCTCCCCATACCAGTTAAAACCTCCATTAAAGAATTGAATCTTTTGCAAGAAGATTTTAAAAAGATGGTATCCACTCTGAATGATCGAACGGAGGCCTTAAATGAAGCAAATACAGATCTTGAACAGAAAGTAATCGACCGCACTAAAGAATTGCAGGACAAAGCGGAAGAATTAGAGCAACTCAGTAAATACAAATCTGAGTTCCTCGCCAGAATGAGTCACGAAATCCGTACTCCTATGAATGCTATAGTCGGTTATATCGAAATCCTCAAAGAGAGTAATATGTCACAAGAAGATCAAAACCATCTTGATATCATAAATAACTCTGCAGATGCTCTGCTCACCATCATTAACGATATTCTTGATTTTTCCAAAATTGAAGCCGGTATGCTAAGAATAGAACAGATCCCCTTCAACCTCAATAAAATACTCCAGGATACTCAAAACATGTTTACTAAAACTGCAGATGACAAAGGTCTGGAGCTCATTATAGGTCAAATAAAGAGGGACCATAAATGGCTTCTTGGCGACCCTAATAGACTAAGGCAAATCCTGATAAACCTCACTGGTAATGCATTAAAATTCACTAAAGCCGGCACAGTAAAAATTAGTATCGAATCACAAAGCCTGGATGATACAAACGTTGAATTTACTCTGAATATTTCAGATACAGGTATTGGTATACCTGAAGACAAACTTTCCGAAATATTTCAATCATTCTCTCAAGCAGAAGGTTCAATCACTCGAAAATTTGGTGGGACCGGTCTTGGTCTTCCTATAAGCCGTAACTTAGCAGAACTAATGGGGGGCCAACTGACAGCGAATAGTACGATGGGCAAAGGTTCCAATTTTGTTCTCAAAGCATCTCTCAAAAAAGCAAACCCACTGGAACAAACAACTATTTTACAGCAAGACATTCTTTGGCAAGACCCTCCAGATATTCTTCTTGTCGAAGATAATCTTGTCAATCAAAAACTGGCCATGAAAACTCTTGATAAGCTCGGCTGTAAAATCACTACTGCTATAAATGGCAATGAAGCGATTAAACATATTACAGAACATGATTTTGATCTTGTACTTATGGACTGTCAGATGCCCATACTCGACGGTTTGGAAACAACTCGTAAATTGCGAAAAGATCCAGATTACCAAGATTTAACAATTATTGCATTTACAGCAAATGCTATGGAGGAGGAAATTAAACAATGCTTTGATGCTGGTATGAATGACTATCTTACGAAACCATTTAAAAGAAACCAGTTTGCCCAAAAACTGGCCAAGTGGCTAAAGCATAAAATTAAAGTCGCTTAAAATAAATCGACTATTTCATCCTTTAAACTACTGGCAAACGATACAAGATTATCAAAAGTCTTGCTTTCCACTCCTAATTCTTTAAGAGTTTCGTGAATATATGCGATGAAAACAGTCCAATGACTATCATTAATATTAATACCTTGATGAGCAAGTTTCACTACTCTACCTGTATAATAAACTGGCCCCCTGCTTGTTTACACAAGAAATCAATTAATAATTGCTTCACGAGCAATCCCATCATCTCCTCGATGTTTCCAAAAACGTCCCTGTTGTTTGTCTCCCTGCAACTTGGGCAATAAGCTATCAGCGAAGTCACTAATTCCATCATGCCCACTAAGCCTTTCATATAAAGTTTCTGACATGACCCTTCCTTATTATTTGTTTAAAAAAAGACTTTCGAATTTTCCGACAAATTTACCATCCCCATAGATATTCTGAATGCCTCTTAAACTTTCTCTAAATTCATCTGTATTCGCTTTTTGGCAAACTTTTAAAAGTGTCGCCAAGTTGAAAGAACTGTTTAAAACATTTTTATTTTGTTCTCGACCTTTCTGACGACTACCAACATTTATAACCGGAACCTCAAAACTACCCGCTTCAATAATTCCACTTGAACTATTTCCCACAACAATTGATGCATGCCTGAGCGCATTTACATAGAGGCGCCCCCCTAAACTTGTTCGGTAGATAAAGTCTTCATTATTTTTCAAAAACTCAATCATCATAAATATATCTTGGGCTCCTGGGTCTGCACAAGGAGAAGTCATGATTACCGGGCAATCCAGCTCAAGCAAAAATTCCCCAAACTGATTAATACACTTTTTATGTTCTTCTGGATCCAGCATAGTTTCAGGGTGTATTGTCACCAGTAAAAATGGCATTATTTCATCTAGACCGACTTCCTGACAAAATTCTTTACGGCTAAGATAATCGACCTGGGTCAGTATTTCTAAATCCGGTGCACCTGTTATATATATAAAGTCCTCTTTCTCTCCGAGTGAGATGACTTTCTCTTTACATTTTTCTGTTGCTACTAAATGATACTTTGAAAGTTTACTTATGGCATCTCGGATGGAGTTATCGATAGCACCAGTCGTTGTATAACCTCCGCCAATATGAATAATTGGAGTTTGAGCTAAAATCGCCGCCTGCGCCGCAGACAGCATTTCAAAGCGGTCTCCTAAAATAACCAGGAAATCTACCTTATGGCTTGATAAATATGCATAAATTCCTTCCAAAACTGCTGCAGCGCTCTTTGCCACACTACTGTTACTTGGAATTTGTGCACTGACTGTAAACCCTGCGTCTTTGATTTCTTCACAAGTTTTTCCATACTGATTATCGTTATGATTACCAGCAACAAGCAAATGAAGATTGTGATCTTCTGAATCCCTAACTACTGACATAGTAGGCCTTAGTCTACTAAAATCGGAACGGGCGACCGATATAAAAACAAAATCCACGAGTTAACCTAAATCCTCAAAACTCAATATATGATTAGCCTCTAAATCATTTACTACTTTACGCCCAAGTACGCTTTCACAATCGAAAGCAGGGATACCTGTTCCTGGTCTTTTGGCTGTTAGATCATTATACGTTAAAACATGATCTTTCTTCAAAGGCTTTGCCGTTACCAGACTTTTACGAGCAACCTTAGCCACTTCTAGTTCTATCGGGTATGGTTCTTTTACTCCAGTCCCCAAAGATGATTCTATTTTGCGAATACCATCCACTAAAGCCCGTAGCTCTTCAGGTAACATGCTGGCTGCCTGATCCGGCCCAGGTAAATCTCGATCTATAGTAAAGTGCTTTTCTATAACCTTAGCACCATAGGCTACTGCTGCCAGAGAGACTTCTATACCTTGTGTATGGTCTGAATAGCCAACCGGTAAAGAGAACTCTGCCGCCATAGTCTGCATAGCTTTTAAGTTCACATTTTCAGGATCCGCTGGATACTGTGTCGTACAATGCAAAACAGTCACTGGACCTGAACCGTGTTGCTCCAGAAAATCAATCGCTCTTCGAACTTCCTCCAAAATACACATACCCGTTGAAATAATTAACGGTAATCCTGTTTCTGCCGCAGCTTTCAATACAAATGGGTTTGCGGTTTCACCTGAAGGTATTTTTAATCTCTTTAAGCCTATTTTGTGAAGTGCGTAAGTACTTGGAACATCAAATGGACTACTTAGAAATTCTGCACCCTGACCTTCTGTATAATTCTTTAATTCGACAGTCTCTTCAAGACTTAATTCCAAGCGTTTCGCCAGCTCTAGAAAGTTCTCAGCATGATCTCCCATATAATCAGCCAGAGGTGTTTTATCTGTCATGACCTCATCGGCAATATAGGTTTGAAACTTGACAATATCTGCACCTGAAAAAATCGCAGAGTCAATCATCTTTTTGGCTAAATTTATATCACCATTGTGATTCACCCCGATCTCGGCAATGACTAAACAAGACATAGAATATCCCTAATAAATTCTCTTTTGTATAACCCCTCGCAATTAGGATGCCCAACTGACAACAATCTCTCCAAATGTCACTTAGGAAGTCTATATATTTAAAATTGTGATGGAAGCAGGCAAAGTTTAGCAGAATCTAAAAGTCTACTGAGCATGATAACACCGGGTGTTTTCATGCTGCAGTTATAAGGAACTTAAGTTTAATCCTCTTCATCCAGCATTGTGTTTATCTCTTGTAAAGAGTAAGGTTCGCCAATAATGATCATCCGGTCATTTTCTTTGACCACAGTATTTCCTTTCGGTATGATCACCCGGCCTTTACGCTGAATCATCGCCACAAGACTGTCTTCTGGAAGTTTTAAGTCCTTGATCTCTTTTTCCATAAAGATCTTACTGCCGTCATCCGGTCTAATGCGGAAAGAAATATAACGGCCGTCATTGAGAAGAAGTTGTTTTAAATGCGCGCCATTTGATGCTTCATTCCAACTTTCGATAAAGTCATCTTGATCAATTTTATTCGCCAGTTCAGCAAGCATTCTTAAGTGCTGCCCAGGATTATCCTCAGGACTTATCAGTAGGAAAATCGCGTGAGTTCTCTGAGCAACTTCATCACCTAGAACATCAATCACTTCAACATTTATACCTTCTCGAGATCTTGCAATAACCATTTCTGGTTGATCAATACCAACTAAGTGCATGTGAGGAAGTGCGGCACCTGAAGAAACTGGTGTTGCACCTGTTTTCGTCCCCTCCATAAAGCATTTCTCCAGCTTAGCAGCTTCAACACCAATCCGGTCAGCAAACATAACCGATGCTTCTTTTATAATGTCTTCGAAGCGTTGTCCATTATCAATCTCGACATAGTGAGCTCTAGCCACAACCTCGTTAAATGGATCTTCTTGACGAAGTCCCTTTTCTTTGAGGATGCCACGAAACTCCTGATCTAGACCGTCATCCTGACGTTCTCCTAAACGCTGAAAAACATGGCCAATGGCACCATCTCGGCTCACTCTTTTTCTGGCATATTTCAAATACCATATCAGACAAAGCAAAATTACCCCTATGGTAAATAGAATAGCCAGCCAACCCATACTTATAATGAGGATCATTGAAATAAATATTCCGGCTACTTGCATCCATGGGTACCATGGCGACTTATAACCCGGATCATAAGATTTGATTTTACTTTCGCGCATGATAATAACTGCACAATTAACCAATATAAAAATGAACAATTGAAAAGCACTGGCTAGCTTGGCGATTCCCTCTGCGTCTAAAACAACAATGAAGAAAACCATGAAGGCACCAGTCATAAGGATTGCTACTGTCGGAGTACTGAAACGCCCCAGCTTAGATAAGCCTACAGGAAGTAGACTATCTCTGGCCATAGCCAATGGATAACGTGACGATGCCATGACACCGGCGTTGCCTGTAGAGGCAAAGGCAGCCAAAGCTGAAACACTAATTAAACCTACTAAAAAACTTTGTGGAAGCCATGGGGTGAATTCTGCGGCTGTACTAGCAACAGGAGTCAAATCTGTATAGAGCTGGGTAGGCTCCATTAAAGCAACGATGACAAAGACGCCAGTAACATAGATAAACGTAGTGGAAACTAGTGATAGAATCATTCCTAAAGGAAGATTTCGATCCGGATTTTTAACTTCTTCAGCTACACTGGCAACTTTGGTGAGGCCAGCATAAGATACAAATACGAAGCCGATTGTTGAAATGAAGCCCTCAATTCCATGCGGCAAAAAATCATTAAAACGCTCGCGGGTTAATTCACGTGATTGTGAGAAAGAAACTTCGTATATTCCTTGAACTATGAAGAACGCCAAGATAGCAACAAGAATAACCACTAAAATCCTTTGTAGTCCTGCAGTTTCTTTTGCCCCCATTATATTTATGGCAACAAATACAACCGTCAGTAAAACGGCAACAGGCTTTATGGGTAAATCGACAAAAATTGCCAAATAAGCACCTATACCGATCAAGGCAAAGGCTGTCTTAAGAGCTAAAGCTAAAAATGTTCCAAGACCACCAATAGTTCCAAACATAGGGCCCATAGCACGATCCAGGAAGAAGTATGCTCCACCGGCTCTGGGCAAAGCTGTACTCAACTCGGCCATACTGAACATAGCTGGAAGAATTAAAAAACCCGCACAAAGGTATGCTAAAAATACTGATGGGCCGGCTTTTGCTGCAGCTAGACCGGGAAGGAGGAAAAAACCTGAAGAGAACATCGCCCCTGTCGAGATTGCATATACATCAAACAACCCAAGTTCTTTCTTTAAACGGCTGCTAGAATCAAGTTCTGCCATGTCTGTCCCCGTTAAAATTTCTAATAGAAAGCATATCGCATTTCACACGCCATTTTTGGTACGATACAAAAATTATAGATGTATTATATGCCAAAACAGGAAAAGGTCGCAAACATTTCATGACATTTATTTCAGGAAATTTTAATCACTGGTTCCAGTACAATTCACACTCAAAGATATTCGTTTTTACATATGTTACTATCCTGTAAGGTATAAGGCTCTTCCCTGTAGCCTTTTTTTCAGTTCAACTTCAAGAACTAAAGAAATACTAAAGCTCTATAAATCTTTGCTGGTAAATTTCTTCGCTTAGGATAAACTGTGGGAAATTTAATACAAAATGAATCCCTAAAGACTGGAAAGAATATGAAAGTACTCGTAGTTGGCGGCGGTGGCAGAGAGCACGCTCTAGCCTGGAGGTTTAACAAAGACGAAAACGTATCTAAAGTATATGCTGCACCTGGTAACCCGGGAATGAAAAATGTTGAGTGCATTAGCATCACTGATTTTGAAGAACTCGCAACATGGGCTCAGCAAAATGACATCGGCTTAACTATGGTTGGCCCGGAAGTCCCACTTTGTGAAGGTATTGTCGATGTTTTTAAAGCTAAAGGCCTAAAAATTTTTGGTCCTGACAAAGAAGCCGCTCAACTTGAAGGCAGTAAATCTTTCTGTAAAGATTTCATGGTCAAGTACGACATCCCTACTGCTGAAAGTGCTACATTCACTAACGAAGCAGACGCTCTCGCTTACATCGAAGAAAAAGGCGCTCCAATCGTTGTTAAAGCCGACGGCCTGGCTGCAGGTAAAGGCGTTATCGTTGCGATGACTAAAGAACAAGCTCTTGACGGTGTTAAAACCTGTTTTGAAGGTTCATTTGGCGATGCCGGCTACAAAGTCGTTATTGAAGAATACCTCGATGGTGAAGAAGCCTCCATCTTTGCTTTCCTGGACGGCAAAAGCAGTGCAACACTAGCATCCTCTCAAGATCATAAAAGAGCTTACGATGGCGACGAAGGTCCAAACACAGGTGGAATGGGTTCGTATTCTCCTGCACCAGTAGTGACTGATGAAGTCATGAAAACCGTTCAGAGAGCAGTTCTTGATAATGTCACTCGTGGACTTCAGGAAGAAGGCCTTTACTACAGAGGTATCATCTTTGTAGGACTTATGATCAAAAATGGTATTCCTAAAGTTCTTGAATTCAACGTCCGTTTCGGTGACCCGGAAACTCAGACTGTTCTTATGAGACTCGACAGCAGTCTGTCAGAAGCCATGCTTGCTACAGTCAATGGCACTCTTAGTGAAGTTGACTTCAAATGGTCCGATGATCCAGCTTGCTGTGTCGTTCTTGCCTCTGGTGGTTACCCAGCATCCTACAAAAAAGGCCATGTCATCTCAGGACTTGAAGAAGCTGAAGAAAATGGCGCAGTTGTTTTTCATGCCGGTACTTCTCTGGTAGATGGCAACATCGTCAATACTGGTGGACGTGTACTAGGTGTTACTGCTCGCGGCACAGATATCAAAGAAGCTGTTGCAAAAGCCTACGAAGCCGTTGATAAAATTTCATGGCAAGACGTCATGTACAGAAAAGATATAGCCTATAGAGCAATTGAAAGACTTGGTTAATCCCCTCTCAAGTTAACTTTTCTAAGGTCGGCAGTTATACTTGCCGGCCTTTTTATTACCTTTAACAATTCAAAATGACTCCTTTGCTGTTAATGGTGTTTAAAATTCTTACAACTTGACACTTTTTTAACCATTTTTTGGGTGATCCCTAGTCTCTGGCTATTGCACCTTATTGCGTCGTAAATACCGTATATGTATAATTGGGGTTAGTTCCCAAGAAACTATAAACAACACTAAGGTTGCAAAAGTGAAGAAAAAAATATTCTTAGCACTATTTGTACCTCTCACGTTCACGGGCTGTATGGGCACAAACGGACTGGGTGGTAAAGTCAAGAAATTCAATCTTGAAGTCGTAGAACACAGATGGGCACGTGAAGGCGTCTTCCTTGGTTTACACATTATCTGGGTATACCGAATCTGTACTGTACTTGACCTATTAGTTTTCAACTCCATTGAATTCTGGAGTGGTGAAAATCCAATTAATGGTAAAAGCCCATTAGTTGATATTCCACTGGATACTGTCAAGAAAATGGGAATGAATGACGTCAATAAAGCTCAGATTGAGCGCATGACTGCCGAAAAAGCTAAACTCTATATCGACTTTACAAATGGCGATAAAATTTCCTTTGATGTCGATCGCACCGGCGATGAATACAAAGTATCCTATCTAGGGAAAGAGTTCTTCAAGGGCTCTGTAAATGATGTCAACAATGTTTCTTCAATCGAACAGTAAAAAGGGATTGAAAAATGATTAAAAAATTAGTTTTAAGTGTATTGGCATCTTTCACTCTTGTAGGGTGTATGGGCCAGAATGGTTTATCAGGTAAACTTGTTAAGTGGAACCTCGAAGTAACTGAAGACCGCTGGAACCGTGAATGGATTTTCCTCGGTCTATGGATTTGTCTAGTATACCCAATTTGTGGTCTTCTGGATATTCTAATCCTAAACTCCATAGAGTTCTGGACTGGTGAAAACCCGATAAATGGCAAAAGTCCTCTAGTAGATATTCCAATGGAGCAAGTCAAAAAAATGGGTTTCAACGGTGTTGATAAAGCTCAAATTCAGCGTTTAAATGCAAATAATGCTGAGCTTCACATTGAATTCGAAAGTGGTGATAAAGCTACCTTTGATGTAATTCGTACTGACATGGACTACACTGTTAGCTACCGCGGTGTTGAATTCTACTCAGGAAAAATTGCTGAGTAAAATTTATACTCTGTTATTTTCAAAGGCTGATTACTTAAGTAATCAGCCTTTTTATTTATTCCTTTGTATCTTACAGTTCGTTAAATAGTCTAACTGCCGCTGGAAAGTCAAAGTGCTCTACTCTCTCTTTAAGCTCAAGATAGAACCAATGAAACTCTTCATTTTCATCTGCTGCTTTAGAAACCTGCTGACAAATTTCCCACTATTCATTTAGAGATATGTCCGATTTCACCTTTGAACTACATTTTTCAAAAACTCATGATCCTGCTCAGAAAGTGAAAAGTTACTCACTCCTCGAACTTTCCCCGAATGTTGTTCACTCTGCAAGTATTCCTCCAAAGACTCAGTTAACTCATGAGATGTAACCGGCTTTCTAAGAAAACTATCAAATAACTCACCTATTCTTACTTCATCTTCAGATATAATGTTTGCTGAAATAACCAATACAGGAATATTTCTATGCTTTGGGTTTTGTTTGATTAAATGAATTAACTCAAAACCATCTACCTTTGGCATTCTGAGTTCTATTAAAATCAAATCGGGTTGATTATTTTTGAGATAAGACAAGGCATCTTCAGCATTGTGTACACAAATAACCTCCAGCAGACTGTCACTTAAATAAAGCTCAATTAACTTTTGATTATCAGTATCGCCATCAACACTGAGGATTTTCACCGGGGCAATATCAACCATAATATCTTCAACAGTCTCCGCTGCTTTTTCACAGCATTTTTCATAGACAAAATGCGGTAGATTGACACAAAGTGTACTGCCCTTACCAACTTCACTAACGAGATCAATACTTACAGACATCGTACCAACTAAATGACGGCAAATCGTCAAACCTATTTCATACGACATATTTGCTAGAAGAAGGCTTTCAGAGCGATTCGCCTCTTCTGCTTCTTTACGAGCCTTTTCGGCTTGTCATAGAGCTCTTTCAAGCTAGCGTTCATGCTCTTTCTTTTCGGTTATATCTATGGCTGAACCAACTATATTCACACGCTCAGCTTGGTCATCAAAGAAGTTCTTGTATTGATACAAGACATCACGTATTTGACCGTCACGACATATTATGCGGTTTTCAAACTTAAAAGTCTCTCTACTTTCTGATTCTAAAACCCCAACTAAGCGCTCATTTTTATACTCTAAATAATCAGCATGAATAAAATTTTGAGAATAATAATCCCAAGTGAGTTCATAACTTTCTTCTTCATCTTTAGACGTTCCAAAAAACTCATACAAAGGAGGGTTTTCTCTACATAAGCCTGAAGTGGGATCAATCTCCCAATAGATTACATTTGCCAATTCAACAGCCAAAGCTAATTGCTGCGTCACTAACTGTTCTGTAAACTCCTGTGTTTCGTCGTTTCCCATATGCTTCTAGAAAGATGCTTTTTTCACATCATTACTATACTTTATACCACAGCAATCAGTACAAATAACAAATAGTTGCGCAACTTGGGCAACTACTGATTTAAAAACTATTTATTTAAGATATTTTTCGACCGCAGCCATTGTGTAGACCAGTGGATACATTTTCTCATCATACCACAAAGAAGCAAAATAAAGCCCTATAGGACTCGATGGAAATTCTGCGCCATAATCAGTCAGATTCAATAGCGCTTGCATACCTTTTTCTATTTTCTCTTCATGCCGACCAGAAGATATAAGAGCACTTACCGCCAAAGCAGTTTCTTCGATACTCGGATTACAACCTTTATCACCACCCCACGACCCATCTTCATTTTGAGCATCCAGTAACCATGCCTCTCCTTTTTCAAGAAGATCTTTAAAGTCATAATCACTCAAACCACACTCATTTAATGCTATGACGACCTGAGCAGTTCCATAAGTGAGGTTGCGCTGTCCCTTGGTATTTTGATTACCGAACCAAAGGGGATTCCAGGAACCATTTCCTCTTTGATTTTTCTTCAAATACTCCAGCATTTTGAGAATAGAGTCCCGAATTTCGCCTTTAATCTCGAGATCATTTTCCCACTCTACAAAAGAGCGAATAGCATGAGCCGTTATATCCGGGCAACTTTTATCAAAAGGTAACTTGCCCCAACCATGACAAAATGTCGGAATACCTCCGTCATTATTCTGTAAACCAATCAACCAACGAATGCCAGCAATAGCATTATCCTTAGGTACATCATATTTTGGAGCTAATCGACGAAGAGCTAAAAGAGCTCCTGCCGTATCGTCCGCGTCAGGTACGGCCCCTGCCAAAGGAGACCAGGCCCAACCTCCTGGTTGAGCATTTGTGTAGGGATGAATTTCCACATGCTGTTGCTTAAGCAAGAAAGTCATAAGATCACGCTTCCCATGCTTATCCAACCAATTTGCCTGATCATCTTCCGTTAAAGCATTTATCACTAAAGTTGTTACCCAGGTATGCAAGTGCGTATCAATTGGCAAACTGCCATCTTTACGAATAGAATTCTTCAAGAACATCGCACTTCTAAGAGCAACGCAATTGTCTTCCAGACCACTATTACATAGAGACATAAGAACGAAGCCTGTCAGCGGACTTGCTTCTAGAAAGCCACCATTATCCGGCTGTATGCTTTCCAATTTCTTTATAGCTTTATTGAGAAAAACCTTCCTTAAAGAAGTCAGAGGATTAATAGCGCTGGCTTGATGCTTAAACCGCACAATTCCTATGGCAATTAATGCAGGTAAAGCATAACTCACAACATCCAACTTTAACTTCTTGAAAAAATTCGGCGGCATAACCGACAGTTCAAAAGGCAACTGCGGTATACGCTTCCAGACTTTAGGATCATCCCCAAAACATCCGGCAAGCTTACACATCGTCAAAATAGGAACTGAGAAGGTGTGGTCTTCTCCATAAAAATCGAGGACTTTATCGATTAAATTATTGGCATCGAGCGAACCGGCTTGTTGGACTAGCCATTTTTCAATTTTAGCAATGGTCTCTTTATCATTGCGGCCAGTTTTCGCACTTAAGGAGAATGCAGCCCAGGCCAAAAGCGTCGTACTGATATTACCGGGGCTATCGGGAGTATCACCATAACTACCATCTTCATTAATATTTCGAACCAACCAATTAAGGCCGGATTTGATTTCCATAATGAAACGATCTTGATCAAATTGGGCTAGTGCAAAGATGCCGACAGCAGTCGAAAGCGCACTACTGGAAAGCTGGCCTTCCCAGGTTCCATCCTTGCGTTCTGCGAATAAACGACTGATAAGCTTTAACTGAAAAGCTTTGACGTCTTTTTGTATGTTGGCCCGTGTAACTGTCATGAATGAAAAATGCCGATAATTCGCCTAAATTGCAAAGCTTTTTTACCATTAAAGTGACAAATTCGACTCAATGTGTCTGATTATGTATCTTTTAAAGCTTAACCAGAACTCGACCTTTAGCTTTCCCCGCCAGCATTGAATCAATTTCTGAGCTCAAGCCGTATAGATCGACTTCTCTGAATACATCCATGAGACCCTCTGGTTGCCAATCAGCTGCCAACTTTTGCCAAATACTCTGACGTCGCTCCATCGGAAAATTTTGTGATTCTATACCAACCAACGTTAAGCCTCGAAGAATAAATGGATATACATTTGTCTGAAAGTCAGCGCCACCAATATTGCCACAGAGAGTAACTATGCCCATGTGATCCGTTGACTTGATTAAATTTTCCAGAGTTG
>JAKVBD010000033.1 GCA_022446985.1 Lentisphaerales bacterium
CGCAAGTAAATCAACTGAAGGCCAAGAGATATTTCATATAAATAGCGAAGCGGCTTTATGCTGAAATATCTATTGAACGAGGGCGATAGGATATAACTTTACCCCCGCTAAACACGAAAGTGCCTTAATTTGACTATGCCTTTTTCTGGAAGCACATAATCGTCTTTAACATCTTTGCCTTCGATGAAGTCATTAATAAATTTCTTGATGCGCTCTACATCTTTTGTTTGCTTACGCCTTACATAAAGTCTGTAGGCATCTTCGAGTACTCTCAGATAAGAACTTTCAGCCTTTTCGAGAGCTAGCCTGTACTGAGCATGTGCTTTTTGAATTCTGGCTTCAGTAAATTTATCTGCATAAGTACTGGAACAGATTAAAAGTAAAAGGAGAAAGAAATAGTTCATTATGGCCCTTGGTATCTTCATTTTTATTCAAACGTGCCCAAAATAAATCTAACTTTAAAATAATCAATTGAGAGAGAATAAAGGATCTTTTTTTGATTATCTAAAAATAAGTTTAAAAATTGACCTCGCTTACGGCAGGACATTAGATCTAAGTGGATCTATCTTAATTCAATCCCATAATATTAACCGCTAAAGTTTGTAGATTTAAGAGTAAATGTCTCGTAAACGAAACGAAATAATTTCTGCTGTAGAAATAGGCACAAAAAGCGTCAAAGTCCTCATCGCAGAGATTCTTAAAGAGAACCAACTGAACATTATTGGTTATGGGGATGCCTCTTCACATAAAGTTGAAAAAGGTGAAATCAGTAATCCGAAAATTGTCTTTGAGCAACTGGGCTTAGCTGTTGATAAAGCAGAAAAAATGGCCGGCTTTCCTATGGAAAACATATGTTTGGCTTTGACAGGAGATCATATCCAGACAATGAACAGACAGGGTAATTCACCAATTTCGGGAAAAGCTGTGACAGAAGATGACGTTGTTATGGTCACAAGACTAGGCCGCACAACTTCAATTCCTGCAGACTCAGAGCTTATTCATACATTAGAGCGCTTTTTCTTAATTGATGATAATCGCAAAGTACAAAACCCTGTTGGCATGGTTGCCAGTCGTTTAACGGTTGATATTCACATAATCTATGGCCGTAGAAATAACATCATGACCAGTCAGAAACTGGTAGAAGATTATTTTAGTCAAAATCTATATGCGCACATGTTCAGTGGTTTATGTGCAGCTTACGGTGTGATGAATGAAGATGATCATCAAAAAGGGGCCTTAAGTATAGATATCGGTGCCGGAACGACAGAGTACACTTTATACCATGGCAAAACACCGCAGCACTCTGGGGTGATTACAGTAGGCACGAATCAGATTTGTAATGATTTATCATTAGGTTTAAAGCTGGAATACAATCGTTGTCAGCAGCTTTTAGTAAAGTATGGAACTGCTTTAGGTCAAAGTGATGGTAGAGCCAGGATTATTGAAATTCCTGGTCTGGCAGGACAAAAAGATCGTAAAATTCCACGTAGTACCTTTGAACAGATTATAGAATTGCGCTTGAGAGAGCTTTTGGAATTAATTTATTCCGACTTGGAACGTTATGATGTTTTGAACCTCATCGGTAATGGCATTGTCTTGAGTGGTGGTGGCAGTAAGCTTCCGAATATAAAAGACTTAGTGAAGCAAGTTTTTAACGCACCGGTCAGACAGGGGAAACTTGCAGATATAAATGGTGAAGATGATATAGTCAATAATTCCACATTTGCTGTTTGCGGCGGAGCTCTCAAAATAGGCCAGATGTACTATAAAGTAGACAAAGAGCGCCGTAAAAGTGCTCTTCAAGAATTTAGGTCAGAAGTCAAAAAAACCTGGCGGAACATCATAACAGCTTTCCGTTGGTAATGAAGAAAATAATTATCGCCGGCTTAGGTGTTAGCGGTTATGAAGCAGCCCGCTTAGCACTTTTAAAAAAAATCGAAATAGTTGTTTTAGAACTTTACGAAACTGCATCATCAGTATCGCGAGCCAAAGAGCTCGAAGCATTAGGTGCAAGTGTTTCTTTAGGGCCAATTCCAGAGGGATTAAGGACTAGCTCTTATGATTATGTCGTCATAAGTCCGGGTATTCACCCCCAACAAGAGTTTGGCGCTCAACTTTATTCGTGGGGCTTACCAGTTATTTCTGAGTTGGAGTTCGCTAGTAAATTTTGTAACGTTCCGCTAATAGGCATTACAGGGACAAACGGTAAAACTACAACTGTTGAGCTCATAACTCATTGTTTGAATACTTTAGGAAAGAAAGCTATAGCTGCTGGAAATATTGGCTATGCCTTAAGTCGTGTAGTCAGGGAAGCCGAGAGTTGGGACTATATAGTTGTCGAAGTAAGTTCCTTTCAGTTAGAGGCAATTGAGGCTATTCAATTTATTTCCGGAGCACTGTTAAATGTAAGTAGTGATCATATAGATCGTTATACTTCATTTGCAGAATATGCTGCAGTTAAGCTAAAATTGATAAATCATTCAAAATATAAAACAGTTTCAGTATCGACTGAGAAATATTTTAGCATAGAGCCGGCAGGACTAAAGAAAGTAGATTATTCTGGCCAGAGCAGTGCAGCTTTTACTTTAAAAGAAAGAGAGCTTCTTAGTACTCCCGAGAGTTCTTTTCTTTATAAGGGGCATCCTCTAAAAGGTTTACACAATGCCGAGAATTTATTGAGTTGCCTTTCGGTACTATCCGCGATTGGATTTGGTTGTAAAGAGATCTATGAATCCAGCCTTTCTTTTAAGACTGCATCACATCGCTTACAATTCTTCTTGAAGGAGAGGGGGATTATATTTATAAATGATTCCAAAGCAACGAATCCTGACGCTTTAAGAATGGCGCTTGAAAGTTGTGGGAGCAAAGAGGCTAAAAATATCATTCTTATTGCGGGAGGCAGAGATAAAAAAATGGATTTTAAAGTTGTCAATTCGGCACTTTGTTCCTATGTTAAAAAGTTATATATATATGGAGAATGTCGCCAAACATTGAAAGAGGCTTGGCAGACAGAAATTGCTTGTGAAATTTATGAAGATTTTACAAGTTCTGTTAAAGCCGCTCTTAGCATAGTAGAAGAAGGTGACATTCTATTACTTTCGCCAGGTTGTTCGAGTTTAGACTCATTTAAAAACTATGGAGAAAGAGGAAATAAATTTATGGAATTAGTTCAGGAGTGGACCAAAAGATGAACGAGAAATTTGTTAGAGCAGGACTAGCTACAGCGTCGGCAGCCGGTTTTCTCCTATTGGGCAGTTGTAGCTCTCAAGCCCCAAGAGATGATATTTTTAATAGTCGTGGTGGTTACATGCCGCCACCAACACGCTCAACTGGCGTCGCTGTTCCAGCTGCACCAGCGACGAGCCAGCCAAATGCCGTTCAAGGTAGCGATTACATCATAACAGATGCTCCAAGTGGTCCCGGTACTGGCGTTGTTTCAGAGGATCCAGTACCAGTTTTAAATGATCCGCCAATTCAAACGTACAAATCTACTCCTGAAGTCAGCGCTATGACTTACACAGTGAAGAGAAACGATTCACTTTGGAAGGTCGCAAATAATCATGGCGTTACAGTTGAAGAATTAGCGCGTGTTAATAGCATTCCTAAAACTTCAGGTTTGAAAATTGGCCAGAAGTTATCTTTGCCAGTTGGCGCTCGCTATAACCCGGCAGCAGCTAAACCTTCCAAGAGATCATCTGGTAGTGCAGCCAGTGGCAGTAGTTCCAAATATACTGTGAAGAAAGGCGATAGTCTTTCTGTGATAGCCTGGCGCTACAAGACTAATGTTGCGGCTATAAAATCAGCCAATGGTTTAAAGAGCAATAGCATTCGCATTGGCCAGAAGCTTGTTATTCCTGGTGGCAATAGTCCAAGAGCTTATAATAAAAGTACTGGTGGACCTTCGCTTCCAAAGGTTTCTGGTAATGTTTATACAATCAAAAAAGGCGACAGTCTTTCTGTAATTGCCCAGAGATATGGCACTTCTGTAAAATCTCTTAAAGCTGCAAACGGTTTGAAGAGCAACAACATCATCGTTGGTAAGAAACTGGTTATTCCATCTGATGCAAAGAATAAAGTCGGTCAGCCAACTAAGAAGCAAACTTTTATCAAAGATACTTTAACTCAAAAGAAGCCTAAGAAGAAGCCAGAATCTGCACAAGATCCGGTAGTAGATCCAGCACCGGCTGTGAGCGTAGACTCTGCTCCTATAGAAAATACAGAGTCTCCGAATGTAGCTGAAAAAGTGATTACTGAGGAAGCTCCAGAAGCTCCAGAAGCTCCAGAGGCACCAGCAGATCCACTGGCAAATATGAAGCTAATGGATGTTCTCGTTGTTGAGAGTGACACTCTTGAAAGTCTTTCAAGTGACTTTAACACAACGAAGGAACTTATCCTTAAGGCAAATGAAAATGTCAAAGGAAATGAAGATCTGAAGCCTGGTATGGTTATCAAAGTACCTAGAGCTCAGTAAACCTTTTCTTGTAAATTTTAAAGCTGTCCCAACTGAGGCGGCTTTTTTATTTTGGGGGGATTAGTTGAAAGTATTTGTTAATTTCACCAGAACTGATGAGTTCACGAAGACTTAAAGCTTTATTTCGCTTAGCCAATCTCTCGCCATTTTCATCTAGTATTAAATCACAGTGGTAGAATTCAGGGATATCCCATCCTAAAGCACGGTATATGAGGATTTGCCTTGCGGTGGATAAAAGCAGATCTTTACCGCGAACAACTTCGGTTATTTGCATCGCATGGTCATCCGCGACGACTGCTAGTTCATAAGAGGGAAAGCCATCCTTGCGCCAAATAAGGAAGTCCCCAAAATCTATACCTGCTGTATAGCATTGTTTTCCGAAGTGATTATCTACAAAAGAAATAATTTCTCTATCTGGCACCTTAAAGCGCCAGTTTGTCTTTCCAGGTTCAGAGAAATCATTGAGATTTATGTTATTAGGGCGCAGCTCATTTGGGAAGATAGCTTCGGAGTCGTCATTATGTGGAGCAGTTAAAGCTTCTTGGACATCCTTACGGGATTTATCACAGGGATAAATTAGGCCAGTCTCCTTTAAACTTTGCCAGATCTCAAGAAACCACTCGAGCTTTTGGCTTTGATTATATGGCGCAAATGCACCGCCGATATCAGGCCCTTCATCCCAACTTAAGCCACAAGCTCTAAGATCATCAATACATGCCTGTATGAATTCAGGTTTGCAACGGTGAGGATCAAGGTCTTCATTTCTAAAGAGAATTGTGCCATTGGCTGCTTTCGCTCTTTTAAAAGCAATGGAAAAGGTGGTGGCGTGGCCAAGATGAAGAAAGCCGGTAGGAGTCGGCGCTATACGTCCTCTATACTTGGCCTTAGACATGCCTTAAAATGTCATGAATTCGGAGCGGCGTTTACGGGGTGTAAAGTCGATCTTTCCATCGTTGACTTGTTGCTTGAACTGGGCGAGTTTACCGGTGATTTCAAGCCAGACAGGAAGTTTGGTTAGTGACTCAGTAAGGTCTTCTTGAGTAATACTGTGTACTTTTAAATTAGCGACTAAATCATTTAATGCTTTGGCATTTTCTTCACTGAGCTCAATCGGAAAGGCTTTGCCTTTGTGAATGACCCAGCTACGAACATCTTTCTTTTGGCGCTTTAGAACCTTTTTTACAGGTTGTAGTAACGCCGCGTTATCATAAAAGACCCCGCGTGGGTAAATGCAATAACCAGCGACATCATAAGGAGGTCTGACATCTAATCCTGCTGATGCTTGATATTTTTCAGGCTTTTCGAAAAAGATGAGAATATGCTCAAGATTGGCAACTGGTTTTTCCTGCCAGGTAAATTGTACAAAAGAACCTTTGAAAGAAAGATCCTGAGTATGGTAAACCGGCTTTTGCTTAAGTGTCAGATAAGCAGTTATCAGAGGAATTAGGCAGCCAAATGCGAGGATGCCGATCGCGAATTTTAGACCTTTAGTCATAGTAATAAAAAAGGGAGCCTAACGACTCCCTACGTAAACTAGTTTTTAATGCTTATGGCCATTTGGGCCGTGGTCGTGACCATCGTGATCATGAACACTGATTTTGTATCCGTGGTCATCGTATCCAGGCCATGCTGGAACCCAGTAAGGTTTTGGTGGCTTACCAGTGATAGTTTTGAACTCTTCCGGCATGTACTCATGTACTGCAGGAGTAGGAGTTGTGTCACGAGTCAGTGTATCTGCCAATGTAAATATAAAGAACAGAGACAGGAAAAATAGACCACTGATGAAGGTAAGCCTGTTAAGTGGTTTGTCATACTTCAAGTGCATGAAGAAGAGACAAACTAGAGCAGCTTTAATAGATGCAATTATCATTGCAATGATAATAGCTATCGTTGGAGTGATCATCATGTTTGTATAATGATAAATCTGCTCAGGCATAAATTTAGCTGTCCAAACTGTAATGACAGTAAGGATGATCAAACCAAAACCGACGCCGAAGTACATGCTTAGAGGCATGACGTGCGGGTGGTGGTTACTTGGATTGTGGTGATCGTGTGCACTCATAAAAATCTTTCCTTATTTAGTCAGGTATAGTAACGGGAATAGGAAAATCCAGATTAGGTCAACTAAGTGCCAGTAAAGACCGACCATTTCTACTGGCGTATAGTACGCGCTGTAGAACTCGCCTTTTGCAGCTCTAAGAGTAACCCAGATAATTCCTGCCATACCGAAGATAACGTGAAGGACGTGAAGCCCGGTCATCATGTAGTAAATACTGAAGTAAATAAACTCATTCGAGAGGTGTTTACCTGCAAAAAGGTAATTGTCACCACCAGGGAAGATACCCATTTGGAACTTTTGTTCATACTCAAAGTATTTTACGACGAGGAAAACTCCACCAAGAACAACAGTTGCTAAAAGTAGGCTTACAGTTCCTCTTTTATCATTTAACTGTGCCTGACGAATAGCTAGTGCCATCGTCACTGAACTTGCGATTAGAACACCTGTATTGATAGCACCTTTCTGCCAAGCCAGGTGCTCTGCACCGGCTTCCCATGTTTCTGGGTGCCAGGTACGGAAAACTACGTAAGCTACGAACAATCCACCGAAAAGTAGGATTTCCGTTAGAAGGAAAAGCCACATGCCCATTTTGCATGAGTCAAATTCCTGATCTGCATCGATAAAGTGGTGTGAAACATTGCGTTCTAAGAACTGAGACTTATCGACGTCTACTTGTGCTGTACTATGACTACTCATTTAAAAACCTATTATCTTAATAGCTGTAAGGCTCTCTAGTGAACCTCGGCTCTTCTTCGAAGTTCTCGTGAACTGGTGGCGACTGTGTTTCCCACTCAAGAGTAGATGCACCCCAAGGATTCCTGGGAGCTTTTTTACCTGTCTTAAGAGAAACAAGAAGATTAACAAACATTACACAGATACCAATACCGAGGATCACTGCACCGATTGTAGAAAGACCTGACATAGAACTCCAGGTTTTAGCTACAAAAGCATCACCAGCGTAAGAGTGGTAACGCCTAGGGAAACCAGTTGAACCAAGGAAGAACTGTGAGAAGAAAGTCATATTGAAGCCGATGAAAATGATCGCACATGACATGCGACCCCAGAACTCATTATACATGACACCGTACATTTTAGGCCACCAAAAGTGAAGACCGCCAAAAAATGCTATAACTGTTCCACCAAACATAACATAGTGAAAGTGAGCAACAACAAAGTAAGTATCGTGAAGTAGTATATCTGTTGAAAGGGTACCCAGATATAAACCCGTTAATCCACCGATAGTGAACAAGAAAAGGAATGAAAGAGCAAAACACATTGGAGTTTTTAGATCTATCGAACCTCTGTGAAGTGTTGCAACCCAGTTAAAGATTTTAATCGCAGATGGAATGGCAACTCCAAAAGTAAGGAATGAGAAAACCATACTTGAGAAAGTAGTTTGCTGACTCAGGAACATGTGGTGACCCCAGACAAAGAAGGAGATGACTGCAATAGCAATTGATGAGTTAGCAATAGCATTATAACCAAATATTACTTTTTTGGAAAAAGTTGAAATCAGTTCTGATATAACACCCATTCCAGGTAAAATCATGATGTATACCGCTGGGTGTGAGTAGAACCAGAAGAAGTGTTGGAATAATACCGGGTCACCACCTTTGGCCGGGTCAAAGATACCGATGTCAAGAACTCTCTCCATTGCCAATAAGCAAAGAGTAATACCGATAACCGGAGTAGCTAAAACCTGTAGGATACTAGTTGCATATAATGACCATAGGAAAAGAGGCATTTTGTACCAGCCCATGCCTTTGACACGTAATTTGTGTATAGTAACTATGAAATTTAAACCAGTAAAGATAGACGAGAAACCAAGAACAAAAGCAGCCATAGTCATAAGTATGACCGGACCCGCCGTTTGTTTAGAATATGGTGCATAGAATGTCCAGCCTGCATCAAGTGGTTTCCAGCCTTCTATGAAGTAAGGAAGAACAATTGCAGCAAGAGCCATAATCGAACCGACTACGTAAATGTAGTAGGATGCAAGATTCATTCTTGGGAAGGCTACATCTTTAGCACCTACTTGTATAGGTAAGAAAAAATTACCAAGAGCAGCTGGAATTGCCGGTATGATAAATAGGAATACCATGATTACACCGTGAAGTGTAAATGCCTGGTTGTATGTCTGCTTGGTGATCAAATCATTTTCAGGTGAGAACAACTGAAAACGAATCATTAGGGCAAAGAAACCGCCAGCAGCCAGTGCAGCTACAGCAGACCAAAGATACATGAGACCGATACGCTTATGGTCAACTGTCGTTAACCAGCTCTTAAGGCCTTTCTCGTGATTTAAGTAGTTAGTTCCTGCTTCACTCATTATTATTTCTCAGACTTTTTGTTTGGATCTTGCTCAGGACTTTTGATGAACTCCATCAAGTATGCAAGTTGCTTTTCGTCAAGTTTTTGTGCTGGCATAGGAACAGCACCAAAGCCTTTCGCTTTTTTGGCGTTCGGATTGAGTATTGATTCTCTTATATAATCATCATCAACTGTGATTTTAGTGCCATCCACCATTTCGTAGTTAGCTTTCCCATAAAGACCTTTCCATGTTGGGCCAACTCTGGGACTGCCATCAACACTGTGACAAGCAGAACAAACGTTAAGGTATAATTTTTTACCAGCTGCCCATTGTTTTTCTTTTGGTAAAATCTCATTTTGCTCATCATCAAGCTTTTTCAAGAATTTGCCATACTCTTCTTGGGAAACGACCCTTAGATAGCCAATCATGTGCCCGTGGTCGATACCGCACATTTCGTTACAAGTATAAATATAAGTACCAGGTTTGGTAGCTTTGAACCAGATAACTGAATTACGGTTGAGAATGACATCTTTCTTTATACGAAAGGCCGGTATGGCAAAACTGTGAATAACATCATTTGAAGTCATACTTAGACGGACAGGAACGTCTACTGGGACAGTCATGTAACTTGTAATATTGTTTTCTTTGCCATCACTAATCAGTTTTTTTGTGCTCCATGTAAACTCATCGTCGTTTTTCATAGCGAGTGAGTTTTTGGAGTTAATCTCTAAGCCACCTGGGTAAGTAATGTCCCAAGACCATTGTTTACCATTAACGTATAGGTCGATGTGTTCTGCGCCTTCTTCACCAAGAACTGCAACAGGATCCATCATCTTAGCGTAAGCTGTGTAACCCCAGTAGAACATGAAAAGAACGAGAATGATTGGTACAACCGACCAAACAACTTCTAGGAAAAGGTTGTGGCTGATATGAGGAGGCTGTTCATCCTCACTCTTACGTCTGTACTTAATGACGTAGTAGGTCATAAGACCGACAATCGCGACAAAGAAGAATATACAGACCCATGTGATGAACATGAAAGTCGAGTCAGTATCTTTGGCGAACGTCGATGCATCCGGAGGCAAAAGCTCAGGCAGCATTGCAAGTGTATTATTTAGCATATTCATCGTTCTTTTATGTTGTTGACTTATCTTTGTTTTTAAATTCGTGGTACCACATAAACCCTAGAAACAGAGCGAGACTTATAAGTGTCATCGCACCTGCAACTGACATAAGAAGCATAGAGTTGCGAACATATGTCTTGTTTTTAGGGTCAAATCTATAACAGCGCAGAAGGGCATTGTCCAAAATGGAACCGATCTTGCCTTGGCCGGCATCCAAAAGAGATAATCGTATGTCCTGTGGATTAAATCCAAAACCTGTGATGAATCGAGAAATCTTACCTTTAGGTGTGATGTAGTAGGTAACCGTTGGGTGAGAGTAGTCCGATGTATCACTAATGGCCACGAATTTAAAATCGAGCGCTTTAGTTATTTTTGAAATTGATTCTTGAGATGCAGTTATGAAATGGTGGCCTTCACCAGCTTCATAACCAAACTCTTTTAAATAATTAGCTTTCTTGCCGTGAGCAACTTCAATAGTTTCTTTCGGCTCCATGCTTAAGTAGATCAAATTGTAATCTTTACCCGGTTTGATGTTGATGTCCCTAATTTTGTTGTAGACATCGTTCATCAAAGGTCCGCAAGTGGAGCGGCAGGTAAAGTAAACCATGCATAGTAGCGCAGGTTTATCACCATTGAACAGCTCGCCAAGTTTTACTGTTTTGCCACTGTCCAGGCGAACCTCTGTATCTAAAGGAAGAGTCGTATTCTGGATATGTGCTCCAGGATTCGTAATTCCTTCAGTATACTTAGCAGGTGTCGCAGGAGTAAAGTCACCAGGGACAGCATCTTTGATGATCTGTCCACTCAGTGAAATCGCAGCAAATAAGCAAGCTAAAACTATGGATCTAAAGTTGATCATAGACCGTTAAAGTCTCCTTTTTTGGCTGACTTAAGCTTTTGCTCAACGATAGCTTGATTCTTTGCTTCACTTTCAACAGTTTTGTTTCTCTGTTCGAAAGCAACTCTTTCAACCTGGTCGCGTAGTTTTTTATCAAGGTGACCTTTGTACTCAGCCAGTCCCCAGATAGTTCCAACAACTGTTAGAATACAAACGACAATGATGACATAGATTGCGCCTACGTTTGGCTCATCCGGTTCATTTTCTTGTTGACCTTTCATAATCGTTATCCTTAGTAGTTCGTGAAGTTAAGAGATTCGTCTAAACGAGGATCTTTAACTGGAACGAGGTTTACATTTTTGAGATTGAATAAGAATCCACCGACAAATGCCAGACCCATACCAACAACAATCACGACATCCTGAAAGCTGAAGCTTGGAGTATTCATGAATGGGAATTTAAGTGTTGGCATAATTACCCAATAGAAGTGGATATAACTTGCAACAAGCATCCAACAAGCCATGATCGTACATGTAACTTTATTTCTCTTCACGTGTCTGGACATTAGAAGTAAGAATGGCAGGATGAAGTGAATTACAGGAACTACAATTGACCAGTTCTTCCAGCCAGTAACTCCGCCTTCTTGTTCCCATCTGTGAAGATACCAGATAGTTTCTTCTGGAATGTTAGGGTAACGTATCAGGATAAATTGTGAGAAAGATACGTAAGCCCAGAAGATAATGAATGCGAACATGAACTTACCCATATCGTGGAAATGCTCCACTGTTACGTTTTTCATGTAACCTTTCTTCTGTAGAAGGAATGATGCGATGATGAGTGAAGCCATAACTCCAACGAATCCACTGGCAAAGTAAATCACACCGAAGATTGTTGAGAACCAGGCGTAGTCTAGAGACATCATCCAGTCAAATGCAGCAAATGTTAAAGACAATGCAAAAAATGGCATTGCACCGGCACTGATCTTACCCATTTTAATTGTCGTTGCAGATTCGCCATGGCTGTCTTGAGCAACTGAATTCTTGAACATAAATAGAGCAAGGCCAATCCATACGAGGAAGTAAATACCCACGCGGATTTTAAAGAAGCCTTCAGAAAGGTAGCCACCTTTAACGTGAAGAACGTGCTCTAAATGTTTCTTAAGTTTTTCATCTTCAACGCCAGATGTTCTACCGCCAACGACGTGGTGTTCGCCACCAGCATGAGCGATGTCGCCAGATGCTTCGTGCGCTGCTGCATCTCCGTGATCAGCCCAAGCAAAGATAGTGCTGACATTCATGAAGATAGGAGCGAAAAGAACAAGCATTAGAATAAGGTTTTTCATGAAGCCTTCTGCCAGACGGCGGATGACGACACTCCAGCCAGCTCTTGTAAGGTGTTGAAGCATTACAAAGAACAGACCACCAAGAGCAATGCTCAGGAAGTACATATAAGCAGTTAGGTACGAGTGAAGACCTTGAGCCTTTTCACCCATAAATATTCCACCGATAGAAACTGCGATCCCGATAACGAGTAGTCCTATTGATAAGCCACCCCATTTTGCACCAGGAGCTTTTACGCTTTCTATATCTAATTTATTTCCGTGTGCCATTATTTATTTCCCGTTTCAGCAGCTGCATTAGCATATGCAGGATCAGCAGCAGCTTTTTGTAAAACTTTAACGTAAGCAACAATTGCCCAGCGGTCTTTTACTTTGATCTGATAAGCGTAAGATGGCATAACTGCACCACCCTGATTAATCGCTTTGTAGATTTGACCTAAAGGGGCTTTGTAGTCAGGAGTCGCAATGTTGACAACATTTGGGAATCCTCTCTGTGCTACAAGACCATTGCCATCGCCAAGACTACCGTGACAAGGAGTACAGTAAATCTCGTAACGCTCTTTACCTCTGGCAAGCAGTGCATCTGTGCTTTTGAAACCAAGACGCTCAATACTTGGCATTTTATCTATTGGAGTGCCATTGGCATCTAGGCCTTTGTAGTATTCAGAGTCAGCTTTTAAGTAGTCTGCACCATTTCTTAAGTACTGGTCACCCATTGGTATTGTACCTTCAACTGGCATTCTCATAGTACCACCATCTTCGAAGAAACGGCTTTGTTCTTGTGGTTTGTATTTTTCCTGCAAGTCCATGTTTGGATTTAGGTGTATTGGTGGCTTTTTGGATTCGCTTCCGCGGCAACCGAAAAGGACCGCAGCACCGAAGACAATCAGAGCAGCCTTAGTCAGTGATTTGAGTGACATTCTCGCCTCCGGCTTTTTCGAAAAGTTCTTTAATTTTATCTTCGTTGTATAGCGGATCAGAAGATTCAACACAAAGGAAGAAACCGTCATCGGATGCTTTCTCAACGAAAGAGTCATGAGTAAAAAGTGGATGGTACAGCGTTGGAAGACCATTCAAACCAATCATTCCGAATACTGCACCAAAGGCAGACAGCAGAATAGTTGTTTCAAAGATAACCGGAATAAATTCGTAAATACCTTCAAAGCTATCAGGCTTACCGGAGATTATCATTTTGTAACCGCCTTCGATACCAAAAAGCCATGTTTCGCTGCTTGACCAAGTACTTAATATGATACCGATGGCCAAACCAGTTATACCACAACATAGAATGATCCATGGTAAGATTGTTGGCCTGATACCCATTGCATCATCCATACCGTGAATTGGGAATGGTGTGTAAACTTCAAATTTCTTAAAACCTGCATCGCGAAAAATTTCCGCAGCGTGGTAGATATCCTTCGGAGTAGTGAACTCTGAAATAATTCCGTGAGTTTTATTTTCTGTAGCCATTAATGTTCCTCCCCGTAGTGTGGATCAGCTTCAGGCATTACAATTTTAACTTCAGCTATTGCGACCATTGGTACAAAGCGAATGAATAACAGAAGCAAGGTCAGGAACAGACCCCAACTACCGACAAAGATTGAAACGTCCCAGAAGGTAGCATGGTATTCACCCCAGCTTGATGGCATGAAGTCTCTGTGTAGAGTCATGGTAATAACGAATCGTTCGAACCACATACCGATGTTAACGAAGATTGATATAATGAACATCAGGACCACATTTGTTCTGATTTTCTTAAACCAGAATAACTGAGGAGATATAACATTACACGTTACCATGATCCAGTAAGCCCAACCAAACGGTTCACCGAAGGCACGGTTAACAAAAGCAAATGTTTCAAGTTCTACACCAGAGTACCAGGCAATGAAGAATTCCATGCCGTATGCATAACCAACCATAGTACCTGTGGCTAGGATAATTTTGTTCATGTTCTCAAGGTGACGCAGTGTAATGATCTCTTCAAGATTGAAGATCTTACGAATCGGTACCAGTAGTGAGATAACCATTGCGAAACCTGAGAATACCGCACCAGCAACAAAGTAAGGTGGGAAGATCGTTGTGTGCCAACCAGGCAGGTTAGCAACAGCAAAGTCAAATGAAACGATTGTGTGTACTGAAAGTACCAGCGGTGTAGCTAGAGCAGCTAAAGTTGCATACGCTCTCTCGTATGATTGCCAGTGTCTGTTAGCACCTCTCCAACCCAGGGCGAATATACCATAAGCAATCTTAGCAATTTTAGATTTTGCTCTGTCTCTTGCAGTAGCGAGGTCTGGAATGAGGCCTACGTACCAGAAAAGAAGTGAAACTGTAGCGTATGTACTTACAGCGAACATGTCCCAAAGAAGAGGGGAACGGAAGTTCGGCCACAAAGCCATTTGGTTCGGAACTGGAAACATCCAGTAAGCAGCCCAAACACGACCTATGTGAACTCCAGGAAAGATGCCCGCACAAGCTACCGCCATAAGTGTCATGGCTTCAGCAAAACGGTTAACGCCTGTACGCCAGTTTTGACGGAGGAGGAAAAGGATAGCTGAGATAAGTGTACCAGCGTGACCGATACCAACCCAGAATACGAAGTTAACAATCGCCCAGCCCCAGCCGACAGGATTGTTAACACCCCAGATACCAACACCTTCCCAGATGAGGTAGCCAATTGAAATACCCAGTACACTTAGTAGTGAGAGGGTGACTCCAAGGCACATCCACCAGATTTTACTGGTCTTACCTTCGATGACTGTACAGACTTTTTCAGTTACCTGACCAAACGTCAAGCCACCTTGAACAAGCAGAGTGCGCTTCTTCGGATTGTCTGCAAATGGATCTAATGCTGTATCACTCATTAGCTGTTACCTTTTACAAGTTTGTCACTTGGGTTATTGACTTTACCAAGAAAGCTTGTTCTCGGTCTTACATTAAGGTGAGGAAGAAGTGTGTAGTTGCGAGCTTCTTTCTGCATTTTAGCAACTGCAGTAGTCTCACTGTTCTGGTTACCGAATGTGATACATCCAGTCGGACAAGCCTGAGCACAAGCTGTAGTAAATGAGTTGATGATAGACTCATCCTTTCTGACTTTGGCATCGATCTTAGCTTCGTTAATTCTTTGAACACAGTAAGTACATTTTTCCATGACACCACGGGAACGAACTGTAACGCTTGGGTTGTGTACCATCTTCTGTACTTCAAAACGTTTATCTTTGAAATCTTCCTGGAAGTTGAAGTAGTTAAAACGACGAACTTTGAACGGACAGTTATTTAGACAGTAACGTGTGCCGATACAACGGTTATAAACCATGTCGTTCAGACCTTCAGGGCTGTGCTGAGTAGCAGCGACAGGACAAACCTGCTCACATGGTGCTTCTTCACACTGCATACAAGGAATAGGCTGGTGTAATGAACCAACTTCTAAATCGTGAACTTCAATTTCGCTTTCCACTTCAGAATCTTTGCCACTATAGAAATAACGGTCCATTCTGATCCAGTGCATTTCACGTCCTTCACGAACTCTCTCTTTGCCAACAACTGGAATGTTATTTTCAGCCTGACATGCAATTGTACAAGTCCCGCAACCGATACAGGTATTGAGATCGATGACCATTGCCCATTGCAATTCAGCTTCTTTAAACTCTTTTCTGTCAGAGTACATCTTAGGAGCAACTGTAAGATACTGGTCTTCAAGTTTATTTTTTACAGTGGATTTAAAGTCGTCGTCGAATTCACCAAGAGAAACTTCTTTAATGAAGTCTCTGCCTTCCATGGCCCAGTGATCCTGAGTTGTTACTAAGTCGCCTTCACCACCTGCTTTACTTACTGATGCACTGACAAAGCCAGGAGTTTCACGTTTACGCAGTGGAAAAGCATTGAAGCCACGACCAGTAAATTCGACATACTCACGGTCACCGTTTCCTTCACCGAGTTCACTGCGACCATAACCGAGTGAAATTGCTACAGTTTTGTCGGCCATCCCTGGGACAATCCAGCAAGGAGCCGTAATTTCAGCACCATTAGCAGTGATTTTCACCAAGTCTCTTGCTTCAACACCAAGATCTTTAGCAGTTTTGTAACCCAAAAGGATTGCGTTGTCCCAAACAAGCTTTGTTATTGGGTCAGGAAGTTCCTGTAACCAACCGTTGTTGGAGTATCTACCATCGTAAGTACTGTAGTCAGATGTGAAAACAAGCTCAAAACCATCACCATTTGCTGAAGTGGCTTTCTTTAGAGACGTACTGACTTCTCCCCAGTTTATAGATGGGATTATAGATTTAAATGAAGAGTTAGCAATAAATCCAGACTGAATAGATTTTTCCCAATCTGCTTTATTTGTAAGTTTGTGAGTCTCTTGAACTCTTACATTGTCCTTCTTGAAATCTATACCGGAAACAGCTGCAATTAATTGACTGGCAGTCATACTGCTGAAAAGTGGTGCTATCAATGGCTGAACAAATGAAACTGTACCATCATATGAACGAGTATCACCCCATGATTCCAAGTAGTGGTTCTTGGGAACTACTGTTTTAGAAGCTTTTGAAGTCTCATTCGGAAATAGAGTCAGAGTTATGACTTCTGCAACTTCTGTTAGGGCTTCGGCAAATTTAAGATCAGCAGGTGCATCATAAACCGGATTACCATCGAGGATAACTAGAGTTTCGACATTTCCAGCTATCATGTCGTTGTTTAGTAACTGAATTGATTCTGCTAAAAGATTTTCACTTTTGGCAGCTTTTTCTGTAAAATTAACAGTTTTGCCAATGTTACCTAGAGCACTATTCAGTACAAGGGCAAGGAGGTGAACTTCAGCAGGCTGGTTTCTACCAGCGATGATTACACTTTCACCTTTATTGCTGAGTAACTCTTCAGCAACTGTATTAAGAAAATCTACGCCGCTATTAGACTTGTTGAGTGCTCCAAACTCAGTCTTCCCCGCAAATGCTTCAATAACCTTCTTAACTTCGCCGTTAACATCTGACTTGGAAATAATTAGTTTTGCAAGGGCAAAAGTAAAGTCAATGATTTCACTGGCACGAAGTCTAAGCCTGTGGTCAGCACTTGAATTCGTTACAGTAAACGTCGCTTCAACAGAATATAGACGGTTACCCATCTTAGTCTCGTAATTGCCAGTCTGTTTATCGCGATAGATTTTACGTCTCTCAGCAAAGTCCTGCATAAGCTTAACTGAGTTCTTTTCATTCATCATGAAGTCACTGTCAAGTGAAAGAACAGTTGCAGCTTTAGTTAGATCATAATTGACTTGTGAATCGAAGTTATCTGCATTAAGGAAGGTTTTGACAGCAACTGCTGAGCTGTCATCATTAAGAGGTTCCCAGTTATGCCATTTCGCTTCAGGAAGAAGTTTTTTGGCTTCTGCAATAACCGCTAATTCAGTAGGAGAAGTATAGGGCGAGCTCAGGAAGAAAAGGCCTTTACCATCAGTGGTTTTATACTTCTTGGCGAGTGCAGCAAGCTTAGTCTTAAGCGCTTTAAGGTTTTTCTGAGACGCCCGACGGAAAGCCGGAGTCATACCTTCAGAGAAGTCAGCTGGGGTTATACCTTCCATCTCGACAGCTTTTTGTCTGAATGGATTATAAAGGTCCAGTAAATCGGCCTGTGCGGCTGAGTCTGTAGAGCCATTGTTAGCTGGGTGACCAGGAAGACCCTCAATTTTTGTTGGGCGGCCTTCATTGCTCTTAACCATCAGGCCAAGTGATCCTCTACTTCTTGGAGTAGAAGTTGCAATGTATACAGATTTACCTGGGATTATATCTTCTGGAGCCTTAACATAAGGCATGATCTTTTCTTCAGGGCGGCGACAACCAGTCAGACCACCAGCAAGTGCAAAACTTGCAGCCATAACTTTCATGAAGCCACGACGTGAAACAGGATCTTCCATTTCAGAAGTACCTTCAGGGAATTCTCTGTGTAGATAATCCGTGAATTCGGCAGAGCCTTCTAATTCTTCGAGGCTGCGCCAGTATGTTTTCCCGTTCCCTTTATTTCCATTTAACGGTGACATGCGCTGCATTCCTCTGGAGGGTTGAGTTTCTTAGATTCTAGAAGTGATTTTTTAAAGTCGACTTCTTTGACAGTTTTTTCATTATCCCAGTTCCACTGCATGTCGGTAACTGAAACGTGGCCCGGACGGACGTGATCTTCATAATTTCTGTGACAGTCAAGACACCAGAACATAGTCAATGGTTTTTCTTGTTTCACTACAGTCATTTGATCGATGCGACCGTGACACTCAATACAACCTACATTGGCGTTGACGTGAGCACTGTGGTCAAAATAAGCATAGTCTGGTGTGTTGTGGATTCTAACCCAAGGAATCGGCTTCAGGTAATCGTCATTCACGACTTTAACCTTAACATCTTGTCCGTCTACTTTCTTACTGGTCTCGATGTACTTTTGGAAGCGGCTGCGTAGAGGCTCAAGTACTGGACTCTCTTTTTTTACCTGACTGTGACAGTTCATACACACCTGGGCGGGTGGAACTGATGCGTGAGGTGATTTCTCAAGGTTTGTATGGCAGTAGCGACAGTCGATTCCCATCTCACCTGCGTGCAGCCTGTGAGAAAACGGGATTGGTTGATCTGGCATATAGCCAACAGATAAGTGAGCGTCTGTAAAATAGAAGTTAACTATTAGTATAATACCAATAACAGACGGCAAGGCTGTTAAAAAAATAACAGGTTTAAGATCGTCTATTCCCTTGGGGAAAATCGGTTTCAATTTAGATTCCTTGGATTAATTAGAGTTCATGTCCATCGAATAATCGGCCCAATAATACATTACCTGAAGCCAATTTCAACACTTTTTAAAGGATTTTTCAATTATAAAGGGTGTCAATAAATAGGTTGATTTTAGACTTATTTAATTCCACAGTCAATAGTATTTGGGCACTGTAAAATGTTGGTGTAGCTCAGGTCTATGGCAAAACCTTCAAAATTTGTAAGATTGTGGGCGTTCCAGAATAGTTTTCAAAATGTAGGCTTGTTTTAAAGTCTTTTTATCTTTTAAATTCAAAAACGTTTTGTTTGATTTCTTTTTCGAGGCTTGAGGAATGTCGGTATGGATATTCAGTGTAGCTTCGGCTAATGGTTGGACTTCTGTTTCATCAGGAGCGTATGTAATTTCCTGTTGAAGCGGCTTTTGTGAATGGGCTTCACTTTTAGCTCTTCTGAAAAACTCTTCGGCACTTCCCTGACTGACTGCTTTTTTACTGTAGGAATGCTGCTTTTGCGTATTTTTGAATTTAGCTATTTTCTCAAATATCACACCTAGTATAATAATGAGGAAGAATATGAAAGCAGCAGGATCTTTCATGATTATTGAACCGTGCTGCCTTCTTCATCTGTGCCTGAGATACTTTGCCTCATAGTAGTGTCTGACTTTATGTTCTCCATTCGGTAATAATCCATAATTCCCAAGTTGCCGTCTCGGAATGCTGCTGACATGGCCAGTGGAACTTGAGCTTGAGCTTCAATAACTTTTGCCTGCATTTCCTGGACTTTTGCCTGCATCTCCTGTTCAAGTGCAACCGCCGCAGCTCGACGCATTTCGGCTTTAGCTTGAGCAACTCGTTTATCAGCTTCTGCCTGATCAGCCTGGAGACGAGCACCAATATTCTCACCGACATCGATATCGGCGATATCGATTGAAAGAATTTGGAAAGCTGTGCCGCTATCAAGACCTTTAGATAAGACGCGCTTTGAAATCATATCTGGATTTTCGAGAACTTCCTTATGACTGTCAGCAGAACCAATAGTCGTTACTATACCTTCACCAACACGGGCGATAATAGTTTCTTCAACAGCACCACCGATTAGCTTATCTATATCGGCTTTAACAGTCACACGGGCTTTGGCGCGAAGTTGAATACCATCTTTGGCTACAGCATCAATAGTGTGTCTACCACCAGCCGCTGGATTTGGGCAGTCAATAACTTTGGGGTTAACGCTGGTTCTTACAGCTTCACAGACATCGCGACCGGCAAGATCGATAGCTGCAGCTTTGTTAAAGTCGAGTTGAATACTTGCGTTCTTAGCAGCGATTAATGAGTTGATGACATTTATAACATCACCACCAGCGAGATAGTGCGCTTCAAGTGTATCTGTTGTGATATTTGGCAGGTTTGCTTTTTTGACCTGGATGTAAGCGTGCACAATGAGTCGTGGATTAATATTTCTCAATCTCATGAAGATAAGATTCATCGGGCTTACATAAGCACCAGAAGACCAGGTTTGGATAAAGAGACTAAGGAAGTTTAAGCTAAAAATAACGATCGCTATAACCACCAGTATTGCTATGACAATTCCTACTTGACTTGCGGAGACTGCTAAAGTGTACATTTGTTAACCTTGTTATTCGTTTAAAATTTCTTTAACGTAAAGATGATCGCCTTCGATACTGGAAACTGAGACTTTATTACCTTTTTCGATGTACTCACCTTTAGTTTGAACGTCGTACCTTTCGCCTTCAATGATTGCTATGCCACTTGGCCTAAGATCGCAGTCGGCAATACCTTGCTTGTTTATAAGGTGTGAAAATCGTTCTTTTGGCACTTCTATATTTGTCTCCATAAGAAGGGCTCTTTTTCCCTCTTTGGTCGATGAAAAGTATCTAAAACTGAACCACGAGAGAGATATGGAACCACCGACGCCACAGATTAGGAGCATGGTACCAAAGTTGGTGTTGTACTGGTAAGCTGCCACGATTGACCAGATAAGTGCTGCAGCTCCAAGTAGTCCAAGAATGCCGCCTGGTAAATAAACTTCCAAAGCTATGCAGACGATACCTGCAATACATAAAACGATAATGATTTCCGGTGACATATAATTCCCTGTTATATGCTTAATTTGAGGCAGCTTTAGTTAAAATCAATAACATTATACAAAAAGAAAATTGATTCTCGAGTGAAAATGGTAGTCATATTAAGCCGAATCGCTGTGCAGTTTGTAAAGATCATATATATTCCCTTTAAAAATTTGGAACTGAGTACGTAATGAAATTAACTGATTTAGTTGGCAATACACCGATGGTCAGGCTTGAAAGGCTTTGCCCAAATGACAAGGTGAAGCTTTTTGTTAAGCTCGAAGGCACTAATCCAGGTGGCAGTGTTAAGGATCGAGCTGCTCTTTCAATGATTCAAGGTGCCGAAGAGCGCGGTGAATTAAAAGACGGTATAAGGATTATAGAGGCTACCAGTGGAAATACTGGTATAGCTTTGGCGATGATTGCTCTTTCAAAAGGTTACGATATGGAACTGGTTATGCCTGCCAGTGCAACTAAAGAAAGAGTGATGATTATGGAGGCCTATGGCGCCAAAGTTACTTTGACTCCTGCTGAAAAGTCGATGGAAGGTGCTATTGATTATGCTCGAGGACAAGTTGCTAGTGGTGGCTGCATTATGCTTAATCAGTTTGGTAATCCAGATAACCCTATGGCTCACTACAATGGTACAGGTCCTGAAATCTGGCGCGATACAGAAGGTGGGATTACCCACTTTGTTTCTTCTATGGGGACGACTGGAACAATTATGGGTGTCTCTAAATTTTTGAAAGAGCAAAGTGAAGATGTGCAAATTGTCGGAGTTCAGCCTGGCGAAGGAGCAAAAATTCCTGGAATTCGCCGTTGGCAGAAAGAGTATCTGCCGGCAGTCTTCGAAGAGGAAAGAGTTGATCAGATAATTGATGTAACTCAGGAAGAGGCAGAAGAGGCGACTAGAGAGCTATGCCGTAAAGAAGGTATTTTCTGTGGTATGAGTGCTGGCGGTGCTGTTGCGGCTGCTTTAAGGTTGGCATCTCAACTTGATGAGGGCGTGGTAGTGGCTATCATTCCAGATCGTGGTGACAAGTACTTGTCGACAAATTTATTTGAATCAAAATAGAAACTGAGGTTTATAATTATATGGAACACTTAGAGATACTTAAAAAAGAACTGGCTGATGGTTCGGCTCAGCTACTTGATGTTCGCGAATATAATGAGTGGCAGGAAGGTCATCTTAAAGAGGCGCAGTTTGTTCCGCTATCTCAGCTTGAAGGTTATCAAGAACCGGATGACGCTGAGATGGATGTCAAGACATATATTCATTGCAGAAGTGGACAAAGAGTTCAATTAGCCAAGCCGATTCTGGAAGAAATGGGTTTTGATGAAGTTATCGCTTTGAGAGAAGGTTTTGTTGATCTTGCAGCTTATGGGTTTGAGGTAGAATAATGGCTGAAGTTGAAGTAAAGCTCAAACGTGTTGCTAATTGCAATTTTGAAGCACAGAATGCAGATGGTTCAGTAGCTATGATTGATGGTCCACCTTCTCTTGGTGGTGAGAATAAAGGTGTCCGTCCAATGGAGATGGTACTTATGGGGTTGGCTGGTTGTAGTTCTATGGACCTTCTTTTGATTCTTGGTAAACAGCGTCAGAACCCAGAGGACATCAATGTTATGGTTAAAGGTACCAGAGTTGACGAAGTGCCGGCAGTTTACTCGGATATTCATATGCATTTTGAAGTATCTGGAGAAGTATCTGAAAAGAAACTACAAAAGGCTGCGGATCTTTCTGTTGAGAAGTATTGCTCTGTAGTGAAGATGCTTTCACCTGCTGTGAATATTACTCACAGTGTAAGTTTAAAAGCCTAATGATTTTTTTGTGCGCTGGAAACAGCGCATTTTTAACTGAGGGTTTTGGCCTTTTCAATCATTTGCTTTTGTTCTTTTAATCGAATGATAAGGTCAATATGTGGAATTAGGGATTCGATTTCGTGAAGCTTTCTTCGCAGGGCATTCCATTCATTTAAACTTAATTTTCCAGAATCCAAGATAGCAGACTTAATTTCTTCTATAAGGCTGTGCTTCTCTTCTTTTTTATCTTTTTGCTCGATAAAGTCTGCAATTGTCAGTAAATCATCTATTTCATTTTGGCTAACTGTTACAGTGTCTGCGGCTTTGGTCATCTTCACTCTCCTTATTATTAATACTATATCAATTTTGCGTAGTGACTTAAAGCAGAATGGTTTTAAAAGTTTTTTTGTGGTAGAGTGTATGTATTAAAAGCTTAAGCCGTAAGATACGATATTTGTAATGAGTTTAAGCGATGAAATTGTTTTAAGACCCATTGCTTCGTCATCAATTTGGCCAGTGAGTGATGAGGAAAAATCGAAAGGACTGAATATTATTGAATATCTGTTGTTCATTCTTAAACCCAATAAAAAGGGTTTTGATGGGTCATGATTTTTAGCAAGTTCTTTAGAGAAAGATATGTCGTGTTTAAATGGCTGTTGATAAACAGGGCTAGTCAGAGGGATTTCTTCCAGTTTATGGTTTGGGAAAAGCTCCATTATTAGTCTTTTGAAGTCGAGGCGGAAGGCACTGCAAGAACAGGCAGAGTCGGCAAACAGAAAGCCGCCATTTTCGATATACTTTTTAAGATTATTTTTCTCCATTTCATTCAAATAAATTTCTTGACCTCCAGTGAAATACAGAACCGGTTGCTTCAGTAGGACTTTGTCATCTTTAAGGCTGATTAGGTTTATTCCCGCTTTTGTCGGAATTTTTAAGGATTGGCGCATGTAGCCTAAAGCATTGTTCATGGCATCTGGATTTATCTTCTTAATATTTTTGCTATGGATGACCTGAGTGATTTCGAGCCCTTCTTCAGTAGTGCCGGAAGAGCTTTGGAAGTCAATTTTTTGATTGTCGTTGATTTGAACTTTAGCGACATTCTTAAAGTCAAGTTTAGCGACAAGAGGTTTCTCTTTTAAGGAAAACTTTATGAGGTTGATCAGGGTGTATTTGTTTATTTTCTGAACTCTTTTTGCTTCGAACTCTAAAGAGATGTCACTGCTCATCAGGAAGATATTTTTATTGGCGCAACTATTCTTCAAAACTTTTAGCGGGACTTTCAGATTTTGAAGATTGTAGTACATGCGTCGCAATTCGTGTGCTTTTGGGAGGTCTGTAAATTTTCCACTGGGATAAATTTTTCGCATTTCCTTAAGCACGGAAACGATAAATGGTTTACTTTTAAGGCAAGGAGAGAAGAGGATAATTCCCCCATCGTCAATGAAAGATTTTAAGGCAATTCTTTCTGCCTCTGTCAAAGTGAAATCGTATAAACCACTTATGTATAGAATCGGAGCCTGACCGAATTTTGGGTTTTTTAGATCCAGAGGAACGGCTTGCCAGTCAAGTGGTTGGTTGAATGCTTTAGAAAAGTAGCGCACCATATTTCTAGTATCTTTTCGACGTCTGTTCCAATCTTTGTTTTTTCCCCATTTAGCTTTATTGAATAAGATGGGTGTATTCCCTTTGGCTAAAAATAGTAGTTTAAAGGCTTCAGGGAGATATTTCCCTGAGTTGTTTTGAGAGTCTAAAATTGCACTTGAGCCTAACTGGAACCAGTCATACTTGCCAATCATTTTTTTATCAAAGAAGATGCCGGTGCGTTCAAGGGCGTAAGCTGCATATGTATCGCCAAAAATCGCACTGCTTTTCTTATTTATTTGATTATGCAACCAGATCAGGCCTTTCCGGATGTTAGGGTTTATCTGGTAAGATCCACAAAACCCTGGGCCTTTTTGAGGTTCGACAGAGATTTCTTCTTCAACCTTACAGACGGCTAAACTAGCCAAAGCGGCAGAGGTCATACTGGCAGTTGATGTAGATTTGTTCTTGTAGCCCCAGCCTCCATCATTGTTTTGTGTATTCAGGAAGTGATTCTTTGAATTTTCGAGGGTGGTTTGTGGAATGTGAATACCGGCATCTATAGCTGCTTTCAAGCCGAGTAAGGCGAATTGGGTAACAGAGTTATCTCCCGGGCCAGTTCCTGTATAATTCCAAGTGCCATTTTTTTGTGTATCTACGAGCCAGACAGCAGCTTTGGTTATTTCATTTTTATATTTTGTTTGGTTTATTTTTTGCAGGGCGGCTGCGTACAGGCCCATAGAGTAAACGTCGCCCTGAGGGAAGTTGTTGAGAAGGTAGTTGACGCCTTTTTGAATTGCTGGATGTCTTTCATTTAAATTTGCAGATGCCAGTGCTAATAAATGAATGGCGGTTGCTCCAACTGTGCGCTTGCTATAGTGCCATGTGCCATCTGGATTTTGTTTATTGAGGATATCCTTAACAAGTGAATCAATCTTTTGTTTGATTAATTCTTCTGTTAATGGAGTGGCAGTATTCTGGCAGTATGAACTAACTTGAATGAATAATAAGAGAGCTGCCAGAAGTTGTTTCATTATACCCAAATGATGTTTAGGTCTTCTGGAAGCGGGGCTGGTTCAGCTTCGTCGAGAATGAGTCTTCCGAGTTTACCATCGCTGTAGTCTTTGAGTAATATCAAGGAGGCTTGTTCTGAATCGGGCTCTCCACCTGGTTTGATACACCCACGGGCTTCCGCAACTTGTGCCAGTAGGCCGGTAATGTCAGTTTTTGGGTTTTCTATCTTGTAGTGAGAAAGTTTATCAAGCTTATCGTTTTTAATTAGCTGGTAAAGCAGATACTCGCAAAGGTAAGTAGTGCCCAAGAGTTTTTGTTTGATTATATGGCATAGGCCTAGTCTTAGAGTTCTTTCTTTGTCGAGGGAGCCAGGTACCATGATTCCCGGGGTGTCGAGCAATTCTATGTCGTTAGCCAATTTTATCCATTGTTGGTGTTGTGTTACACCGGGAGTTCTGCCGGTCTTAGCTCTGTTTTTGCCAGCGAGGGCATTGATTAGAGATGATTTGCCAACATTGGGTACCCCCATTATAAGAAGTCTGTAAGGTCTTAGTATGGGCCTTGTGGCACCGCGTCTTTTGCGGTCTTTTTTAATGACATCTCATACAGTCGGGAGTATTTTGTTTAAGCCTTTTTTCTTGATTGCATTTGTGTAGACTGCGGGAATACCTTGTTCTTCAAAATGCTTTACCCACTGCTGAGTATTTTCAGGATCGGCCATATCCGTTTTATTAAGGACTAGAAGACGAGGCTTTTCACCAAGTAGGTTTTCAAGCTCTGTGTTTATTGATGAAGCAGGAATGCGTGCATCAAGTAAGAGAAGAGCTAGATCTACCAGTTTCAGCTTTTCTTTTATCTGGCGAGATGCTTTGAGCATATGGCCAGGATACCAGCTTTTGGAATGATAGTGCGTAAAATCGAAATTAATCATTCGAACAGTCCTGCTATTGATGGTAGCGGATTGTCATCGGTTTCAACAAAAAGGTGTAGCTTGTCTTTACAGGAGTTGGTTGCCCAGGTTGCAAAGTCAAAGAGGCCATTTATGTCCCAGTGTGCGGTGCCATTTTCATGCTTTTTATTTACATGTGAAGGGCAGTAACAATAACCTGGTTCAATGCCGCGAATTATGATGCCGTGTAAACCTTCAATATTTTGTAGTTTGCGAATAATTTTTTTGGCCTGGCCGATCACAGATTTAACAGACCAACAAGCTTGGTTACTTTTTATACCGCGTATGTAGTCATATTCAGATAAGGTTTTTACCTGATCCTGACTCCAGGAAAGTTTGCTGAAATCTAAAACAGCGTATGAGTAAAAATTGCTGTTGGCGATCTCTTCTTTTAACGAATTGGTGTCGATTTCACCTTTTGGGGAATATTTAAGATCGATTTTATTATGCTTAGGTAGCTTTCTATTTGCACCATTTTCACGCCAGGCGATATACCAGGAAAATCTGTAGGGACGCAACTCTGGGGTAAAGTTTTCGCAGCAGGCGAGAGGTTCGCGAATAAACTGCAGGCCATCTTTTGTCAAAAGAATTTTATAGCTGCCACTTTCTGGCGCATAGCCGATGTTTTCTTCCCAACGCCAAATGTCTGATCCGGTACCAACTTCAATAGCTGTTCCATTTGGTCTTTTGAATACAATTGATAGTGGTGGCCGGTGCCAGTGTCCGAGCATAATGTCTTTGCCTTGGTGCTCGGGTACCTCAAAAGTTCGAACTGTACTACCGTGTACTTGGTGGGATGCGGGTGGAGTTACTGTAAAGTTTGACCACTTTCCTGGCAGCATTAAGGAACCAATTGAAAAATGCCTGGGTATTTCAAGGCCTTCTTGAAACTGGATGTCAGTTGTGACTTTTAATCTTTTATTTGAATAGCGATAGGCTTGTTTGTAATTAGCCTGAGTACCTCCACAAGGCAAAAAACCATCGAACTCTAGAACTGATGTGCCTGCTTTGTGATAGTCTTTGATTTTTTTGGGTACTGTCCCGCTTTCTTTGACGGTACCAATATAGCCTCCGCAATTTTCGACGAGCAGATCATTGTTATAGGTTAAGGACACTGGACCATTACTACCAGCAAGTGGATGTATGGCCAGCCATTTTTCGGATTCATCAAAGATCTGAAATTCTTGTTCTGTTTTATTAAGCATGCAGTTTTTAATTTTAGTTCGTAAGTTGCTGTCGTATTCTTAGACAATTAATGTTGTCGAATTTAACTACTTAGGTATTTTTAGCAAGCTCATCTATAGTAGCTTAAGAAAAACTATAATTAATATTACAAAAAGAATTTTAAAAAATCATGAGTGAAGTTTGGGACTTATGGCAGGATGGAGCTCATTCTGCCTACGATAATATGGCGATAGATGAAGCCTTGATGCTGACGGCAGAAAAACGCGGTAGGCCAATTTTGCGTTTATACGAATGGCATGCACATTCGGTGTCTATTGGTTATGTTCAAAAAATGTCTAAAGTTCCTGAGTGTAAAGGTCTTGTAGTCAGGCGCCCAACTGGCGGAGGAATTGTCTATCATCAGCATCACTTTACATACACTGTTGTTTTGCCAAATGATCACTGGGTCGTAAAGGATACTAAGCCTGTGGAAAGCTACGCTTGGTTGAATCGTGCTATACAGTCTTCTCTTAAGTTGTTGGAAATGAAGAGTCAATTAGCTCAAGAGGAAATACCGAAATCAGTAGATCGAGCAGGTATGGTTTGTTTTGTGACGCCTACAAAGTACGATCTTTTAGCTGACTCGAGAAAGATTGCCGGCAGTGCACAACGTAGGGCTAAAGAAGGGATGTTGCACCAGGGTTCTATTGAAATGGAAGGGATTTTAGAGTTCTCGGCAGAGAAAATGCGTAAAGTACTACCTCTAGGATTTGCAGAGGTTCTTAAGTGTGATTTTGCACCATTTGAGGCGGATGATGAGCTTAACTCCCTCGCAAAAAATATTTCGGATGTGAAATACTCTACTAGTGAGTGGAATTGCAAAAGGTAATAAAAAAATTTTATGAAGTGGGCATCGGCTTTTTCAGATACAGATGACTATGAAGAAAGTATAAGTAACTGCATAGTTCAGATTGAGCGTCAGGGTTGTTCGGAACCTCAAATAATGTTTGTTTATTTTAGACCTTCTTTTTTTGGAGTGTCTTTACAGATAGCCAATATAGTTGAGAGGGCCTTCCCCAGTGCTCATGTTGTTTGTTGCGGTTCTGCCGCGATGATGTCTGGCTTGGAAGAGCTCTCTGAGGGTAGTTGTATAACTCTTATGGCTGGAGAGCTTCCAAATGTTGAAGTGGATGTTGCTCATATAGATCCTGCGAAAGAGCCAGGGGCAGATGCATCTCCTAATCGGTGGTATGACTTTACACAAATTCCTAAGAAATATAATCAGAATTTTATTGTTTTGGCGGATCCTTATTCTTTGCATTTAGAGAATGTGCTTAAGGGTATGGATTACGCCTATGAAGCGACTCTGGTGGGAGGCTTTGCCTCTGGTATGCAGTTTAAAGGTGAAACTGTCTTAATCGTAAATGGAGTAGTTTATAATTATGGAGCGATTTTAGTTTCGCTGTCAGGTGCGATTGATCTGGTGCCGCTAGTTGCTCAGGGCTGCAGAGGTATAGGTGAGGATCTCGAAGTTACAGAGTGCAATGAAGTTGTCTTAGAGAAAGTAAATGGAAGAAGTCCAATGCTTTGTTTGAAGGAAGTCGCAGAAGGTTTGACAGAATCAGATAAAACACTACTACACCAGTCTTTGTTTATAGGTGTTGAGATGGATAGTCTATCAATGGAAACAAAGAATAGTGAGTATCTTATTCGCAATATTCGAGGTATAAACCCTGAAAGTGGCGCGTTAGTTGTTGGGGATCATATACAGGAGGGCCAGACTGTTCGATTTCATATTCGTGATCCACAAAGCAGCCAGGGTGAATTAATGAGTATGGTTGATCAGTATAAGATAAAGATGTCCACCCGAGAGTGCCGCGGAATGATGGTATTTTCCTGTTTAGGTCGGCTGGCAGATTTTTATGGAGAAGAGAGTGTAGATGCTAGTATAGCCAGTACCGTTAATGAAGAGGCCCCATTATCTGGATTGTTTTGCAGTGGTGAAATTGGACCTATTTATGGTAGCTCTTATATACACGGCTATACAGCAGTTGTGGCATTTTTTTATGAGACGGTTAAGTAAGGCTTAGCTCATGCTGGTTGTTTGAGCGGATTCTAGATCGACAAATAAAATAATTTCTTCTCTTGGGTCATTGCAGTCGGTGCTTGCGTTTAAGAGCCAGTCAATGATGTGTTCTGCTTTTTCAGGGGTCCATCCATATAGAGACATTTCCTGGGTTTGACACCATTTTTCAAGGATATCGTGTTTCTGTTCTTTATTTAGTGATTTTAGACATCTAGCAAGGCTACTTGATGAGCTTATGAAGATGGGGCCTGAATCTTCTTCAAATCTATGGATAATTGAGTAATCTCCCTTTTCACAAATGTGGTAGTAGTCTTCCCCTGACAAGATGGATTCAAGTTTTGTAAGAGTTGTAGGGTCAATTCCGTTTGACTCTATACCATTGAACTTACTTTTGATGTCATCTTGTTTTTCGAGCTTATAAATGTCCTCTTTTTTGGACTTAAAAAGATATGAATTTATAGACATGATAATTCCCTAATTTCCCTATAATTATAAACACACAATATCCATTATGTAATCTTTGGATTGAAAATGCAAATAGAATGATCTGTGCAGTTTTGGAGTCTACTTTTTAAGACTTAATTACTTTATAAAGATAATATAACTTTAGTTGTATTAAAGTTCGGTTTATGCCGAATTGTATATTTTGTTTAGAGGAGGTGTTTTGGGAGTTGGTAGAGGTCATTTAAGTAGCCGGTTATGCAGAGATCATTTCCAAAAGACTTGTGAGCCCATTTTCTGACATTGATGGAGTCATCTAGTGAATCAGGAGAAAGCCCTCCTACGACAGGTCTGCTATCTCTACCAGTAAGAATTTTCGGGGCGATGAAAAAACAAATTTCGTCTACGATGTCAGAGGAGAGGGCGTTTGCTGCTAGTTCACCACCACCTTCCAGTAATAGAGAAGTGTATTCTCTATCAGCGAGCTCAGTTAGAAAAGAGTTCCATGAGTCTTTGTCTATCGGTTTTTTATATTCCGCTGCTGCTCCATCCTTATCGAATACTTTAGCATTCTCAGGCAGGTCTTTCCGAGAGCTCCAAATGTAACGTTTGGGTTGTTTCCAATTCTCAAGGGCAACTTTCAGGCCGGAGTCATCAAGTTTGACAGTTTCGCCTCCAACCATAATGGCATCACACCATTGTCTCAGTCTTTGTACTTCTTCACGGGCTTCAGGTCCAGTTATCCATTTGGATTGCCCGGTTTTTGTGGCAATTTTTCCATCCAGTGTCATTGCCATTTTCAGGATCACATAAGGTTTACCTTGGCTTATCCATTTGAAAAAGCCGGGGTTAAGACTCCAGCACCTTTCTGAGATGATGTTTGTTGTGACATCTATATTTTGATCTTGCAGTATTTTTACTGCTCTGCCGGCATGGTCGGGGTTAGGATCGAGTGTGCCTATGACGACACGTTTGATTTTGTTATCGATGATTTTTTGTGTGCAGGGAGGTGTCCTGCCATGAGTTGAGCAGGGTTCAAGAGTGACATAGATAGTAGCACCAGTGTAATCGATATTCTCTTTGAGGCAGTCAACTTCAGCATGTGCCAAGCCGGCTTTATGATGATATCCGGTACTGATTAATTTGTTGTCTTTGACTGCTACAGCACCGACAAGTGGGTTTGGTGAGGTTTGTCCAAAAGCTTTTAGGGCTTCATCGCAAGCCAAATTCATCCACTTTTCGTCATCGGTCATTTTTAAACTCCTGATAGGTTACTTTCATATCGAGCCCACTCACTTTACCCGGGCTGTGCATTACGAATTGCTGGTTCGAAAGGTTGTTGGTGGCTAATGTATGGTAAACATAGTTTTTTGCTAATTGGCAGGCATCAATTAAATTATATCCTTTAGCGAGAGCTGCGCAGATTCCACTACTGATTCTGCAGCCAGTACCGTGTGAAGAGCCAATATTATGTATCAGAGGTGAATTATATTTAATGATGTGCTTATTGGTGATGAGAAAATCAGTATTTTTATCTTCGGTATGGCCACCTTTGAGGAATATGGATACCTTGGAATCTTTTAGGAGACGATGAGCTTTAGAGATAATGTCTGGCAAGTTTGTATTAGTGGGTTCATTGAGAAGCCAGCAAAGTTCATCAAAGTTTGGAGTTATTGTATTTTCTGCTTTCAAGAAGAGCTGAAGAAACTTTTCTCTTAGCTCATTACTTAAAAATGATTTGCCGGAAGATGCTTTGAGAACCGGATCTATTACAGTTTTTTTTTCCTGGGTATAGCTGGCGATAATTTGAAGTTGTTCCAATGAGGAGATGAGCCCAGTTTTTACAAACTTCGGAGAAAAAAAAGATTCTACAGCTGCTATTTGATCTTGTAGAGCTTGATTTGAACTAGGGTTGAGACTAATGACTTTATGTCTATTTTGTGCAGTGTTTGCGGTAATCGCATTTAATCCATGACAGTCGAAGTCATTGAAGGTTTGTAAATCTGCCTGGATACCAGCTTCGCCGCCGCTATCACTGCCGGCTATAGATAGGCAGGCAGGAGTTTCTAATCGTATATTGCCTGGTAGCTCTTGTTTAAGAAATTCCATTTTTTTGAATATGTGTGAACTTTAAGTGTTATTTTTCCTTCGTTCATAAATGTGCCATGGATGTGCGACCAGGCAAGGACACCTCCGGCGAGATTTAATATTTTTAGTTTTTTGTGCTTTTCTGCAAAGAGTCCACTGCGGTAGCCAATAGTGCAATAAACAATCTTAAGCTTATCTCTGTATTTATGTAGGTTTTTGAAAAATGTATTTTCATCGATTGCTTGAGGTAGAGTCGATATTTTTTGTTCATCAGGGTTCCTTACATCAATGAGAATATATCTCTCTGGAGAAAGTTTCTTTAGCTCTTTTGCTGTAATTTGTGGGCATTTGATTTTCTCGGAGAGGGACTGATATTTATCTTCAATTATTTGTATTTGTTTTGCGTCTTTATCTGCCAGACTGAGTGAGATGAATGAAAGGTAGCAGAATGTAAATATGAATGTTCGCATGGTTATAACTTAAATATCACAAATTATTTACCGATAAACTAGTGCAAGTTTTAAGTGACTTTCTTAGAATATAATAGGTTTTTTGTAACTTTCCTAAGTATGGGAATATAACTTTAATCGGCGGTAAGTATCCATGTCTGAAATCGAAATTGATAACGAAACACTTCCTCTCTGGCGAATTTTACTTGATCATAATGTTTTAGAAGAATCTGTTCTATTTGAAATTTATGATGTGCATCTTGAGACAGGGAAAAGTTTATACCGCTTGTTAATTTCGAATGGGTTGATTGCAGAAGCAGATTTACTAAACTTAATTGCAGAAGAGTTACAAACCAGGGTCGTAGACCTTAAAGGTTTTGCCGCGACACAGGAACTCTTGGCTTTGGTGCCTCATGGTCCAGCGAGAATGTATAACATAGTCCCTTTTGAGTTCGTAGATGGTAGGTTGGGCGTTGTTGCTGCAGATCCTTTAAGTTACAAATTGCATGATGAGCTGCAGTATGTGTTAAATTGTGAAGTCTACGTTCTAGTAGCAGTCCCAGAGAATGTGATGGTCGCAGTTGAGCATTTTTATCCAGTTAAAGTTGAACCTGTAGGAAATATTCTGGATGACTTAGCTGCAGTCGTAGTCAAAGAAGAGGAAGAGGTCTCTTTTGATCAGTTAAATGACACCTCAATCGTTAAGTTTGTTGATGCCGTATTGCAAAAAGCAGTAATTGATAAGGCTAGTGATATTCATTTTGAGCCATTTCAGGATGAGTTTAAGATTCGCTGCCGCGTTGACGGTTCTCTGTATGAGGTCGAGGGGCCGCCTAAAGCTTTAGCATCTGCCATAAGTAGTCGCATTAAAGTTTTGTCAAATATGAATATTTCAGAAAGGCGTATACCGCAGGACGGTCGTATTGATTACCGTCATCAGGGACGTGCAGTGGATATGAGGGTTTCGACTCTGCCTACTCAGTATGGTGAAAGTATTTGTATAAGGGTGCTGGATCGAGAGAATACCTCACTGTCATTGGAGACGCTGGGGTTTAGTGATAGGATTCGAGAGCAGATTGATCGTTTGATTAAGCGACCAAATGGTATTTTCATTGTGACTGGCCCGACAGGTTCAGGTAAGTCCACTACTTTGTATTCATGTCTTAATGAATTGAATACTTTAGATACTAAAGTTCTTACTGCTGAAGACCCGGTGGAGTATGATATTGAGGGTATTATGCAGGTGGGTATTAAGGAGAATATAGGTTTGACTTATGCTCGGGTCTTACGTTCTTTTCTACGTCAGGATCCAGATAAAATTATGGTTGGTGAGATTCGAGATGGTGAAACTGCTAATATTGCCATCCAGGCAGCTTTGACAGGTCATACAGTTTTTACGACATTGCATACAAATGATGCAGCTGGAGCAGTGGCGCGTTTGATAGATATGGATGTTAAGCCTTTTTTATTAGCTGCATCACTTATAAGTGTCTTGGGGCAGAGGCTTTTGAGAAGAATCTGCAGCGATTGTAAGACTACCTATAAGCCTGGTAAACGGGATATGGATTTGTTGGAGTTGACTGAAGAGATTATTAAAGATAAGCCATTTTATTATGGTAAGGGTTGTGAGTGTTGTAATAATACAGGGTATAGAGGGCGTGTCGCTTTGCATGAAATGCTTGAAGTGACACCAACGATAAAAGCGTTAATTTCGAAGGGCGCTCCTTCTGCCTCGATTCAGTCACAGGCAGTCAAGGAAGGTATGGAAACTATGAGAATGCACGGAATTCGAGAGATTTTGGCTGGAACTACCACTGTTGAAGAAGTAATTAAATATACCTAAAGTTCAAAATTTAACAAAATCTAAAAAAATAACAGCGTATTTTTGGAGACAGTGAACTTATGATTGAAATGCCCGATCTCTTACAATTAGTTCTGGATGAAGGCGCCAGTGACTTACATATTACTACCGGAGTTCCTCCTATGTTGAGGATGAATGGCTCATTGACTCCGCTTGATACACCGCCTTTAAAGCCAGAAGATACAGAAAGACTCATGAAAGCTATCACCTCTGATACTCGCAGAGCAGAGATTAGTGAGAAAGGTGGAGTTGACTTTGGTTTTAGTTTTGGCACTCAAGCACGTTTTCGTGTAAGTGTTCTGAAACAAAAAGGCTGTTATGGAATGGTTCTTAGGACTATCTCAAACGCACTTTTAACTCTAGAACAGATTGGTCTGCCTGCATCTGTTAAAGATCTTCTTTATAAACCAAGAGGTCTTGTTCTGGTAACTGGCCCAACAGGTTCTGGTAAGTCAACAACGCTCGCTTCTATGATTGATGTGATTAATAAAGAACGTGACGTTCATATTATCACAATTGAAGATCCGATAGAATTTTATCACGAGCATAAGCAAAGTGTAGTAACTCAGCGTGAAGTAGGTGTTGATGTACCTTCATTTGCAGAAGCTCTCAAGAGAGCCCTTCGACAAGACCCGGATGTTATCCTCGTCGGTGAGATGCGTGACCTCGAAACGATTGGTGCTGCTGTAACTGCAGCAGAAACAGGTCACTTGGTTTTTGGTACTCTGCATACTACTGGTGCCGCAGAGACAATTGACCGTATAGTTGATGTGTTCCCAACAGATCAACAGGAACAGGTAAGATCACAGTTAGCTAATGGGCTAGAGGCTGTTATTTCACAGTTACTCCTTAAGCGAATTGATACAGGTGGTCGTGTAGCAGCATTTGAGATCATGGTCAAGACAGCCTCGATTCAGGCCTTGATTAGAGACAACAAGACATTTAGAATAACCTCCGATATCCAGACTGGTGCAAAGTATGGTATGGTTACTTTAGATGCACACTTATTGCACTTGTATGAGTCTGGGATGATTTCATATGCAGACCTAATTACTAAGTGTCGTGACGTAGAAAGCATGAATGCGAATCTGCAAGGTTAATAAAGTCCAAGCAAATTAAGGAATAGATACGTGGCAAAATTTCAATATACAGCGATGGACAGCCGGGGTAAGGAGAGTAAAGGGGTTATTGAGGCTGACTCTGCACAGGATGCAGGTAACAAGCTAAAGGAGAAAGAGCTTTATCCTACCGACATTTCAGAGATGAAAGGTAAAGGTAAGAAGAAGAAGAAAGGTGTTGGTTCTATGGAGATTACCATTGGTACTCCAAAGATTAGTAAGAAGGCTTTGACTACATTTACGCGTCAGTTAGCTGTACTTCTTGATGCAGGCCTACCTTTAGTAAGAGCTTTGAGAACTCTTGAAGGTCAGGCTAAAAAAGATATTGCAGTTCGTAAAATCGTTGGTGACGTAGCAAACAGCGTAGAAGCTGGTGCAACTTTTTCTGAGTCATTGGCAAATCACAAGAAGTCTTTCAGTGATTTATACGTAAACATGGTCCGTGCAGGTGAAGCTTCAGGTGCTATGGAACAGGTCTTGAATAGACTTGCAGAATTCATGGAAAAGGCAGCTAAACTTGTTGGTAAGGTTAAGGGTGCAATGATGTATCCGGCTGCCGTACTTGGTATTGCAGGCGTAATTACCTGGGGTTTGATGGTCTTTATTATTCCAAAGTTTAAAAAAATCTTTGGCGATCTTCTAGATGGAGAGCCCCTTCCAAGTTTGACTGAGTGGGTAATCGCTGTCAGTGATTTCCTTGGTAATAACGCATTATTGTCTATAGGTATAGGCATTGCAATAGTACTGGCTTTTGTAGGATTTAAAAAGACAAAGTCTGGTAGTTATTTTATAGATGTTGTGTTGCTAAAGGCACCGCCATTTGGTGGTTTGTTTACTAAGGTGGCTGTAGCTAGATTCTGCCGGACGCTAAGTACACTACTAGCTTCAGGCGTATCAATCCTAAATGCATTAGATATTGTTCGAGATACCAGTACGAACCAAGTACTTAAAAATGCTGTTCAGTCTGTTCATGATGCTGTAAAAGAAGGTGAGACAATGACTGCTCCTCTTCAAAATGCCAAAATCTTCCCGGATATGGTTATTTCAATGATTGAGGTTGGTGAAGAAACTGGTGCACTTCCGGAAATGTTGACCAGAATTGCGGATGTTTACGAGGATGAAGTAGATGTAGCAGTTGATGGTTTAACATCACTTATTGAGCCTATTATGATTGTTGGACTGGCTGGTATTGTTGGTACTATCGTTATTGCGATGTTCTTACCGATGATTAGTTTGATTAATAAACTAGGTGGTTAATCAGTAATACTTTTGCCCTGTTTTCACAGGGCATTTTTTTTGCCCGAATAAAAGAAGTGACAAAAATAACAATGTTATATTTGTTATTTATGAAATATGGAAATAGAGTAAATTTAAGAAAAACGTTGGATCTGTCTTGATTGATTAATAAGTCAACATAGTATAACGAATTAAAAATCGGCTATTCAACCTGTGAAGAGAGAGTTGTATATGATCGCGAAGACGAACATGAAGCCTTCCAGAAGGCTGCTGAATTTTTTCGGCATTTCTGCAATTGCTTGTACATCACTATGTGATCTACAGGCACAAAATCTTAGAGACGATATTGCTTTGGTAGACCAAATGATAGCAGTGAAATCTCAGATTGACCTTAATAAAGAACTAAATATTCACCTTAGGCTTATTAAAGAAAAGCATAGTGCAAGTGTTTACTCACTTCAGGGAGCTAAGATTTCTTATGTAGGTGGGCGTAAGAGCTCTGCTCGTGAAGCATTTATGAGTATAAAGCCTTCAGATAAAGCATACGAGGAAATGGTATTTTCCTACTTTAAATATGCAAACATGGAGGGGGTTAACGACTCTGTAGGTGAGAAGGAAGCTTCTGCCCTATACTTCGACAGTTCTCTTAAGAACAAAGTTCCTCAGCCTGGAGATCCTAAGAGAGATGTACTTCATAACATGTTTGAAGTATACAATAAGTTGATTCGCAGTGACGAGAAGAAAATGGCGTCATTGACTGAATGGGCAAACAAAAATGGTTTTATCGTAGTCGATGCACCGCCAATTCAGGAATTCATTGATGCTAATGATGCAGCAGAAAAAATAGTCCTTCAAGATAAAGGTGTTGACCCAAAGGCAAAAGTTAAAGTTAAACAACTCGAAAAATTCATTGAAGCTCAAATTAAATCTGAGTGGGACAAGATGGACTACTGGTTTTTCAAAGGCGTTATTGAAAGAGCCAGAGCTTATGCACTAATCGGTCAAGAAGATAAAGCACTTTCTACTCTCGATAAGTTCTACGAAAAACTTATGAAGATGGATGAAGAGATTAAGCAATCCATCCTCAGCGATAAAAAACTTTCAAAAGCAGATAAAGCGAAAATGGTTCCAGCGGCCAGTTTTATGGCAGGAATACGCTACGTAAAAGGTATTGCTTACCTGATTAAATCAAAAAAGCTTTACAAGAGTAATCAAAAGGAAGCGAAAAAACTACTCATCGGTAAGACGGGTGCAGCAGTTCAGTTCTATCTTTGTACTCTGAAAAGTAAAGGTAGTAGCGAAGCTTTTAAGTCTATCATCCGTTATGGCGATTGCCGTGATCTTGTTAAGAAATGGTTAGATAAAAATATTAAACCACTTCAAGTCAATCCAATGGAAATTGGCAAAGCTTACTATTCTCTTCAGCACTATGATAAGGCTATTGAGCAGTTTGCCAAGTTTAAAGATAAGCCTGCCACAGAAGAAGGTTATGAGGCAATGTACTTGTTGATTCCTTCTTGTGTAAAATCTGATCAATTAGATAAAGTTGATGAATACTTAAATGTTCTTAGAGATAAGTACATTAAGTACAATAAAGAGCCTAAGGCATACTATACTAAGATGTGCCTATATCTTTCTGGCGTTTATAAAAAGAAAATGGACGAAGAGAAGGATGAAGCCAAGAAGTCTGAATTTGACAATATTCGCACTGAATACTACAAGCGAACTCTAGAATTTGGTGAAGGTAACGCACCAGTCGCCTATGCATTGGCAAATAAGGATTTTAAACTGACTTTTGATCTTCAAAAGCAGGGCAAGAAGGCTGAGGCTAAAGAGCAGTACCGCAAAGCTATCAAGACTTACGAAGGTATTGTTTCTAGATATTCATCTTCACTTGAAGCTGTGAAGTCTTACAAGAAAATGGCTCAGTTGCATGAGTATTTTAAAGATTTAAATAAGGCTGCTGAAAATTATCAGGCTTACTCAGAGCGTCTGGCAACACCTGACGTTGCAGGGAGAGTTGATAAAGCAACGATTATGTTCGGTGTGGCAAATATCTATTTCCAGAAAGAAGATTATGCCAAAACTGGCGAAAGTCTTAAAGGTCTTAAGGCTTACATGGCTAAAGAAGATCTGAATACTAAAGATGCTAAGCAGAAGAAGACTGTTGATACCCTTAAAGAAAATAGTACACTTCTTACTCTCTTTGTAGACGATAAATTATCGACTCCAGCAAAGAAAGAACTTAGAGATCTTAAAAAAGAACTTAAGTCAAATCCGGAAGACGAAGCTGTTAAAGCTAAAGTTGCTAAAGCTGAAAAAGACTTAGATAAGAGTATGAAAACTCTTGTTGATAAGTTTAAAAACTGGCTGAGCACTTACAATACATCTATCCAGGTGCCAAATGTTATGGCTAGACTTGGTGGCTTGTATCAGGAATTGAATAATTCTGGTCTGGCAAAAGCGACTTATGAGAAGCTAAGAAGGCTTTATCCTGATCATGAAGTCGTTAAGCAAATCAGCTTAAATATTGTCAAGGTACACCTAGAGAACGAAGATATCGAATCTGCAGCGATTGCAGTTAAAGATGCGAAAGTTGAAGAACTGGATAAAGATAGTCTTAGATATCTAATCGGCGCTTTTCTTGTTGAGGAAATCCCAGCAGATATGAATAAAGAAACAGTTGCTCTATGTTCAGAAGTTGTTTTAAGAGCTTCCAATGTACTTCTTGAAATTTATGAGAAGGATAAAGCTGATCTTAATCAAATTCACTGGGCTGAATACAGGAAATCAAGAGCCTTGTATAATCTAGGTAAGTTTAGTGAAGCACAAGCCTTGCTTGAGGCTGCTGTCAAGGCTAAACCACTTGGGCCGTATATTTTTGATCAAAGATTCCTGCTCGGAGCAATCGCTTCAGCTAATCAAGATTTTGAGCGAGTTCAGAAAATCTACAGCAGACTTATGGTGCTTTCAGGTCAGCTCCCTCCAGACTTGAACAGAACAGCACGTATTAATACTGAATATGCAGATGCGTATGCTAATACAGACAAAAAAGAGCTGATGACTAAAGGTAGAAACCTGGCGATGATGAGTAAAGACATCAATGTTGATGGCCTTGAAGAAGAAGGTGTACAGCTGGTTCAAAAAGCATACTATCTCTACCTTATGTTCTCAAAGAAGCTCGGTAATGATATCGTTGAAACAAGAAAGGAATTCCTGAAAAAATTCCCGACTTCACCATACGCACTGAAAGTTAGAAGACTGTAAGGAGATTGATGATGAAAAAACTTATTATTTCACTCTTACTGGCAGTTACATTTAGTGCAACTGCTCAAATTAAGATCTACAAGCTAGGCGGTAAGGTTCTTGAGGGACCCAAAGTTACCTATAAAACAGGTAAGGTTGTTTTAAGCATGAAGGGTGGCGAAGGTTCTACTCTTCACGATGTAACACAAATACTTAGAATTGAATCACCACTTGATGGCTCAAAAGCTAACATGTGGAAGCGTTTTCTAGCAGGTGACTTTGAACTGGTCGGTGGTAAAGCCGGCAAAGGTTTACAAGATGCTAACCGTTTCCTCGGTTGGGGTAAGCGCATTGCCTTTGCATATTGTTATTCTTTAATTAAGAATGGTGATACTGCGAATGCTACTCAAATTCTTGGTAGAGTCGGCGGTTACATGAGAGGTAATAACGATGTGTTGGATATGCAACTGATTACAATCGCACTGGCATATGTTGACTTTGTGAATGGCGCAACACCAAGAGCTCAGAAGAAACTTGATGGTATTGCTTCTAAACTTGAAGAAGATGCAAGACCATTCTTCTATAATCTTATGGGCGATATCCTTGCTAAGCAGGATAAGACCAGTCAGGCCGTATTAGCATATTACAAAACAGTGTTGCTTGATAAGACCAGCCCCTATGAAAAAGATTATGCAAAATCTAAGATTACTGAGATCTATAAAAAGCAAGGCGATACTGCACGCGTCGCAAAGCTAAAAAACCTTTAATCACTTTTCCAATTTAAATAAAACACAGGAGTTAATCAGGTATGTCAACCAATATGAAGAAAGTATGGACGGCGGCTGTTTCGTTCATGTGCCTATACGGTACTCAACTATCACTTTTCGCACAAGATGAAGCACCGGCTGAAGGCGCTCAAAAAACTGCAGGTTTCATGACAATCGTTTTCGGTGGCGATATCGTTTCAATCGCTATCTGGATGATGCTTTTCGGTGCGTCAGCTGCAACTTTAGCTTTCATTATCGATGCAATGATTTCCATCAAGCGCGATAAACTAATTCCAGAAGACCTTGTAGAAGGTGTAAGAGAGTCACTGAACGAAGGTGACCTTAACTCAGCAATCGCTGCATGTGAAGAAAACCCTTCTCCACTATCAAATATCCTTATGGTTGGTTTCTCCAACATCACTGAAGGTTTCGAGGTTATCCAAGACTCTATTTCTTCAGCTTCTGAGTATGAAAGTGAAAAACTTCTACAGAAAGTTAACTACTTGAACATGCTAGGTCAGATCGCTCCGATGCTTGGTCTACTGGGTACAGTTACTGGTATGGTTGCTGCATTCTCAGGGATGGCTACCGCTACAGGTTCAGCTAAAGCAACAATGCTTGCCTCAGCAATTGCCGGTGCACTTTGGACAACATGTGCGGGTCTACTGATCTCAGTCCCTGCTCTACTTTCTTATACACTTACTCGTAATAACGCCATCAGAATCATTCTTGAGTCTGAGTCTACAGTTATCGACCTTATCAAAACACTAAGAAATGCAGAAGTAGACGCGGAAGAAGAAGAGGAGTACTAATCCCATGGCCGTCAGAAAAGAAGAAGCAGGGGAAGTACCCATTTCCTCATTGATTGACGTGGTATTCCTGTTGATCATGTTCTTCGTCGTTACTTCTAACATTGAGAAAGAAGCTTTTGATGTCCAAATTAATCTGGTGAAGGCTCAAAATATGAAGCCTGCTGTTTTGGTGCCACAAAAAAGGATCACTCTTAATATTCAGAAAGATCCAAAGAATCCTGACGAAGGCTTATACTTCGTTGAGAGTAGTATGGTTTCACCGGAGCAGTTAAAGGTTGAATTGATTGCTTTTAAAAGAGCAGTCGGCAATGAAGGAACTGTTATGATCCGTGCCGATAAAGAGCTTTTATTCAGACATGAGTCTGAAGTCATCGAAGCTATTAAAGCATCTGGACTTGTGAATATCCGCATCCAGGCAGAGCTGGAGGCAAAGCAGTAATGGCAAATAAGAAGAAGAAAGATTATTCAGAAGACGCTGAAGTACCAATCGCAGCAATGATTGACGTAACATTTCTGCTATTGATTTACTTCATTGTGACTTCTAAAGAAATTGTCGATGAAGCGTGGGTTTCTGTAAACTTGCCAGGGCCTCCTCCACCGGAAGCTCAACAGGAAGAGCCACCACCGACAATTGATGTATTTGTTCAATCTGATCGTTACGTATATCAGGGTAATAATAAAGATCTGGACGATATGGAGAGAACGCTGGTTGGTATAGGCAGTGCAATGGGAGAAGACGTTGTTATAAATGTCAAAGTATCTCTTAAAGCTAAGCATGAACGACTTGTTCTTCTACTGGATAGAATGAATAAGGCGGGACTGCAAAAGTTTAATTTGCACTCGCTTAAAGAGCCACTCAGTCAGTAAGTTCTAAATTGCCGGATTTTCATCCGGCAATTTTTTTTGGGGAGATTTACCAAGGAACAAGGAGGGAGATATGAAAGTGAAAAGTAACGAAAAAACGAAAATACCGATCTCAGCAATGATTGACGTAACATTTCTTTTGTTGATATTTTTCATCGTAACGTCAAAAGAAATTACCAATGAAGCTTTTGTTAAGGTGAATTTACCTGGTAAAGGCAAGGTTCAGCCCCCTCCAGATGACAGGAAATTGACTTTTGATCTTTATATTTACAAAGATACTTATAAAATTTCAGGTCAATCCTACACTTTAAGTAAGATGAAGTCTTTCTTAAGTGTATATAGTGAGTCAGCCGATGATTTTCAGGTAAATGTGAAAGTTTCCGAAGACGCATCTCATGAAAATTTAGTCAATGTTTTAGATGTATTGAACGGTGCTGGTTTGAAAAACTTTGGAATATATACTTTAAAGTAATTTTTCTAAGTTATTTATTTTCATTAAAAGGGTCTGTGATTTGACAGGCTCTTTTATTGTTTTATATAGAATTAGTAAAATTTAACAGCAGGGTAAAATTTTGTCAGAAGATAAGTCAGATTCTGTAGAATCTAACTCGAAAGCCTTACCGGATGGTAGCGCTATCAGTTGTTTTGCGTGTGGTGTGAGAACCGAATTATCTGGAAAAATCCCAGGTGATAAAATTAAATGCTCCGACTGCAATGTGGAAATAACTGTACCAAAGCCGGATATTATAAAGAAGCTGGCGAGTTTTGAAAGTTTTAATGAACTGCCAAACAAGAAAGAATCTTCTGAGAAAGTCGTTCACAAGGTATTTTGTTACTCCTGTAAAGGTAAGATTGATGTATCCGACCAACCTGTTGGCCACCGTTTTGACTGTCCTGGTTGTGGAACAAACTTAAAAGTGCCACCACGCGATCAGGATCAAACTTCTGAGGAAGATGCGGGAACAGTCCATGAACCTGTAGGTAAGCTTAAGATTAATTGTCACACCTGTGGTGCTAAGCTTGACCTTACTGGTGAAAAGCCCTTCAAAAAGGTTAATTGCCCTGCGTGTAATGCTGAATTCCAGATTCCTAAAAGGTTTAGTCACTTTTTGCTTGAAGAGCGTTTGGGTGAAAATGACAATTTTGCTGTTTATCGGGCTTTGGATTTAACTTTAAGTCGTGAAGTTTGTTTGAAGGTAATGAGTCAAAAACTTTCTGAAAAGAAAGAGCTGGTTGAAAGTTTCTTGGCAGAAGCGGGGAAAGCTGCTTTAGTGAATGATCCAAATGTCGTTCCAATCTACTCTTCTGGAGAGCACGAAGGCTGCTCTTACCTGGTTATGCAGTTCATGTCTGCTTTATCCTTAAAGCCATACTTGGAAAAAGCTAAAGGAATTCTGCCGGTATCCAGTGTATTGAGAGTCGTTAAAGAGGCAGCTAAAGGCTTAGATGCAGCTCAGAAAGAAGGTATTTCTCATCATAATGTTTCCATGAATAACATATTACTTGATCGAGATGGAAACATAAAAGTATCTGATTTTAGTTTAGACTATACTCTATATAAACTATCTGGAGATAAAGATGATCTTCTGAAGTTTTTTGACCCGCAGTATATTAGCCTTGAGATGGTCAAAGATGGCGAGAATAATCTTGCCGGCGACATCTATAGCCTTGGTGCTGTTTTTTACCATTTGATAACTGGTGTGCCTCCTTTCCCGGGGAGTAGTCCTGAAAGTATTATCAAAGAAAGGCTTGAAAGGTCTCCAGTGGCAGCCAAGAAAGTTAGAAGTGAAATTCCGGATTATGTAAGTGGCTATATTGCTAAAATGATGTCGGAAAATCCTAAAGATCGCCCCGAAAATCTTGCTGAAGTAATTGATATACTACAATCGTTTATTGATGGTAAGCCAAAATTTACGGCACCAGCCACTCAGAGTGTTTCTGAAGATGATCTCAAAGTATCTGCTGTATCGGCGTCAAAAAGTGAAGAGGAGCTTAAATTAGCATCTTCAGATGTGACAGCTTCAGCAAATACCGATAGTTCTTCCGCAGAACAAGAAATTATAGAGGGTGCCAAGAAGATTCCAGCTATAGTTTATGCAATTGTTGCTGCGATTATTGTCATATTAGCTGTCATTTTGAGTATGCCATCAGAGCCTGAAGAAGTCGGCCCTAAGTATGCAACTACTAAAAACGTGAGCGTAAAGCAATCCGCTGAACAGCCAGTAAGTCAGCCAGTTGAAAAAGAACCTGTTCAAAAGCCAGAGCCTGCGGTCATTGAGGAGTCAGTAGAAAAGCCGGCACTACCTCAAATCGCTCCAGCTGTTAAATTAGCTCCGACAAAAGAGCCACAGAAGTCAACAGGTGGCGGTTTCCCGGTTCAAGTTTCTGAAAGACCTCTTCCACATGGTATATCTTTCAAAGCATATGCTGAAGAAGTTTTAGCTTACTTGGATAAACATGAAGGAGATGCTTATGATCAGGAAATGCATCGCATTAAGTTTCTGAGAAATGTAAAACCATATCTTGAGAAAATTGCCGCTGTTCTTCCTTTTAAAGGTCAGCTTTATGTAAGAGGCCGAAATCCAATTCCAGGCTCTATTATTTCTGCCAGTGAAGAATCTTTAACGATTAAACCAGATGCCGCAGATCAAACACTTGACCTTTCATGGCAGCAATTTGATAATAAACAGTTTATCGAAATGATGCAGTATTACATCGAAATCAGAAAAACTCAGTTGGCGGATTCAACTATTGCTGAAGGCGCCATAATCAGACGTGATCTTGGAGCAGATTATTTTAGATTAGCTCTAGTAAGTGATTGGTATAAAATGTCAGATGATGTACAAAAATATGCTGATCTTACTTTGCAGTTTGATCCCATTTTAGAAAAACAAGTTAAAGCTCTTTTGCCATCTGTGAGTCAGTAAATATGGGAAAGAAAAAGCAGCGGTATCAGTCAGAAGAAGCACCTTCAAATAATCCTTTTGGTGGTTTGGATCTCTCTTTTTCAAATGAACAGTTAAGTGCTTATGAAGAAGAAAAAGAAGCTGTAGCGAATGAACCCGAAAGCTTTGCTGGTGGGCTTGTCAGAGTAAGATTGGAAAAAAAAGGCCGTGGCGGTAAATCCGTGACAGTTTTTTATGAATTTGATAAAGAGCAAGATAGCTCATTGCCAGAATTGTTAAAAGGCTTGAAAAAGCACTTGGCTGCTGGTGGAAAAGTTGTGGAAGATTCTCTTGAGCTTCAAGGAGATCAGCGCCTTAAGGCAGCTGAATGGCTTGAACAGCAAGGGTATAAAGTAAAAGGACAATTGATATAATGACACTTGATGAACTGCAAAAACAGGTGAAAAAAGTGAGCGATCGCTTTGAGCACTTGGGGAGGTTCCTTTGACGTCGAAGATAAGAAGGTAGAACTCAATCAATTAGAGCAAAGAATGACAGCTCCTGACTTTTGGGATGATAATGACGCAGCCCAGAAAATTGTCGATAAAGTCAGTGCTCTAAAAAGTGTTATTAATCCATATGATGAACTCGGCTCACAAGTTGAAGACTTCATGACATTAGCTGAGCTGGTTGAAGAAGAGGGTGCAGAGTCACCTATGTTAGCAGAGGCTGACGAAGAGTGTGCCGACATTATCAAAAAGCTGGATGAAATAGAGCTTTTGAGTTTCCTGAAAGGGAAATATGACTCCGGAAATGCCTTCCTGTCTATCAATGCAGGGGCAGGTGGTACAGAGTCCTGTGATTGGGCCAGTATGCTTTACCGCATGTATACCCGTTGGATCGAAAGGTCGGGTTACAAGTTTTCTGTAGTTAACTACCAGGATGGTGATGAAGCAGGTATGAAGTCAGCAACAATTCACGTTCAAGGGCCCAATGCCTTTGGCTTCTTGAAGGCAGAGCGTGGTGTCCACCGCTTAGTTCGTATCTCGCCATTTGACTCTAATAAGCGCCGTCATACATCTTTCAGTTCAGTTGAAACTGTGCCGGATATCGAAAATGACGATGATATCGATATTGAAGATAAAGACCTGCGAGTCGATACCTACCGTGCCAGTGGCGCAGGTGGTCAGCATGTAAATACAACAGACAGTGCGATTCGTATTACTCACATTCCTACCGGAGTTGTGGTCTCATGTCAGAATGAACGCTCACAGCACAAGAACAGAGCAACAGCCATGAAAATGCTTGCGGCTAAACTTTATGAGTTGAAGCAGGAAGAGCAGAAGGCAGAGCTTGATGAGCATAGCGGTGCAAAAAATGAAATTGGCTGGGGAAGTCAGATTCGTTCTTATGTCTTGCATCCTTATAAAATGATCAAGGACTTACGTACTAGTTGTGAAACCAGTAACACAAATGCTGTGCTGGATGGTGACATCGATCGGTTTATTCATGCTTACCTCAGAAGTGACCTGAACCGCTAAAGCTTTTCATTTTACTTTTAGATTTGCCCCCTGTTAAGAACCATTGCCTTTGGTAAATATTTGTAGTGCCATATGGTTAATATTCTTAATTGGGGGTAGTTTATTTAAAGGCCTGTGTTCTTCAACGGCAGCCGACTGTTAACTTGTAATTACAACGTTATTTAGGGGAATGCTTCATGATCAGTAAAAATATCTATTTATTCACGAAAAAGGCTACTGATGGTAGTGCAGACATGCGAGAAGTTCTCGGTGGCAAAGGTGCCAATCTCGCAGAAATGAAGTCAATGGGAATCCCGGTTCCTCCAGGTTTTACCGTTCCATGTTATGTTTGTAACTCTTACCATTACAACAAACAATCTCTACCAGATGGCTTAATGAATGAAGTCAAAGAAGCTATTTCTATTATTGAAGATGAAGTTGGTGCAAAATTCGGTTCTCTTACATATCCACTTTTGTTGTCTGTTAGATCGGGTGCCAGAGTCTCAATGCCGGGAATGATGGATACTGTTCTTAATCTTGGATTAAATGATCAAGCGGTAATTGGCCTTGCGAAGGTAACTGCAAATGAGCATATGGCTTATGATTCATACCGTCGCTTTATAGAGATGTTCTCAGATGTGGTTCGTGAAATTCCAGTTTTTCTTTTTGAAGATGTTTTGGATGAAATAAAAGAAGCTTCAGGTTTAGATTCTGATAATGAGCTATCAGTCGAAAATTTAAAAGAAGTCTGTACTCGATTCAAAGAAATTTATAAAGAAGAAATAGGAGAGGAGTTTCCTCAAGATCCTTTTGTTCAGTTACAGGCTGCTATTTCCTCGGTATTTCACTCATGGCAAAATGAACGAGCTGTGCTTTACCGCAAGATGGAAAAAATTCCTTGTGATTGGAGAACTGCGGTAAACGTTCAAGCCATGGTTTTCGGGAATAAAGGTTCAGACTCTGCAACAGGTGTGGCTTTTACTAGAAACCCCTCTACAGGAGAAAAGGTGTATTATGGTGAATATCTCACTGATGCACAGGGAGAGGATGTTGTCGCCGGGATTCGAACACCTATTCCGATTTCTGCTAAGTTGGCTAAAAAAGCCGGTTTTGAGGGGCAATCACTTGAAGAGCTAATGCCTCAATCCTTTAAAGAATTGGGAGAGGTTTTTGAAAGCCTGGAACAGCACTTCAAGGATATGCAGGACATCGAATTTACTATTGATAATGGCAAACTGTTTATTCTCCAGGCACGTAATGGCAAGCGTACCGGTTTTGCCCAGATTAAAATTGCTGTTGATATGGTTTCTGAAGGAATTATTTCTCCGCAAGAAGGTCTTTTAAGAATACAACCGAACTCATTGGAACAGTTACTCTCTCCTGTGTTTAATTTAAAAGATAAAGAAGAAGCTCGTGAGTCACTGATTGGGACTGGCTTAAATGCAGGGCCAGGTGCAGCAACAGGAAAACTTGCCTTGAGCTCAGAAAAAGCAGTTGAGTATAGCGAGGCAGGGGTGCCTTCGATACTGGTTCGGTTAGATACTTCACCGTCTGATTTTGGTGGAATGATGGCTGCAAAAGGGGTATTGACTGCTCGAGGAGGAGCGACATCACACGCTGCTGTAGTAGCTCGACAGTTTGGTAAGCCTTGTGTATGTGGTTTGAGTGCACTCAAGATCGATGAGAATGCCAGAACATTAAGTGCTGATGGAAAGATGATTTCAGAAGGAGATGATATTTCAATTGATGGTACAACTGGTGAGGTCTTTTTCAAAGAAATCAAAACTTCTCCTTCTGAGGTAAGTCAGGTTTTAATTGAAGAATCGATGAGCCCAGAAGAATCCATTGTTTTTCAAAACTATCAAATGATCATCAATTGGGCCGACAAATATAAAAAAATGTCGGTTAGAACAAATGCAGATACTCCACGAGATGTAAATGTTGCTCTTCATTTTGGCGCAGTGGGTATAGGCTTGACTCGTATAGAACACATGTTTCATGGCGAACAAAGATTACTGCCTCTAAGGAAGTTATTTCTATCCGATTCTCCCCAAATGCAAATTGAATCCCTAAAGGAGATTCAAACCTTTATAGCACATGACTTTAAAGACATATTTAGAGTGTTGAATGGTTTGCCAGCAACAATAAGATTGCTGGATCCTCCTATGCATGAATTCATGCCTAAAAATGACAGAGAGATAGTTGCGCTTGCTGAATCGATGGGAATAACAGATGAAGAAGTGAAACAAACTCTTAAAGATTTAAGTGAAGTTAATCCTATGCTTGGGCATCGTGGTTGTCGACTTGGAGTTTCCAGTCCGGGAATAACATCTATGCAGGTGAGGGCTATACTTGAATCTGCTCTTACTGTAACTCAAGAGGGAATTCCTTGTAAGCCTGAAATAATGGTGCCAATTGTTATGTCCGCTACAGAACTTGAGCACCAGAGGCAGGTAGTGGATAAAGCAGCCAGTGAGCTTTTTGCTGAATTGGGAGAATCAATTGAGTATACAGTGGGAACTATGGTTGAATTACCAAGAGCAGCACTACGAGCTTCTCAGATTGCCGAGCATGCAGAGTTTTTCTCTTTTGGAACGAATGATCTGACACAGACTACTTTTGGAATATCCCGTGATGATGCAGGTAAGTTTTTGCCCATATATTCAAGTGGAGTCCCTTATGTAAATGGAGAGGGGCAAATGGAAATATACCCCAATGATCCATTTCAGGTATTGGACCAGGAAGGTGTCGGAGAGCTGATTAAGATCGGGGTCGAACGCGGACGTTTAACCAAGCAGGATTTAAAAATCGGTATCTGTGGAGAGCACGGCGGAGAGCCTTCTTCTGTGGAGTTTTGTCACAGAGCAGGGCTTGACTATGTGAGTTGCTCGCCTTATAGAGTTCCAATAGCAATTTTAGCGGCAGCCCAAGCTGCCTTGAAAGAAGATTTAAGATAGAAAGGCAAGGATTATGAGTCTACCAGCAGAAATTAATAAATTTATAGATGAGTCTCCTATTTCTTTAGTTGCGACAAAAGGCGGTACTCTAAGTATTCCTGAGATAGATGCTTTCTTTAACGAAAATGTTAAACCAAAAGTGAACGATACAAAGTATGGTCAGCTTTTCTATGCAGGTTTACTTATGGCCCAGGATTACATCTGGGAAGCCCATGAGATAGTTCAGGATTATCCTGAACTTGAGGCGTCCTGGTGGCATGCATTTATGCACCGCATGGAAGGCGATTATGGCAATGCTGGATATTGGTATAGAAGAGTCGGGAATAATGAGCATTACCAGAGTTTGTTAGATGCAGTTAAAAAACTTGACTTTGAGACTCGTGCCAGCGAGATCCTGGGGTGGACGCAGTGGGATTCATTTGAGCTAAATCACATGATCGGTAAGTCGAAAGGTGAGTTTCGTGAGGAACTTCATGACGTTCATAGATTGGAGTGTTTGCTGCTTCTGAAAATTTGTTATCTCAAAGCTGTAGCTTAAGCCCATTGATCGTTTCGACGATCTTATCGGCAATTTTTTGGCATCCTCTCTCTGCTGGGTGGATGCTGTCAGCCTGCATTAAGTCCGGGTTTGAAAAGACGCCCGCCAATATATCGGGAACAATTGCGACTTGTAGCTCCTGGCAAACTCGTAAGTGCATAGCATGGCGCTTTCCCCCTATTAGTCCCAGGACTTCAGTGTAGACAATCGCATAACCCTTTTTGTGAAGTTCTGAAAAAATGGTCTTAAGATTTTTTTCAGTTTCACTGAGCGGTTTATTTCGCAGGATATCATTGCCTCCAAGTGTAACGACCATCAAGGCATTTTTTCCCTCTGGAATTTGAGGTAGTTTAGCCAAGGCATCACTGGTCTTATAGCCGCTGAAACCAAAACGTTGAAAGGGTAAATTAAGCTGTTTTGCAACCAAGTCAGGAAACGATTTAGTTTTGTTGGAGAGGCCATAGCCGGCAGTCAAACTATCTCCAAGAAAAACAAGCTTAGTTATTTTTTGCTCGCCGTGTTTAAGAGCCCAAGTATTTAAGTCGTTGCCATTGCAAAATGTGAAAAGTAGCAAGATGGGAACTAGGGCAAATAAGAAAAGCTTAATTTTCATTTGTTTGACTTATTAGCTGCATAAAGATTTCTTTGAGAGAGTTCTCTTTTATTAAAGACAATTTACACTCTATATCCAGCGGGCTTTGAAAGCATAAAAAAGCGAGGAGTTTGCCGAGTTCCATGTCATCAATCATTTGATCAAGATCGTCATTATTCTTATTCGGGATATGCTTCCCAAGGACTCTTTTGATGAAATTTCGAATAGTTTCGTATTGATCGGCAGAGTCTGTTATGTCGTCGATGTAATCCAACTGTTCAGTTTGGACTATTCTGTATAGTCGTTCCGAAGGAATTTCGCTGATCTTTACTCTGTGGAGCCCTTTTACCAGAATGGAGTAGCGACCATCATCGTGCTTTTGATATTCTTCAATAGAACATAGACAGCCGTGTGAAAATATTTCGGGACTTTCATTGTAGAGTTCACGCCAATTACCTACGAGAGTTCCGAAACAGAAGATACCCTGTGAGTCAAGGCAGTGCTCGATCATATCGATATAGCGCGGTTCAAATATGTAGAACTCGGTGACAACACCGGGGAACATCACCATTTCACCAAGAGGGAATATGGGAATAACCTTATTCATTAGACTTGTTCACTCAATTCTTTCTTGTCCATATAATCTTCATAGTACTTCCAGACCAAACCGGCAATTTGGTTAAGATTGTTTTCCCAGGCATTGATTGAGTAGTGTGAGCAATCATCGTACAAAGGCTCGCGACCATTCATCATGGCGGTGATTTTCTCGAGTTCTTTGTTGCCTTGGAGAAGTGGACGGTTGGTGTCTTTTTTAGTGTACTTAAGGACATTCTCAGGAGTTGTTTTAAGCCATACTACAATTCCGGATTTCTTTAAGATTTCGCGATTTTGCTCTCTCAAAATAATTCCACCACCAGTGGCAAAGACAGTATCTTTCTGTTTAGTGATCAAAGTCGTAACGTAACTTTCCAGATCGCGGAAGGCTTTTTCTCCGACGTTCTCAAAAATTTCAGGAATAGTCATGCCTGCTTTTTCGATTATCACCTGATCTAAATCGACCAGTTTCATTCCTGATTCTTCTGCGAGGAATCTGCCGACGGAACTTTTTCCGCATGACATGAATCCCACCAATATTATGTTAGTCACTCAATCACCTTCAATCCTTATGAGAAAAAATAGTTTGAGAATAGTTGTTTTCAAATTACTCAGGCATTGCTTGAAAAGCTTTTAATGGAGTTAATATATTCTCAACGCAATTCAGGATGACAGACTCGATGGAAATGATCTCACAGTTTTTTGTAAAACTAGCCGGTTTACTTCAACCTTTCATTTTTGAAACCTGTATCGCACAGATTGCAACTGTTCTGGTAATTTACAGTGGTGATATTGATCGTTATTTTCGTAAACTTCTGAAGCCTAATCCTTTTATTATTCGCGTAACCGGTTTTGTTTTATTGAACGCCTTTGGTTATGGTTTCGTAGCTATCGCTGGAGGTCGTCTATTGAAAAAATTTTATGAACAAATTGGCGCTCCTGTAAAAGTTCCGGTAATCTTTGTTATATTCATTATTATTGGTATTGTTGCTGAAAGGAAAAAACACATTTGAAATACTTTATTCTAACTACCTTACTACTCAGCCTGCCATTGTTGGCAGCTTCTGAGTTAACTTTTGTAGAAACGCAGGTAAAAGCCAAGGCAATCTTGGGCCAGAAAATTGTTAAAGTGACTTTTGAAACTAAAAACAATAAACAAGATGCTATTACTATTAAGTCCGCCAAGGTTACCTGTGATTGCATGTGGATGACTACTGAGTTCCCATTGATCGTACAGCCAGGTGACTCAGTGAAACTCGAAGCAGAATATGATACTACCGGAAAGCTGGGGCTGAATCGTGGACGAATTATTGCAGATGTTAATGGCAAGAATGAAACTTTAATGGTTGAGATAGATATTCCGGCTCCGTTTACAGTTTCGCCGCGCTTTTTTGTTTGGCAAAAAGGGGCCCGAGATGCTAAAAAAGTCAATGTGACTATAAATCCGGAGTGGCAGGGAAGCTTTACTGGGGCCACAAGCAAAGATCCTCAAGTAAAGGCTGTTCTTAAAAGCATTAAAGAAGGATTAGAAGTGACTATTACTCCAGATGCTTCACTTGGCAAAAAGCGCACCTGGGTCATTCTTAAAGGTAAGGATGCAAATGGTGACGCGCTGGAAAATAGAATTTACCTCATATTTAACTAAAAAATGAAGCAGAGTATAAAAGTCATTTCTCTTTTTTTTACCCTGCCTCTCATACCAGCTTTATTCCTTCAATCACACATCAAAGAATACGTTTACAAAGGGGATCTTGTTGCAGAGCAGTACTCGATAACTGTTGAGAAATCCAAGGGCCTACAAAATATACTTTGGCTGGATTCTCGCAAAAAATCTAAATATAAAGCCGGAAAAATAGAAGGGGCTATCTGGGTCAGTTTTAAAGACTGGGAGGGAAGTCTTATGAAAATTTTCGAGAGTTTTGAACCAGGGCAAAATATCATCGTTTACTGTAATCCGGCTTGTACAACCAGTCGCAACCTCGCAAAGCAACTTCGACAGGAAATGGGGCAAGAAAATATTTTTTATCTAGAAGGTGGCTATGAAGCATGGCTAAAGCTACAGAAATAGTCACTCGTATATTATTGATTATCCTATTGGGATTTACTGCCTGGGCGAAATTGGCAGGCCCTCAGGTTTTTGTTGATGCTTTAAAAGCTTACAAGCTATTTCCTGATGAGCTCATTCCAATTATTGTTTATTATGTTCCCATTCTGGAGATAGCTCTGATGATTGGCCTGATGATACCCAAATATTTTAAGGAAGCTTTGAAAGCCACTTTGATTCTTATGGTAATATTTGAGTTTTTGTTACTTTCTTTTCTCATAAGAGGACTTGAAGGAGACTGCGGTTGCTTTGGTAAACTTGGAGGAACACCGCTTTGGTCTTTCGTTAAGAATGTATTCATTATTGGTTTGATTTCATATACACTCTACATAACACGTAATAAAGCGCCTAAGCTTAGCCCAAGCTTGGAAAAATAGCACTTCTTCTTACTGCGGAATAACTTTTCTGATCTGCAAAGCATTGCAATTGAGTTAATATCTTTTATGACCATGATCCTTTTTGCTGCCAACTATTTAACAAAAAGATTTTGGAAATATTAACCAATGACTTGCCTTTTTTTGAGGGTGGATTACAATATTAGGAAATTTTTTTCATTTATTACAATTTTGTAAAGATAAAAAACACCGTAAGGAGATAACTATGAGTGGAAGTGCTGCAAGACTTAATGCAACAGCTTCTGTAGCGAGCTCATTTGAGCCAGGCTATGTTGAAGGAGCGGAAGTTACTAAGATTTTCGGTAGTAACGTATTTTCAGATTCTGTAATGAGGGAACGTCTTCCTAAGGCTGTCTACAAATCAATCAAAAAAACTATTGAGCTAGGTGAAAAACTAGACCAAACTGCAGCTGACGCAGTTGCAACAGCTATGAAAGACTGGGCTGTTGAAAAAGGTGCTACTCACTACGCACACATTTTCTTCCCGCTAACGGGTTACACTGCTGAGAAGCACGATTCATTCATTGAGCCTTCTGGCGACGGCGTTATCAATGAGTTTTCTGGTAAGACTCTAACTCAGGGTGAGCCTGACGGTTCTTCTTTCCCTAACGGTGGTATTCGTCAAACTCACCAGGCTCGTGGTTACACAGCTTGGGACGTAACTTCTCCAGCTTACCTGAACGAAACTAGCAACGGTGTTACTCTTTGTATCCCGACAATTTTTGTTTCTTGGTCTGGTGAAGCACTGGATAAAAAGATTCCACTACTTCGTTCAAACAAAGCTGTTGGTGAGCAGGCTGCAAGACTTCTTAAGCTTTTCGGTCACACTGACATCGCTCCAGTTGCATCTTACGCAGGTCCAGAGCAAGAGTACTTCCTGGTAGACCTCAACTACTACTATGCTCGTCCTGACCTTGTTGCTGCTGATAGAACAGTTTTCGGTGCTGCTCCTGCTAAGGGCCAGCAGTTCGACGACCACTACTTCGGTCCTATTCCTGAGCGCGTATCTGACTTCATGATGGATGTTGAGCAGGCTCTATACAAACTTGGTATCCCTGCAAAAACTCGTCACAATGAAGTTGCTCCCGGTCAGTTCGAAATTGCACCAGTTTACGAAGCAGCTAACGTAGCTTCTGATCACCAGCAGTTGACAATGACTATTTTCAAGAACATTGCTAAGCGCCACGGTTTTGCTTGTATCTTCCACGAGAAGCCATTCGCAGGTCTTAACGGTTCTGGTAAACACGTTAACTGGTCTATCGCAAATAAGACTCAGGGTAATCTACTTGACCCAGGTCACAACCCTTCTGAAAATGCTCAGTTCCTGACTTTCTGCGCAGCTGTTATTCGTTCAATTCACGTTCACGGCGGTCTATTCAGAGCGGCTATCGCTTCTGCTTCAAATGACCACCGCCTTGGTGCTAACGAAGCTCCACCGGCAATCATGTCTACTTTCATCGGCGATGAACTACTTGAAATCTTCGAGCAGATCAAAGCTGGTAAGTCTACTGGTACAGATGGTAAAGGTACATTCGGCGTTGGTGTAGATACACTTCCGCACCTTGAAAAAGATGCTGGTGACCGTAACAGAACTTCACCATTTGCCTTCACTGGTAACCGTTTTGAGTTCCGTGCTGTTGGTTCAACATTCTCTATCTCAGGTCCACTTGTTGTACTAAATACTTGTCTTGCTGATTCAATTGACTACATCTCAACTGCTCTTGAAACTAAAGTTGCTGCTGGTACTGACTTCAATGCTGCGGTTACTGAAGTTCTTAAAGAGATCTACACAGAGCATGGCGCTGCTGTATTTAACGGCGACGGTTACTCTTCTGAGTGGCACGAGAAAGCTGTTTCAGGTCGTGGTCTTAAGAATCTTAGAACAACTCCAGAAGCTCTTCCTGAGCTTATCACTGAGCAGACTGTTTCTATGTTCGAAAAGTACTCTGTACTAAGCAAAGATGAGCTAGAAGCCCGTTTTGAGATCTACAATGAGCAGTACCTGGAAAAAGTACTTGTTGAAGTTAACACTGGTCTAAGAATTGCCAGCACTCAGGTTTTACCTGCAGCTGTTCGTTACCAGACTGAACTGGCTCAAAGTGCTGCTGCACTAAAAGCTGCTGGTGTTTCAGGTTCAACTTCTGCGCTTGAAAAAGTTTCTGGCCTTGTTTCTGACCTACAGACTAAGATCGACGATCTTAACGCTAAGGTTGCTGAAGAAGGTG
>JAKVBD010000034.1 GCA_022446985.1 Lentisphaerales bacterium
ATCTTTACCTTCTTTCTGAGTCGATGCCTCGTCTTCGTCATAAGCGTGACAGAGAATCGCCAGCATCAAGCGGTCAAGACCAACAGATGTTTCGATAACGGTCGGGATGTAACGTTCATTTTTAGCCTGATCAAAGTACTCAAGTTTCTGCTTGGAGTGTTCAGCATGCTGACTTAAGTCCCAAGTGCCGCGATGGTGAATACCTTCAAGCTCACCCCAGCCGAATGGGAATTCGAATTCGATGTCCATAGCAGCTTTCGCATAGTGTGCCAGTTTCTCGTGGTCATGAGTTCTCATGGACTCAGGTCTGAAATTCAGAACTTCGCTGTAGAATTTAAGTCTTTCATTGCGCCAGTAGTTGTACCAATCCATTGCTTCATCATCGTGACAGAAAAATTCCATTTCCATTTGTGAAAATTCACGAGAACGGAATGTGAAATTACGCGGATTAATTTCATTTCTGAAAGCTTTACCAGTTTGAGCAATACCAAACGGTACTTTCTGGCGAGTAGCAGTTGCAATTGTGTGAAAGTTAATGAAAATCGGCTGACAGGTCTCAGCTCTTAAGTAAGCTTTGTGATCTTCGTCAAATACCGGGCCAACATAAGTCTGCATCATAAGATTGAACTGTTTGGGTTCAGTCCAGTCACCAGGCTTTTTAGTTGTCGGATCGATCACTTGGCACTCGCTGAGAACAGTTTTAACCATATCAGACTTTTCAGCTACCTGGATTTCAAAAGCAGCTTCAAGTTTGCCGACGTCAGCATCAGTACCGAATGCAGTCGCTAATGCAGCAAGAACTTCTTCACTTTGTTGCTCAAGAAGGTTGTCAATTCTGTAGCGTTTTTTACTTTCCTTGTTGTCGACCATGATATCAGCGAATTGGTCAACATGGCCAGAAGCCTTCCAAACTTGTGGGTGACAGATAATTGTAGAGTCTTGGCCTTCGACATTGTCTCTTGTCTCAACCATGTAGTTCCACCATGCTTGTTCAAGAGCACGACGCATAGCAACACCATTTGGACCATAGTCCCAGAACCCGTTGATGCCGTTGTATAGTTCAGAACTTTGGAAGATGAAACCGTGTCTCTTACAAAGGTTACTTATTTTTTCAATAGTAGCTTTACTCATGTATTTATCCATCAAAATCTTAAAGTTGAAATTTTGGGCCTAATTAAGCATGTATTCGCTTATTTTAAATAAATTGCGAAATGAATAACGCGTCATTTTTCAAAGGGAAGCTGGATATCTTTAAAAACTTCTTATAAGCTGTAAAAATTATTTACGGAAAGTGATGAAGTTTTTACGCATTCAGCCTCTCAACAATTCAGCTCAGTGGTTTACGGAGCTTCGAAAAGCTTTTGAAAAAGAAGATCTGACCTTATATGAGCTTCCAGATAGTTTATTGAACGGACCAGTTACTTTCGCAGGAAAGGGGAGCTTGTCCGGAATTCAGATGGAAGTTCAAGCCGATAACCTGCGACTTTATGATTTGAGTTATCCCTCTGATTTCGATCAAAAAGTCTACAAAGCAGTGGCCTCTCACTTTTTAAACCTAAGCTATAAGCTTTGGAGAGAAGAAGTTGAGTTAGATAATGTTGAGGTGTTTTGTCGCGACGATGAACCAGAGTTTCTAACTAGAGCTAATCGAAAGATTTCATTGCTAAATCTCCAAGCTGCATGTTTAGGCAAAAGTAAAGCGTCACGTGATGCTTATATGATTGAGCGCATGCATCATCTCTCTGTTGCCAAAGAGGTTGAATTGTACCAGGTCGATGGGATAAACTCATTTATTTGGGATGGTGAACCAGTCTAGATACCTGGTGACCTTGAGCAAATTCTCTTTAGTCAAAAAGCCTTTAAGGGAAAGCTCTGCGGGCTGATAAGTTTAGGCGAATTTCAAAAGGTTCTTGGAAGTCGAGTTTTAAGTGACAATTTTGGTACACTTATTCCCTCTAAGGAAGAGTTGGGAAGCAGTGATTTTACTTCGCTGAATATGCATATGGAGCAATTTGAAGGTGCTCGTAAACCAGCGAAGCCAGAAAAACTATCGATAACAGTTGGTAAACTTGAAGAAATATCTTATGGAATGACTAAAGCGATTTTTAGCGGTAAATCATTGCAGGACTATAATGAAAGCCTGGTCAAAAATGGACTGAGTCAAGGTCAGTTAGAAATTGCCGGCTTGGCTGTATCAAGTATGTTGGAGATAGCGGCAACTTCAAAAGGTCAAAGTTTAGCGGATATGACAGGTAAATTGAAAGAGAAGAGTTCTCTGACAAATGAAGCGGTTCATGCTGTTGCCAGTGGCTTTTTTAAGGCAGCCCAGGAGGAGCCGAAGAAGAGAGAAAGTGTGTCAATTATGAAGATCTTTGTATCGGTCGCTTTTCTACTTTTAATATTTTGGCTTCTTTTCAATTAGGCCGTTAATCAATTAGATTAAATTTAAACTTTTTGTGTCTATTGCCAATGATTTTTTTGAGTTTCCAATCCAAAGTTACAGCCTTTAGTTTTTTGTTTTCAGCAAGTGTATAGTAGATTTTTTTAGAGATTTTAATTCCTCTCAAATTTAACGTTTCAAGTTGAGGGAAAATAGCTGCAGTGAATCTGACTTTGGAACAATTGAACCTATGATTGTCTCCGAGGTGTAAAGATTTTAAATAGGGCAATTCACCTAAGGTATGTAGATGTTGCCCGGACAATTTATTCCCTTCCAGACTGAGAGTTTCTAAGCGTCTGAGTGGAGTTAGGAATTTGAGAATATTATCCGAAAGGTTACAATGTTCTAAAGTGAGACTGTTTAGAGTGAGTGTACTTAGCGTTTCTGCAGTTTGGCGATTGATGTGTACTTTTTTAGCTATGAGTTTTTGGATGTTTGGGGTTTTGTATAAAATGTTTTCAGGTAGCTTAATTGACTCCATGGTTAGGTTTTTAAGTTTACTGAGCTTTACAGATTCTATGGTGGTTTCCACTTTAGAAGTAGAAAGATTTTCCAGATTTGGTGTATCCAGAACGATTTCTTTTAGAGTTGTTTGATTAATGAATAACCCTTTTAATGAAGGCTTGTTGATCTTTAGCTGAGAGGTATCGAATTCAGCTTTATTGAAGACTATGGCTTCAAGATTCGTGAGACGAGAAAGTATTTTTGTAAGTAGAGTGCTTTGATAGAAGCCTTCAAGAATTAGGGATTTAATTTTGGGGAGAGGTTTAGTTATATTGAGTGTGCCTGTAAATACTTTGAATGACAGCGCTGACAATTCCGGTGTTTCCAGGGAAAGCAGAGGAATGCTGATTTGGCTAATATCCAGATGACTGAGCTTTGGTAAACAGATAGTTTTTTCTTCTAAAAAAATATTATTGGAAAGATCGAGTGAATTAAGTTGTTTTAGCGAGTTTATCCAGTTTAACTGTTTGATGCTACTAGAGCCCAAATGAAGCCATTTTAGCTTATGTGAATTCTTTAAATGCTGGAAGACTTGATCATCAACTTTGGTATAGTTGAGATTTAAATCTGTCAGTTGTGAAGTATCCAGGCCTCTGGGGAGTTTGGAGATGGAGTTATAACTTAAGTTTAGTTTTTTGATTCCTTTAATTTGGCCAATGGATCTCAGTATCTCGTCAGAGATGCCTGCCCGGCTTAGATTAAGCTCTTCTACATAAATGAGTTGTTTGAGGGAGTCTAAGTGTATTTCCGGGTTGAAATGTTTACCTAGATTGATATGTGAAATTTTTCGTAGCTTTGGAGCTTTATGAACTGTGGCCAACGCTATACTTTTAAAGTTGTTGCCAACGGTGAAAAGAGATTCAAGTTTTTGGAAGGCTGCTAGTTTAGAAAAATGTTCATCTTTTATTCTGAGCCAGGAAATATCCAAATTTTTTAAGTTTGGATTTTGACTCAGCCGTTCTAACAGTTTTGGAGATGGGTGTTTTAATAACCCTAAAAACTTACCCTTACTGACATTTAGGTTTTCCAGATATGGAAAAATGGGAAGGTTGTTTAAAGTATCAAAATTTATCCGGAGTCCACTGATGTTTAAAGATTTCAGCTTCCAGAGTGATTTCAAATGAGGAAAATCTTTATTTGTGAAGGATGAAGAGGCCAAATTTAAAGTTTTTAGAGAAGTACTTCGATCAAGGAAGTCCCAATTTTTAGTTCTCAAGACTGAACCTTGAAGATTTAGGTCAGTCATGGTTTTAGGTAAGGTGAAACTATCCTCGATTTCCAGATAAACGGCGTTATTAACAGATAACTTTTTGAGCTTTGGAAAATGGCTAAATTCATTCTTTTCGAGTATGAGGCTTTCAGAGCTTATGGGTTTGGCTGGCATTCGCATAAAAGACCCTCCCCAAATTCTCAATTCTTGTAATTTATTAAAGACATGGAGCTGGCTTTTAAGGCTTATGTAAGTTTGCCTGTCCGTCGTTAAAGATTCAGTATTTTTAAAATTTAGAATCGAGATGAGTTGGTTTTCGGTAAGAGGCTTAGCTGGAATGAGGGTAATATTCTTAATGGAAAGTGGGTCAGGAACCTCTGAGATTAATTTTTCAAAATTGTCAGAGGTTTTAAAAAAATCTTTAGAGTATTGGTCTATTTCCTTTAGGTTTTCCAAAGTTGTCTTTTGCTTGTTTTTCAAAGGCCCAAGTATCAGTAAACTGATAAGTACATCATCTAGCACATTTAGAGTGAGTTTATTTGTTTTTAGTAAGTCAGGGGCATAGGTGAAGTCATGTTTTACGATGGCTTTTAAATTTTCTGGTAAATCGAATGTAGTCGTCTTTTCTTTCTGACTTTTTGGAGGTTTAACTTCTTTGGGGGTGCATGAGTAGAAGAGAAGTGAATTCAGTAGTAAATGGCCCCAAAATTTTAACATATACCCTCTAAATTACTGCAAACTTATCATTCAGTTTACTTATACCCATACCTTCATTCTCGTAAAGCTGGATATTACTTGGAATACGCTCCTTAAGGAGTTGTACGTGAGAAATAACGCCAATCATTCTACCGGATGCCTGTAGATGATCCAGTGCAGTTAATGCCGTTTCCAAAGTTTCAGGATCTAAAGTTCCAAAGCCTTCATCAAGAAATAAAGATTCTATATTTACACGGTCGCTAGCAAGGTCAGATAAGGCCAGAGCGAGTGAAAGGCTAACCAGGAAACTTTCGCCGCCAGAGAGGGTTTCTACAGGTCTTATAGCATCTGCCTGGTAGGTGTCGATGATATTTAAATTCAGGGAGTCGTCATCTTGTCTGGCTAAGAAATAGCGGTCATGAAGTCTCTCTAAGTGAATATTCGCTAGGCTGACTAAGTGATCAAGAGTTAAGCCTTGAGCGAAATTCCTGAATGCCTGGCCATCTGCACTGCCAATCAAACTGGAGAGGGTAGCCCATATGTTGAATCTCGTTTGTTGTTCTTCTATGGCATCAATTTTCTTAGCTTGAGTTTCCTTTAGTTGGTCTTGCTGTCTTAGTTTCAGAGTCAGTTCGTTTTTATCAGCAGTAATTTCTTGTAGTTTTGCTGAGGCCTCTGCCTGATTTTGTAGGAGCTCTTTTTTGGGGGTTTGAGTCAATGCTTTTTCTTTTTCACGGGCCAGTTGCTTTTGAAGATCCTTAACTCTTGTTTGGTGCATAGTCAGAGTTTCTGAAAACTGTTTTTGAAGAGTTTGCAACTCTTTAATTTTTTCCTGAGAAAGACAAGTCGCGAGTAGCTCATTTTCATCTGTAAAAGGTGAATTTTTAAGAGAATCTATGTATTCTTTTGCGGCATTTTTAAAGTTCTCTTTTTTCGCATTGAGAATGTTTTCTATTTCTTGTAATTGAGCAGAAATGCCAGAATTCTGTTTTTGTAGTTGTGTGAGGTTTACTCTTGAGACTTCATATTCCGTGGAGAGCTTTTCATTTTCTTTAGAAAGCTCTTGAAGGGCTTGGTCGGTTGTTTGTACTCCAAATTTTTTGTTTCGAGAGTCCTGCAAAGAGTGAATCTGTTGGGTAATGCTGTTAACTTTTTGGGTGAGCACATCAATTTCTGCGGTTATAGCTGTCTTATTTTCGCTTTTCGCGTGAAGTTCTAATTCAGTCTTTTGAAGTTTTTGAATAAAGTTCTGCTGATTATGTTGAGTTTCTGCAAAATTATTCAGTGCAGATTTGGCAAGAGCTAAACGTTCTTGAAAGTTCTTTCCTGTAGAAAATTCTTTCAGTAACATTTCCAGTTCTTTATGAAGAGCAGTAGAAAGAGATTTTTCATTTGATAGCTCATTGACCATTTGTTCGAGATTGTTCTCAGTCTGCTTCTTTTGCTCGTTCAATATAGCAGATTGAGAATGATGAGAACTTAAAGATTCTTTATTGGCTTGTAGTTCAGTTTCTAAGGCTTGTAGTTTGACTTCAATAGACTTAAGCGTTGTTACAGTTTCTTGTAATGCTTTGAGCTGGTTACTGAATGTTTTTAGGAAACTTTGCACTTGTGTTTCATCTGCAAAGTCGAGTTTTATCTGCAAGGTGCTGCAGGAATTTTCCCAGGCTTTTAGTTCATGTTTCCAAAGATCATTGTCTTTAGAGATATCTAACTGAGTCTGTTTGGTCTCAGCCTCGAACTTTTCAAGATCTTTAGTAGCTTCGATATGTTTCTTTTGTTGCTGAATAAAGTTTGCCTCAGCTTCAGCTTGTAGGTTTTTGCTTTTATCGATATTCAGATTCGAATACTCTTTGATAGCAGGGTGTTCCTTAGAGCCACATACCATACAAGGATCACCAGTATTTAATTGATCGCGGTATTGTTGCAGGTTAAGAATTGTTCTTTCTTGCTCTAATAGCTTTCGGGACTGCTCCAGTATTTGTTGTTTATCTTGCAGCTCTCTTTGGATCTTTGGTATGAGATCCTGTAAGCTTTTAATTTGAGAACGTAGTTTACTTAATTGATTGTTTCTACTGTGAATTCTATGAGATAAGTCTCGAAGCTTAAGTGCCGTATTTGGCAAAGTTTGCGCGAGGGCATTTTTTTCTTTGTGTTGGTTTAGGCGTTCAAGAACAGTGTCATCGGGGTTTAAGTTGCTAACCTCATTTAGAGCTTCTGTCTTTTTGTGCTCAAGGGTAGTAGATTTCTGAGTTTCCTGCTGAAGTAACTTTTTGCTTAAATTGATTTGCTGTTCAATTCCTCGGAGTTTATTTTGTGCAGCAAGAATTGTTTTTTGCCTTGCAGAAGAGGAGTAGTCGAGTTGAGCTAATTCTTGGATTTTATGAGCAACCAATTCGAGCTTTGGGCTGAGCTCTTGGAGATATTCGTTCTGCTGCAGCCATTTTTGAGTATCGCTTAGGTATTTCTCAATCTGTTTTTTATTACTTTCCAGTCGAGTGATTTCTTGTGTGCTTTGGGCTAATGATTGCTTCTTTTCTGTTATGGTGTTAACTGGCTCTTTAATTTGTTCTTGAAGAGAAACGATTTCCTTATCCAGAGGCATGATTTCATGATGGATAAGTTTTTCCTGCTCAGTTTTTCTGGACGTAAAGCTTTGAAGTTTGGTTTCTAAAAGAGAGTATTGTTCATTTTCTAAAAGAAGTTTTTTGTCTAGCTTTGCTTTAGCCTGGAGCGTTGCTTGTAGGTTCTTTTTTAGAGAATGTACTTCCAGGTTTAAATTATTCTTGTGTAAAAGATGCTGTTGAATTTTTTGTGCAGGAATGGCTAAAGCCAGCTTTTGAAAATCATCTTTAAAGTGAGAGAATTTTTCATTGGACTGATTTAGAGCCAGCTGGTTTTTTTCTAGCTTATTTTCCAGTTCTTCAATAAGTTTCAGCCAATTAATCTGTTGCTTAAGAGTTTCACTATTTTTTTGTAAGGAAGTCTGTATTTTGCTAATATTTTCAGAGTTTTGCTGAAGTTCTTTAAGATTTTCTGGGGCGAGTATTTCAAGTTGATCAAGATCGTGTTGAAGCAGTTTAAGTTTCTCTTCTTCAGCCCTCATCCTTCTAAATGCGAGAATTGAAATCTGTCCATAGATCTCAGTTCCTGTTATTTCTTCCAGAAGTTCCGCTTTTTTCTTTTTGTCTGCTTTGAGAAAGGCAGTGAAGTTACATTGGGCGAGTAAGATAGAACGAGTGAAACGTTCAAAGTTCAGACCGCATATTTGTTCTACACTTTTAAGCTTCTCGGCTAATTTTGTAGTTAGGATTTCTCCAGATTCAGCAAAGCACATCTCACAACGAGGAGGTTGTAAGGAACCGCTTTTTTTCTTGCCCGCGCGGTGTTGCTCCCAACGGGCACGATATTTTGTGTTTCCGGTCACAAAAGTTACTTCGGAAAAGCAAAGGCCTGTGTGCCGAGTCATAAGCTCGTTTGATTCTTTTGAGAGTGATTTCAATCGAGGCGTTCGGTGATAGAGCGCTAAGCAAATGGCATCGAGAATAGTGGTCTTGCCTGACCCAGTTGGGCCGGAAATCAAAAAAAGTGAATCTTCTGTAAATTCGTGAGATTCAAAGTCAATAAACCATTCATCTTTTAAGGAGTTCAGGTTTTTAAATCTTAAAGAGAGGATTTTCATGAGTCTTTTCTCTTTAGAGCCTCATGGTAAATTTCTTTGAAGGCACCTTTAAGTTCGGTTTGTATTTTGGACTCTAATTCAACTGTTGACAGTCTTTGCTCAAACACATCTTCAACGGATATTTCTTTCAAACTCAGCTCTTTCTCTTTAGAGATAATTGATCTATTTTTTTTAGCTCGGTTTCGTCTAAAGCGCAGTATGTCGACAGTGAGCTCTTTAGTCGCCTCTTTTAAAAGTGTTTGTGCTGAGGAGATTTCAGTGTTTTCATGGAGAACTACTTCAATCCAGGTTGGAAGCTCCAGATCTGTTTCCAAGCTTGCAATTTCCTGCTGAATTTCTTCGAGTGAGCCGGAGATAGATTTTAATATTCTTGAGACAGGGATATTCAATTCTTGTACTACTGGATCTTTCCCTTGTTTGACTTCGACTAGTTTTACTATTTTTTGCTGTTTTGCTTCTCCGAAGCTAATTGGGATAGGGGAGCCGCAGTAGCGAATATGTTGTCGTTTACCAAATACTTGCTTTGTGTGTAAGTGGCCTAGGGCAATGTAGTCAAATTCATCAGGGAAGTCATTGGAATCGTAGCTTTCCAAAGAGCCTATATAGATATCTCGAACGCCATCTGTTAACTCACCACCACTGGTCGTTAAGTGGCCTGTTGCAATGATAGGCAATTTCCTGTTGCCGTTTAACTTATTTGCTACAGAGAGAGTTTCTTGATAGTGTCTTTTGATTCCAAGCCTGAGAGAATCTTTTTTATCTTTAAAAGTTTCTCCTTCAACTGAGAGCCTGACATCTCTGTCTCTTAGGAAGGGGACGGCACAGATGATGGCAGAATCCTCACCGTTTCTATTGGATAAAACAAATGTTTCTTCCTCAGCTGAAGTTTTACCGCCGATCACATGGATATTCAGGAGTTTAAGAAGAGTGCCGGATTCATTGAGTGTTGAAATGGAGTCATGATTGCCACCGATGATGACAAGAGGTATGCCGCAGGTGCGGTTTAAATCTTTTAAGAAGTCGTAGTAGAGTTTTCGGGCATAGCTGGGGGGAGTTCCTGTATCAAAGATATCCCCGGCAACGATTAGCGCATCGACTTCATGCTGTTTGATTTGTTCGATTAGCCAGTTGAGGAAAATGCGATGTTCAGCTTCCCTACTTTGATTCATGAAGCTTTGGCCAAGGTGCCAGTCTGAAGTATGGATAAATCGAAACAATGCTCTTTCCTGAAATATTATCAAGGAACAATAGGTGTCAGAGGTTTGAAGACAAGTTAGTTTTAGCTGAAGTCTTTGAGAAGTTTTGAGGGGGGATTGGCCATCTATGGAAATAACTTCGACGTCATTTGATGATCAGCAGTGTATTTCGCCATTTGGAAAAGCTACAGCAATCATTGAAAGTTCGCCGCTGTCTGATTTATGTCCATCAACGAAAATGATGCCCGTCGAGTAAGTTGAGGCTGATCTGTAAGCGCCGAATCCAGTTCCTGTCAGAACTGAATGTTTGCCGGATTCTTTGTGTTTGACGATGGTTGCCATGAAAGTCCCTTTTTAAGGCTAAGGTTGCCTACAGGATCAATATTTCAAATTTCGCAAAAGAGTTTCAGTGGCGCTCTCTGGAAAAAAAGGGAGGACGAAGAGAATTAAAGAATATTCATCAGAGTTTCTGTTAATGCTTCAGAATCCCAAATTTCATAATCTGCAGAATAGATAGATTTCATTTCGTAAAGTCTTTCAGCAGCTTTAGCCAGTGAATCAAAGCAAAAGGCATTGTCGATATTATTGGTTGTAAAAGTGCCGCATTGTGGCCGGGTAATTATTTAGACTTTTACTGTATATAATGTATTTCACAAATTTCTCCTAAGTTATTCAACACCTTTTTTACTATATGGCTTAGACTTGATTAATAACTTATACTTAAATTTGGTGTAGTGGTATGAATAAGAGGGAGCACTCAGGTATCAGTTGATGCTATTTGGGGTGAATTGAGGTTACTTTCCCATTGACTAGCCCAGCGTTTTTGCAATTCTTGTAAAAACAGTTCCCACTCTTCTTCTGTTCTTGTTGGTGGCAAAGGCTCTGGGGTAATTGGCTTTTGTGAGTTCCAAATAACATGGAATTCTCCGTTTTGGGCCATAGCTGAACACCGACATAAGCGGATTCCATATAGCTACCAATTCTTTGGTTGAGGCCATATTGCTCTTGATACTGACGGACAAAGTTATCGTTGATAATGTCATCATGATTCTGGAAATAGCTGAAGAGCGAATAGATGCCCTGACTATGCCGGATAGGGATTCCACATAGATCGTTTTCTGCTAAGACTAAGGAAAGAATTGTGATATTTTCATCATTTAGCTCGTATTCATGGTATTGCCTTAGAATCTCTTTGTTACTATCGAGTCCAACAAGGGGAAGAACTATAGAGTCAGGATTAATTCGTTTTATATCTTCCTAAATAGCAGTGAAGTCTCCAGAACCGAGTGGTACATAACCTTTACCAACATCCTGAGCTCCAACGCTGTCAATGTTATCTCTGATTATTTCATTGGTAAACAATGGGTAAATATAGTCAGAGCCGACAAAGAAAAATCGTTGTTTATTCTCGGCTATGAGCCAGTCTATTGCTGGAATTGCCTTAAGGTCGGGAGGCGGGCCGACCTTAAGGCAATCTGTAGAGAAAGTTCCAAGCCTTCATATTCGAAAGGGTAAACCAGTAAGGCTTTTTACTCTTCGATTATATCTTTAAGCTGTTTTCTGGAATAAGAAGTGGAACTTCCAAATACTGTTTGAATTTCAGGTCTTTCTGAGGCTTCTCTTGCTTTTTCTTTGAAAAGACGCTCGTCTGAAGCTCCATCGGAAATATGATAATTAATTTTACTGCCGAGCAATCCACCATTGTTATTTATTTCCTTGAGTGCCATGATGGTCATTTGTAGGACACCAGCTTCGAGTTCTTTGAAGGATCCAGTTGTGGAATGCAGGATCGCGGCTTCGACTTCAGAAGTAAAGGAAGTCGTAGAGGCTTGGCATGCCTCCGGATTTAGTTGACTGATTTGCTTTTTAAGGTCACCGGGATGAGAATATTTTAAAAGGTGGCTGGCTGAGTTCATGCAATTTTTCATAAGCTTTATAAGCAGCCGGTACTTGTTAATTCTTTGACTAATCCCTTTTGACTATTTGTATTTTGCCAGATCTTCAGCTTGTTTTAAGTAAAATTCAGAGCGTTCAAATCTTTGGTTTACAGCGTAGATTTCGTCTCTTTTTGGCGCAGTTTCTCGTAGATATTTTTTCGAATGAGATCATGAGAGAATTGATAGATGGAGCCGTCTTTATGTGTAATGAGGGAGCAAACGGTAAAGGTCTCAAAGTCGAATGGTTTGTTTTTATTTATCTTGTTCAGCGTATATTTATCAAATTCATGGCCGAGTGCCGCAGCCAGTTTTATCCCCCTTTAGTTCAGATTGCCCCAGTGTCTTAAGTTTATAATCTACTAACTGACTTAGGGTCTCTGGAATTTCCTCAAAACTGTTTGGATAATTTTCTAACAGGAGTTTCAAGAAAAATGGATTGCTCTGAACCATACTAAAGCATTTTTCGCGATAATCTTCGGGAATATAACTAAAAGACTGTGCCATTCGATCTGTTTCAGACTTGGCCAGTGGCGGCAGGTCTAGGGTCGTAAATGGGGTGTTGAAAACACTACCTTTCCGTATTTTGTCAAGAGGATCACCTTCAGGCCTGCTCGTGAGAATCATAAAAACTGGCAGGTTGCGTACTTCAGTTGAAAGCTTTTTGAGCATAATGAGTAGATGGTCATCAGCCCAATGGATGTCTTCAATATCTATAGCAACAGTTTTTTTAAGTAATGTCAGAAGTTTTGTTGCAATTGAAATTTCATGCCTGATCAATTGATTGTAGTGCAGCGGTAAATTATTCAGCTTGGCTGGTGAAGCATATCCTAAAATTGAGTTAAGGAATTTTTCTTTGTCTTTTTAATAGGTTGCCTTGCTCAGAAAGTTTACTGATCTGGTTGAATACTTTTTTAGAGCCACTGGCTAATGTTTCGAGGATTGAAACAATCAAAGCTTTAAGCAGTTCTTGTTTGGTTGTTGAAGATTCGAATACTTCCAGTGAAAATGTTTCTAAGCTTTCTTGTTGGGCTGTCGACACTATTACTTCTGTAAGGTGACTTTTAACTACTCCAGCAGTGCCTCGAATGTAGAGGATGTGTGCTCTCCGGCCGCTTTTTGTGGAATCAAGAATAAATTTCGCTTGAAGTAGCTGAGGAGTTCTAACGATTATAGCAAGGTTGACAGTTTCAAGTTGGGTTTCATCTAGTTGTTGGTTTTAAGAGGGGCTAAGTAACAAGGCATTAATATCTACATTTAGAGTCATAGTGATGTCAGTAGCCTACGGTAAAGGATCATTTTGTTGGACTCTGCTCTTTTTAAAGTCGCAATAGCAAGGAATCCGCCCATTTACTGGAATTTATCTACCAATATTCTTTTACTCAGGCAAAGTTTTTTACGAAATGACTTGATAGTCTGTCCATCGAGACAAACACGCCCATCATTATCACTGTTGAATCATCCTTAAACGCGTTAACCTGAAAATTGATTGTATTAATAAAAGCTGACAATTTCACTAAAAAATTTAATTCTTGATAAGCTCTTTGCTATTTTGGTAGGATTTACAGATTAAGGTTTTTTAGAACGGGATAGGCCGATATATATTCGTAATATTCTCGAAATTTGAGGTCGAGGCATTTTTGAAGATATCTTTTTGATTTATTGGGATCTTTTTTAAGGTATTTACAGGCAATGTAAAAATAGGCTTCTGTAAGGCGACCCCGTTGTTCTGAAGTGTTAAGAGTGGCCGAGCATTCGGCAATAAGTTCATCTGGAGTCATTTTGTCAATGAGCATATACGCAATGGTCTTTGGCCAATTGTCTGTAAATGAATGACGGCGCATAAATAGCGCAGCCTCTGAAGTGTCATACTTAAGGCCTTTTGCTAATATGCCCCAAAGGTAGTGAAAGTCACCTTCATCTGGATTGATGCATTTTTCTGGGATTTGTTCATATTTTTGATCATAAAAGAGGTCTCTAACCTGGCCAAAGCCGGTCATGTAGATCATTTGCTGGTATTCTGAAGCTTTAGACCTATTTCCAAAATATTCATAAGCCCCAGCAGCAATAATACAGTTATTGATGTTTTCTTCTTCTAAAATGAGCTTTGTAAGAAGTTCTTCGGCTAAATCTTTGGCTTGTATATCAAAGCAAAGGTAAATGAGCTGACGAAATTCAATAGCATTTTGGGGAAGTAGGGTAGAGGCTTTTCTAATTGATCTTTTAGCATCATTAATTTTTTTTAGCTTTATCTCAATTTCTGCTTTTTGGATATAAATAGTGGCTATGTCAGGTGAGCTCTTTTGAACTTCGTTGAGCAAGAGAAGTGCTTTTTCTGGAGCCTTGTGTAATTCGGAGATTTGTTGAAGAGTTTTTATGTCGGCTTGTTTTATTTTTGTTTTTTGCTCGCTGTAAAAATTAAAGTTAGTGTCGCGCTTTCTTCCTTCACTTTTGTTGTAGAGAAGTAAATGCTCTTGAGCTTTCTCGAAGTCAGCAAGCCTACTGAAGTGCTTTAGTAACAGAAAGTTTTCATTGTATAAGTCTGATGGCTTATCCTGTTTGAGGTTCTTAATTTTCTCAAGTAGTGGAATAGCTCTTGGGTCTCTGAAATAGAAGAAGCGGTCAATGAGGGCTAGCATTTGACTTCTTCTTTTGAAAGTCGAGAAATCCAGTTTTTTGATTACTTCAGAAGTCAATTTGTTGTTGATCTTCAAGAGGGCTAATTTATGCCAGGCCACTTCACTTTTTTCAAATAGTTTTTGCCAATGGATGAGCTCGATAGAGTCATAGTAAAAGTGATAATAGATTGAGCAGAGTTGATCACTCGCTGTTGAAAGTGGGTTTTCTGTTATAAATGAATTTACCTCTTGTTGAGTCAATTGTTTATTTGCCATAAGTAAATGCATGACAATAAATTTTAGGTCCTGTTCAAACCACTGATTGGCATTTTTGTAGTAGTTTAGCCAGCTTTTATCGATACTCTTGAGGACTATTGGAGAGAGGAGGTCTAATTCGGGAAGTATTGTTAAGCTTTCATCGGGGGCAGCTATTTGAGCAAAAACTTTCAGTAGCATGGCTTGTTCAAGGACAGTTAGACTTTTGAGGTTACTGTTTATATTTTTCAGCAGACATTTTTTATCTTCTTGACTTAGCGATTTAGCCATAGTCGTCAGTGTATCTTCGGGGAAGAATGCAACCAAACCTTTTACAAGATTTTGTTTGGTCAAGAGATCTGGATTTCTAGCAGGGGCTTTAATTTGATGAAGCTCAACGTTTAGCATAATTTCAATCATAACTTCCAGGCTGTTTTGCCCGAGAAGTTGCATGAGATTTTGCCAATCGCCTTGCTTTGCTTGATGGTTCTTTAGTTTTTTAATGAAATGACTGACTTCTTTTGAATGGTGTGGGGTAATTATATTTTTAATTTCGTTCCATACTTCTTGTGCATTTTCCCGTACTTCTGGGTCATTGGAATTTAGGGCATTTTGAACTTTAGAGCGGGCGTAATAGCCCAGGGTAATGAGATCTTTGATAGCTTGTTTACGTTCCCGGAATCCAGAAGCTCCCAGTTTTTCAATAAGAACGTCTATTTGCTTTTCTATGTTTGGAGGTGTTTGAGAAAAGAGTGTTAGCGTACCAGATATGAAAATTAACGTGACATAGAGTAGGTGTGCTAAGTTTATCTTATTCAGCATGTTGTTACTTTTGTATGGTTTAAGTTTTATCAATAAAATGCCGAATTAACTGGACATTAAGAGTCATTGTACTATTGATTAAGCACAATTTACCAGATTTTTAAGAATTTAACAAGGATTTTTAGCATATGCTATTGGCGGGAATAGATATCGGCGGGACTAAGATGGAAGTCTCTCTTTTTGAAGTAGCAGAACGTCTCGAGAATAAAGAGTTTGATTTGCATACAGGTAAGCAGCGCTATCAAGCTAGAAAAATTCTTTCTCAAAGAACTCCTACTGACCGTCATCTTGGATATGAAAAGGTTATGGTGAATCTTGTTGAATTAATTCGTGAAACTGTTGAAAGTGCCAGTGCCTCTTTAAAGGATCTAAGATCTATTGGTCTTGGTTTACCAGGAATTATCGACCCTCAGACTGGTATCATGAAAAATGGTAATACTGGTATTTTTATTGAGCAGGATTTGATTGGTGACATCAAGAAAGGCCTTGAATCTGATATTGAAGTAAATACAGCTAACGATGCTAACTGTTTCGCTCTTGCTGAAGCTGTTGCAGGTGCCGGTGTAAAGTATAGAGAAGAGACTGGAATTGAAATCGCTGATCACATTGGAGTAGGTATTATTGTCGGTACTGGTTGTGGTGGTGGTATTATCCGCGGTGGACAGATGATTGTTGGTCGCAATGGTACAGCTGGTGAAATTGGTCACTCGACTCTCATTTCTGGTGGTCATACTTGTTACTGTGGAAGAAGGGGCTGTGCAGAGCAGTACGTTTCAGGTACTGGTATTGAATCTGCTTACGCTGCAAGAATTTACTCTCAAATTAAAGAGAGACCAAACGCTCGTCAAATTTTTGAAATGGCCGAAGAACAAGAGCCTTTAGCAAAAGCTATTGTCAAAGAGTTTAAAGCAAACCTTGCTTTGTTTATTGCTAACCTGACAAATATACTTGATGCGAATTACTTCGTACTTGGCGGTGGAGTAAGTCTTCAGCCAGAGGTTTATAATGGTTTAGATGACTTGCTTAAACGTGATACTTACAACCCAGGCTATGCCCCAAAGGTTTATCAAAATGTTCTTGGTGATTCAGCTGGTGGGATTGGGGCAGCAATGCTTTCATTGACCAAGTAGATTATTAGTTGATAGGGGATTAGTTGTTATTTTCCTGATCTCTGATCCCTATTTATCAACCCAGCCGTTGAATCCGAGATGTAAGGAAAAGTTATCGGTAGGGTACCAGTGCATCATTGTATTGATACGGTATTTATCGCCATCCCAATTTTTGTAGTAGCGGTCGTCATCGCCGTGTATCTGAATTTGTTCCACTTCAACATCAAGGAACAATTCATCTTCCAGAAGCATAGTAGTTCCACCAAATCCCTGTGAAAACCCACTGTAATGATTGCTGGTAAAGGCAGTCATGAACACTCTCCATTTAATATCCGGGTTGGAGAGGGTGACTAGTTCAGTGAACTGCCTTTTAGTATTGAGAGGGATCATTGGTTGATTTTGAGCTACCACTTTTTTCTCGATAGCTTTGAAATCAGTTTCTTTGAATTCAATCATGTCCTTTTCAGGCGGAGTAACTTCATTTTGTAAGGTAAGTGCCGGCCAATTTTTTAAAGGTTGAGAAATACTGGTAATCTCCGCCTTCAAATTATAAGCAGCCCAAAGGCATGAAACGATTATGATAAGTTTTGTCTTCATGCCTTAAGATATGATTTTAAAATGATGAATTGCAATAGTGAGCTGTTTTTATTCTTTAAACATTTGGTGTGCTTCTTTGAGCACAGAAATGATTTTGTCTGAAAATGGTGAATTACGCAGACTGTCTTTCAACGCAGCTTCATCGATGTTTTCGGCATTGACGCCAGGGAACCAGTGGTTCTTTTCCCCTAAAAGAGCATAACGCATTTTTCCAAAGGCGGTCATGTCCAGTGCAGTTGCCATATTCCAGAAACGAATAATCTCGAAAAGATTGATTTTATCAGGAGTTTTATCCACAGAAGGCAGGCCTTTATCCCAATCATTTACCCAATCTAAACCATGGTGGTTGAGCATTGCCTGATGAATTTTATCTTCAATTTCAAAGGTTTCTTCCTGATGATCAAGAAGAGGAAGAACTTTTAAGTGTTCGTCAAAGTCAGTTGGGCGGGCTGCACCAACGCTAATGGTGTGAACCATTGGGTTTGATAGACAGAATAAATCATTGAAGACCATCGGCGAGTAAGGCTGGCAGAGATCTACAAGCTTTTGAGGTGGTTCATAGAGTTTGCCGCCTTTATCGGATGGACTGATAATGAATACGCCCATGTCACGTTGATTAGCAGCAATTACGGCGGGTTCATTGCGCTGCATGAAGTAGTACCAGTGCAGATTGACGTAATCAAAAAGGCCGGTTTGAATGGCTTTTACTATAAGATACGTTTGTCCATGAGTTGAAAAGCCAATATGGCGAATGCGGCCTTGTTTTTTCCACTTGAGAGCCACTTCGTAACAACCGTTCAAAACCCAGTCAAGATGCTCAGGGAGATTAATCCCATGAAATGAGAAAAGATCTATGTAATCCTGCTGCATGTTGTCAAAGGAGTGTTCAAGAACACTTTCAAACTGAGCTGCATCCTCGTAAGGAGGGACTTTTGTTTGCAGAATTAACTCTTGCCTTGGCAGGTCATTAAGAAAACGGCCAAGCTGGATCTCCGAAGTACCATAATCGCGGGCCGTTTCTATGTGGTTTATGCCAAGCTCGAAGGACCGGTAAACAGTGTTTTTAAGATTTTCCTGATTCTCTTTAGTGATATTTGGGGTTTCTTTATCTTCCCAGGAATACTGGTAGCGCATGCCGCCACATGAAAGAACCGGGATTTGTAATTCCGTTTTTCCGAACCTTCTATATTGCATTTATTTCTCCGCGTATTCGAACATTTTTTCGATACAGTTCATCGCCTTTTGGCGAACGTTTTCGTCTATGCGAATGTAGTCCTTTTCTTCTGGAGACTCAAGAACACGTAAGATGTCTTCCAGAGTGTTTGCTTTCATGTATTTGCACATGCTGCAAGAGCCCACAAATTTGACGTTAGGCATTTCGACCTGAAGTCTTGAAGAAAGTCCACACTCAGTCAACATGAGGAAGCTTTCAGCTTTGGCTGTTTCCATATAATTTAGAAGCTGACTGGTGCTGCCAACAAAATCGGAGTGATTTAAAACACCCGGGCTACACTCTGGATGAGCAAGAACTTCTATGCCAGGGTTTGTTAACCTAAGGTAATCGATCATTTCAGGGTTGTAGTCTTCATGGACGTAACATGTACCGTGCCAAAGTTTGATGTCTTTTTTGACGTTGCGTCGATCCATTTCTTCAATGATGTTTAGACCCATAAGTTTGTCTGGCAAGAAGAAAATCTTGTTGGTTGGCAGCTTTTCAACGATGTCATAGACATTCCCAGATGTAACGCAGACATCACAGTGGGCTTTTACTTCAGCAGTTGTATTTATGTAACAAACAAAAGTGTAATCAGGGTGTTGCGCTTTAAGTTTAGCAACATCGTCACCAGTAATGGAGTCAGCAAGACTGCAGCCATTCAAACCAGCTGGTATGAGGACATCTTTTTGAGGGTTGAGTATTTTGGCGGTATCGCCCATGAATTTAACTGCGACAAAGACGATAACATCTGCATCTGCTTCCATAGCATTTTTTGACAGGGCGTAAGAGTCACCAGTGTAATCTGCTATACCATATACGATTTCAGGACTGACGTATGAATGAACCAGAATGACAGCATTCTTTTCCTTTTTTAGTTCATGTACGCGGTTTATGAGAGGGGCAAGCTCTTCACACTTTTCAATGGGGTATTGACAAGATGTACCACCGATAGTGACGTGCTTAAGTTTTTCGTGCAGTTGTTCTGCAGTTATCATAATAAAAGATTCTCCGGAGTTTTTGCGAAACTTAGTCTGTTTTTGAGAATTTTCTATATAGATGCTAAACTCAGGTGACAGACTTAATTTTAAATTAAGACTAAAGAGGAATGCAGGTAGAGGAGGATAGCAAAAAGCAGGGCTTAAGGAGCTTAATAAAAATGCTGTGTTTAAACTAAACTTTTATATAATTATGAAAGAAATACGTTTGTCAAAAAATTATCGGGAAGGCTTTCAGAATCTTCGTCTCCTATACAATTAACAAGCCCCAGAAGTTCTTCGCCTAAGAGGTCTTTTTTGTTAATGAATGCATTGAAGCATTGATAATCCTCCAATTGAGGCATAATCGTGTCGCTAACATAAAGGCTTACAGTTTCAGGGAATTTAATCTTTGCGATTTTCAGGAAGTCTAAACCGGTGATTTTTGATTCCTTTACATAACCATCTGAGATGATTAAATCAAAGGTTTGCTCTTCGAGGATTTTTAGTGCATCCTCAAAGTTACAGCAAGTTGTGAGCTGCCATTTTGTTTGAGAATCAAATAGTTTTTGATAGAAGAGGTTAACTGAAGGACAGTCTTCTATGATTATGATAGTTTTCATTTTTATTACCCTTGCCACTATATAATCTAAACTATAATTGCAATTTTATGAGTTATCAATATTTATTTACTGGTTGAATGTTGTATGTGCCTGGAAATAATATTTAATCAGGAATTGCCATACCTCGTCTTTGGCATCTTTTACTCACAAATTTATGATCCCAGTAAGAGTACTCTACGCCAGCAAAGAGTTTATCAGGCTTGTTGAATAAACGGCCGACATCCAGAGGTATTTGCGGAACAAATAAAATATTTTCTTTAGTTTCAGCTTCAGAACCAGCGATATTGATAAATCTATCAACTCTCACTTGGAGCTTGCTAGAGAAATTTACAGGTAAGTCCCAATCTGCACCGATCTGGTAGGTGCTGTCTGCTTGTTTTTTGACATCATCCCTCCAGAAAATATTAAAGTTGAGCCACTGAAGGTAGGGGGCATTTAATTTGACTCCTAAGTCTAAAAGGTAGACTTCTGTAGTCTTCCTATCATTGTGATTAAATTCAGAAGTTATATGCAGCAGTCTCTTATAAGAATAGATTCTAGATTTTTTGTCAGTAAGGTAACTTAAGCTGAGTTTTGGTTTGATCTCATAGTAAAAGTTATTCTTGCCATTATCTAAAAATGTATAGTCACCAAAGGCGAAGATTTGACCCCAATTTCACAAAGAGAAGTGCTCAATGGTTGAAATGTCTCGATAGCCATCTGAAACTTACAGTTACTGCCGTGCAGGTAACTTAAACAGTGCTTAAGAACTTTAGGTTAATACCAATTATACTGTGTATCTTCACCTTTTCGTTTAAGGTTAGCAAACAGCAATAAAAAATGAGTATTTTTTGCTTCACTTGCCGCTCCCTTTTTAAAAGAGAGCGAAGCCGCATTTAAAGTACCAAGGGTGTTAAACTTTACTTAAGACCATTCCAGGTCGCATGGAAGTCGGTTCTGAATTCATCAAAACGATCTTCAAGAATAGCTTCTCTCATGCGTTCCATGAGTTTAATGTAGAAGTGAAGGTTGTGAATTGTCATGAGACGCATGCCCGTTATCTCATTGACCTTGAGTAAGTGGCGAATATAAGCACGAGAGTAGTTTTTGCAGGTGTAGCAATCACAGTTCTTGTCGATGGGCTCAAAAGTTTCTTTCCACTTTGCTGCTTTTATGGCTACCTGACCTTCCGAAGTGTAGGCTGTACCATGACGAGCAACACGAGTTGGAAGTACACAGTCAAACATATCTATACCTTTGGCAACTGCCTCAACTAATTGCGGAGGGGTTCCAACTCCCATGAGATACCTTGGCTTTTCTTCTGGCATAACCGGGCAGACCCAATCGAGAGTTTTCATCATTTCTTCTTCAGGTTCACCAACGCTTAGGCCGCCAATGGCATAGCCAGGCAGGTCCATGTCGACAAGATACTTGGCAGATTGTATTCTGAGGTCTTCGTAAGTTGAACCCTGAACAATGCCAAAAAGCATCTGATAGTCTTTAAGTTTGTACTCGGCACACTTGTCGCCCCACATCTGAGTAATTCGCAATGACTCTTTTGCTTGCTCATAAGTAGCAGGGTAAGGTGTGCATTCATCAAAGATCATAACAATATCTGAACCAAGGATTTTTTGAATTTCCATAGATTCATTGGGGCCGATAAAGTGCTTTGTGCCATCAATATGAGAGCGAAACTCGACACCTTTTTCGGTCATTTTTCTAAGTTTGGCCAAACTGAAGACCTGATAACCACCAGAATCGGTCAGGATTGGTTTGTGCCAATTTATAAAATTGTGCAGACCACCAGCTTGTTCGATGATCTCCATGCCTGGTCTGAGATTTAGGTGGTAGGTATTTCCAAGAATTATTTGAGCTCCGAGATCAGCTACTTCATGCGATGTCATTGTTTTGACACTGCCACAAGTACCAACCGGCATAAAAGTTGGAGTTTTTATATTGCCATGGGCTGTCTCAAGTGTAGCAGCTCTGGCTCTGCTTTTATTGTCAGTTTTCTCTAGAGTGAAGCTCATTCGTTAAAATTTTCCTAAATCCTTTAATCTCGCTGCATAATGACTGAGCTTTTTGAAAAGTCCAATTCATTCTGTGAACTAGCATTGTAATAATTCTCACTCAGTAACTTATGTCGTAAAATTGGATTGATGTGACATTGGCGTCTCACATGAGGTGTGTATGGCTCTTTAGTGGCTGGTAGTTATGGGGTTATGAAGATTTGATAATATTTTTAAATATATAGATTTCATTTAATGTTAGATATTTACGTAATGAAACTTGCATTTGGTTTAATATATGCTTATAGTGTAAGCATAGAAAGCAACAAACAATTGAAAAGGCTGCCCTTCCTTTTTAATTAGCTTTCTAAAAAATAGATGAGGCTTGAAAGTTATTCCCTTTTCTTTCAAGTATACTCACTCCAACTCCCGCTCCTGAAGGCTGCCCTTCCTTCAGGAGCATTTTTTTTGCCCTCAAGTGTCAAACGTGCCATGAATTTTGCGTACTGACTCAAAACTCAATTCAGGTGGTTACGATGTCTAAAATTATTATGTTTCTAGTCTTTCTGGCTTCTTCCCTAGTTTCCTCAGCAGTCGAGAAGCCGAATATTATTTTGATACTAGTCGATGATATGGGGTATTCGGATATTGGCTGTTATGGCGGTGAAATTGAAACTCCCAATTTAGATGTGCTTGCAGCAAACGGTATGCGTTATTCACAAATGTATAACACCTCGAAGTGTACAACTACCCGATCAAGCTTGTTGATGGGACGTTATGTGACGGGTAGGACATATGTAGCTAACTACCTTGAAGGGCCAACGATTGGTGAAGTTTTGAAGTCTGTTGGTTATAGAACACTTTGGAGTGGAAAAAATCACAGCTCAATTTTACCTCCAGAAAGAGGATTTGATCGCTTTTATGGTTTTCAGGGAGGTGCTTGTAATTTTTGGAACCCTGGGCCGACTCTGCAAGATGGAGGAATTTTCCCTCATATTAAGGCTTACGAATGGATGGTTAACGATAAATGGCTCAAGACCTATACTCCGGAAGATCCGAACTACTATATGACTGATGAAATTACTAAAAATGCTCTTAAGTGGCTGGATGAGTACGAAAAGGAAGATAAGCCTTATTTTCTTTACCTTGCCTACAATACTCCTCATTGGCCGCTTCACGCACCAGATAAAGATATAGCTAAATACAAAGGTAAGTATGATGCTGGTTATCAGAAGATCCGCAATGCTCGTTATAAGCGTATGGTTGATATGGGAATTGTTGATCCAGTAGTTGCGCCTTTATTTCCTGAGGAAATAAGTGACTGGAATTCGTTATCTAAGGAAGAGAGAATGCTAGAGGCGCAAAGAATGGAAATTCATGCTGCGATGGTTGATAATATGGATCAGAATATCGGCCGAATCATAGAAAAGGTTAAAGCTCAAGGAGAGTTTGAGAATACTTTGATCGTGTTTCTAGTGGATAATGGTGCAAGCCATGAAAGAACGGATCGAGCACACCATACATATAAGCATACAGGTAAAGAGAAGATGGGTGGCGTTATGTCCTACGAATGTATAGGAAAAAATTGGGCAAGAGTTGCAAATGCACCTTTCGCAAAGCACAAAACAACCAGTCATGAGGGGGGCGTCTGTACACCGATGGTAGTGCATTGGCCAAAAGGTATTTCAGGTAAGAATATCTGGAATCATTCACCTTCTCATCTTGTGGATTTTGTTCCTACCTTTGCAGAGTTAACAGGAGCTAAATATCCTACAGGTATCAAAAAGTTAGAGGGTGTCAGTTTAGTTCCTGGTTTTTCTCAAAAGAGCTTGGCTACTAGAAAGGTTCCTATTGGTTTTAATTTTGGCGGAGGTAAAGGAGTAAGGTTGGAAAACTGGAAGTTGGTAAGCTTTAAAAAAGGCGATTGGGAACTTTATAATCTTTCTAATGATAGAACTGAAACTAAAAATCTAGCTCAAGAAATGCCTGAGAAAGTTCAGGAGATGAAAAAGCTTTATGAAGGGTGGATAGCTAATACAAGTCGTGGTTTACCTCAACGTAAGAGGAAAGAATGATTTGAGTGAACTTTTGAGAGTGGATCATAAATTCGACTCTTTAATTATCTAGGCCTAATTTCCCAAATGGCAGAACTGACAAAGAATGCCGAAGCCATACTCATCGCTTTTTTCTCGTGCCCTTTGCCCCAGCTATCGGTGTAGTAGATCTCATCCGTGCTTTCATTGTATCCAATGATTAATCTCATATGGCCGCCTCGTGCTTGAGGAATTTCCGGTTCAGGTATAATCCCCAAGAGTAGGGCCCAGACTATTGGTTTGCCTTGGTCAATGGATCGTTTAATGCCTCTTTTAAAATCATTAAACCTTTTATCAGTCATAGCCATTTCTTTGAAAATAAATTCCAGATCTTTTGGTTTTAGGGGAGACTTGAAACTTATATCATGGCGTTTGTAGGCAAACTGTAATTTACGAATAAGGCGCTTGTGGTCATTTTCACTATTTAGGTAACACTTGACGATAGATGTTACGTTTAAACGGAATTTTGCAGAAATTGAAGCTAAAGCTTTTTTAAGAAGTGGTAGTGTCGTGCCACTTGTAGTTTGAGCAATTTTGGCTATGTCATGTTGATCAATGTCTTTGCCATAGTAGTTCAGAACTCTTGCAGTAGCAGCACAAGCACAGTAACCTTTGGCTCCTTGGTCAACCATAGGAACACCAGCGAGGAAAACAGAGCCATCGTTTTCTCGAATTACTTTTTCTTTTAATTCTTCATTTGTAAGTAGATTCGAGCTGATCTGGTCAACGTTCACAGCGTTGATTTTACTATTTCCCGGGCTTACAGAGAGCTTTATATACTCACCGATAAATTCTTTTTTAGTTTTTAAGAAGCTATACTCGAGTTTATAGAGGTAGGGTACCTTTAGCCAATAGTAGAGATAATTTTTAGTAATGCCTGCATTTGGTTTAAATTTTGGTTTCTCTCCAAAGAAGGAAGAACATGTATTAACAACAAAGCTTAGGTATTCTTTGAACTTTCGTTCTCTGAGGTTTTCATGATCGCCTTTATTGTAAAATACCAAGGTGACACCAGAGAGTTTATCTTGACGGAATTTAAAAATAGATTCTCTTGAAAATGCTTCGAGGAATGGGACCTTTTCAGCAGAACGAGCAGAAGATCTGTATTTATCAGTCCATACAGCACCGTATTTTTTAGCCCATTTCTTTTCAAATTGGTCTTTCGTAATTACAAATATTTTATGCCCAGAGTTTAGGAGGTCTTGAAGGGTGCCATCGTGATTTTTTGCAGAAAGTGGGTTTTCCAGTTCTACAGTCGTATGCTTACTATAGTCTCTGAAAAGTTGATTTACTTCGTTTTTATTCAATGCTCTTTTGAAGAAGGCTAATTCATCGAGGTCAGCATTTAAATAATCTCCTCGGCTTTGTCCATCCCACTCTTGACCGATTGTCCAGCCTTTTCCTTTTGTATCACCAAGAGTAGATTGCAGTGTTTTTGACCAGACTGTTTTACCATTGTGATATAAAGTAAGATCTGTTTCTCGGCCAATAACTTTTCCAGTGAGGACAAGGTGTTGCCAGCCGAGATAAGGTTTGCCAGCTTCATGCCTTGTATTTCTTATACGAACATGATAGCCCTCTGCCCATAGGCCAAATAGAAAGATGTTGTCACCGTTATTTTTGTGTTTGCCCATAAAGCATTGACCATTCTTCAGGGATTTAATATTCACCCAAAGGGATATGGTGAAGTTTGGGTTTGTCCTGAAGTCATCGAGATCGATATAGGCTTTATTTTTGAGCTCAAAGTATTTTCCAAAAATACCATTGGGCTTTATTTCTCCTTTAAATTCAAAGGAGTGATTTCGATTACCGCTTTGATCTTTGATTTGTCCTTGAATGAGTTCATCAAAGTTGCTGTAAAAAGTCAGGTCATTATTTTTGAGAAGAGGAGAAAGTCTTTCTCCAGAAAATAGAGAAAAAGATGCAAATAGAAAAACGATAGATAAAAATTTCATGACTCCCTCGATATATATGCCCAATGTGATAATGTTTTTCTTTCAAAGAAAAAGTCAAGCCTTCAACCACTCAAGTGTTCTCTTTAGGCCTTCTTCATTTGATATTTGTGGATCGAAGCCAAAGTGATCATAAGCTTTTTTGTGTGAGAAGTAATGGGATTTGGCTAGTTGAGCTGCAACAAAGCGAGTCATTCTGGGTTCGCCTTTAAGCTTAAGGAGATTGTAGAAAAACTCCATTACGGCACCAATTTTTTTCGCCTTAGTGTAGGAGACAGCTTTGGTGATTTTGGAAATATTATTCTTTTCGAGAAGTTCGTTTACCCAATTCCAAAGATTAACCGGTTCGGTATCGCCTATGAAGTAGGCTTGACCACAAACCGGGCTTCCTTCTTCTAATTTATCTGCGGCTTGGATATGTGCCAGAGCGCCATTTTCTACATAAGTGACATCAACCAGATTTGTACCATCACCAACTTGCATGAGTTTGCCGGATTTAGCAGCTTCAAGAATTCTTGGTACTAAGTGGTTATCGCCTGGCCCCCAAATAAGGTGAGGGCGCAAAGCGCAAGTAAGTAAAGTAGCTGAATTTGCTTCTAAGACTTTACGTTCAGCAATAGCCTTAGTTTTGGGATATGAGGTTAAATATGAATCTGGGTAAGGGAGTGACTCATCGCCATTTACAATAGCTTCTGTTCCGAAAGCAACACTTGGTGAAGAGGTATAGATTAACTTCTTGACGCCTTCTGATTTACAGGCAGAAAGAATATTTTCTGTTCCCGTAACGTTGATGCCATAGTAATCTTGTTCAGGGCCCCAAATACCAGCTTTTGCGGCAACGTGGAAAACTACATCTTTACCGGAAACGGCATTTTTGACTGATTCAGCATCACGTAAATCGCCTGTTAGACAAGTGACACCACGTTCTTCCAGGTCTGGGTATTTAGAACGGTTAAGCACGGTGATTTGATCACCGCGCTCAAGTAAAAGGTTAACTATGTGACGGCCTAAAAAACCACCGCCACCGGTTACCAGAATATTAGCCATATGCCAGCACATTATTTAGAGCTGCAACAACAGCTTTAACAGCTGCTTGGTCAATGTTGCTGTGTGTGCCTATGCCGTAACTCACAGATTGTGTCTGTTTGTTTTTAACAGTTACAAATGCTACTGCTTCAGCTTTAGCGCCTTTACCAAGGGAATCTTCTTCGTAGTTAACGAGTTCGAATTCAGGTAGGTCAAGTTGACGGCAAGCTGCTACAAATGCGGCAATCGGACCATCTTCATCAGCTTCTAGTGTTTTCTCTTCGCCATTGAATTTTAACTCAACTTTACCGTGAATTTCAGATGGTTTCTTTTCATCTGGATACGGCCAGTATTTGATAAGCTCAATAGGTGTATCTGCCCCCAGAAAGTTGGCTTTGAATACATCTGTCAATTCATCACTGGTAATTTCACGACTAACTTCTTCAGCATAGGCTTGGACTTTTTTAGCAAGAACAACCTGAAATTCACGAGGCAGCTTAATTTGATGTTCAAGCTCAATCATGTGGGCGATACCACCTTTGCCAGATTGACTGTTAATGCGGATGAATTTTTCAAAGTTGCGGCCAACATCAGCAGGATCAACGTGCAGATAAGGGATCTTCCATTGTCCAAAGTGTTCCATCATTTCATCTTTACGCACAAGACATTTGTGAATAGCATCCTGGTGTGAGCCAGAGAAAGCAGAGAATACAAGATCACCAACATAAGGGTGACGTGCATGTGGACGCATTTGAGTCAAACGCGAAACAACTTCGTTGATTTCAACAAGGTTGCTGAAATTCATGCCAGTATCGATACCCATGTATTGTAGGTTCAAAATCAATGTGACCATGTCGACATTACCAGATCTTTCACCGTGACCGAAGAGTGTACCTTCGACGCGGTGAGCACCAGCTTGTAGCGCCATCTCTGTTGAGGCAACTGCACAGCCCATATCATTGTGAGCGTGTAGTGAAATAACAGCTTGCTTGGTTTTCAATTTCTTCATGAAAACTTCAATCATGTCGGCATAATGCGTCGGCGGACGTCTTTCTACGGTTGCTGGAAGATTCAAAATGACAGTTTCGCCTTCTTCCGTTCCCCACTGCTCAACGACATCATCACAAATATCGATAGCAAAGTCGAGGTCTGTATCTGTAAATTCCTCAGGAGAGAACTCAAGGTAGAAACGCGTTTCCGGTTGAGCCGCAGCACATTCTTTAATAGCAGCGATAGACTCACGAACAATTTTAACTGTTTCTTCGCGTGTTTTACCAAGTACGTGTTCTCTGTGAAGGTCACTGGTTGCAACGTAGATGTGTACAAGTGCCTGAGGATAGTCCTTTAAGGCTTCCATAGTCTTTCTGATCAAGTCAGGGCGCGATGGAGCCAGGACAGAAATCATGACATCTTCAGGAATTTGTTTTTCATCGATCAACCAACGACAGAAATCGTAATCATCTTTTGAGGCTGAGGGAAAACCAACTTCAATTTCTTTAAAACCGATGTCGAGCAGCAGCTGATAATACTCCTTCTTCTGATCCAGTGTGAGTGGATTCGGAAGTGCCTGGTTACCGTCTCTGAGGTCGACAGCACACCAGCGCGGACTGGAGGTGATCTGTTGGTCAGGCCATTGCCTGTTTTCGATCCTTATCGGTTCTATTGCTTTGTATTTCGGCATGTTCTTTCTCTCATTATAACCTCGGGAATTCAGTAAGTTTTTGGTTGAGAATTCCCATATTATTTTATCTCGGACCAACCATTCGTCGGTTCAGGGCAAAGAGTATATAAGAAAGGGCTCTTTGTCAAGGTAATTTCTTAATATATAGAGGGCTTGGTTTAACGGGGTAATTTACTGCTTTTCAGGCATCTGTGATGGACAAATTTAGCTTTTGCAAGATATTTGTCATCAAAATGAAATGATGGTAGAGAAGATGTCAAATATAGAAGAAGAAGTTAATCGTCGCAGAACTTTTGCAATTATCAGTCACCCGGATGCCGGTAAAACAACACTTACTGAGAAATTGCTGCTTTACTCAGGTATGCTGAGAACAGCCGGTATGGTCAGTGGTCGTAAAGGCGCCAAGAGTGCGTCTTCAGACTGGATGAGTATGGAGCAGGAAAGAGGTATCTCGATTTCATCTTCTTCTATGCAATTTGAGTACAAAGGCCATAAGATCAATGTCCTGGATACCCCCGGTCACTCAGACTTCTCGGAAGATACTTACCGTACTTTGACTGCTGCGGATAGTGTAATCATGGTCATTGACTCTTCAAAAGGTATCGAGGCACAGACATTGAAGTTGTTTGATGCTTGTCGTTTGAGAAATATTCCAGTAATCACATTCATTAATAAAATGGACCTTTACGGTCGTGATCCCATCGATCTCATGGAAGAGGTTGAAAATGTTCTTGGAATTCAGGCAAGTGCCATTAACTGGCCGATTGGCTATGGTAAAGAATTCCAGGGAGTTGTTGATCGAGCGACAAATGAATGCCATTTTTATACGAGAATTGCTTCTGGTGGTAGTTTGAAGCCGGAAGTAGAATATGTGAAAGTTGACGATTTGACTCCAAGAGAGAATTTATCGGCAGCTGAAGTCGAAGAGCTTCAGGAAAACCTTATGCTTCTGGATGAAGCGGGCAACGAATTTAGTCGTGAAGCATATCTCGATTTTAAAGTAACGCCAATTTTCTTTGGATCTGCGATGACAAACTTTGGTGTTGAGCCCCTTTTTGACTCACTTATTGATTTCGCTCCTAGTCCATGGAGCCGTAAGGCAGTCAATAAGGCAGAGGAAAAAGTTGAAGTGGATGTAATGAATCCTGATTTCAGTGCTTTTGTTTTCAAGCTTCAGGCGAATATGAATCCTAAGCATCGTGACTGTATAGCTTTTCTTCGCATCAACTCTGGTAAATACGAAAAAGATATGACTGTTTTACATTCAGGAACAGGTAAAAAGGTTCGTCTTGCGAGTCCTCATAGCCTTATGGCTGCTGAGCGTGTAACTGTTGAAGAAGCTTACCCCGGAGACGTTATCGGTATTAATAATACAGTAGGTTTGGGTATAGGTGATACTCTATGTACAAAAGGCAATCTGAAGTTTGAGGCACTACCGCAATTCCAGCCAGAGCTTTTTGCCAGAATTACTCCTAAAGATTTGGGTAAGAGAAAGCAGATTGATAAAGGTTTAACCCAATTAGCGAAAGAGGGTACAGTCCAACTACTTCATGAATGGAAAGATAGCTACAGTTACCCTTTTGTTGCTGCTGTAGGTCGTCTTCAGTTTGAAGTTCTTCAACACAGATTGAACGAAGAATATGGCGTTGATACAAAGCTTGAGATGTTACCATATGCCTGCAGTGGTTGGCTTAAAGGTGACCCAGCTATATTTAAGACTCCCTACAGTGCGAGAATGGTGCAGGATAAAGATGAAAGACCAATGATTCTTTTCTCGAGTCAATGGGAGAAGGAATATGCCTTGAAAGAGAACCCGGATCACGAATTATTGGATTACGCGTAAGATTTTTTTTGATTTATAATCATTTTATTTCCATATGTTTATGGAAATGGAGAAATAAAGTTTGTATAAAAAATTTGGGTTTGTGATTTTGAAGGGCTACATTAGGCGCTTATGAATTTTAATTACTATGGATTATTGAATAATGGATGATGTCGAGTTTTTAGAAGACGAAGAGAATTTTATTCCAACAACGGAAGAAGAAATCGAAGAGTCTGATGAACCGAAAGTCATACGCATCGTAGACGATGTACCAACGCATGATTTTGGCGATATTTATATTGTACCTGAACTACAGATGGAAATGAAGAAAGTTCTGTCTGGTTCTTTCTATATGGGGAGTGATGATGGGCCTTATAATGAGAGGCCGCGTCACCGTGTAAACATGACTCGTAACCTCTGGATGGGTATCTACCCTGTTTTACAGAGGGAGTACGCGGAGATTATGGATGGTAAGAATCCAAGTAATTTTCCGGTTGAGAGCCAGGAGGATGGTTCCAAGTTCCCTGTAGAGAAGGTCAGTTGGACTGCAGCAAACGAATTTTGTAAGCGTTTGACAAAAATTGAGCGTGAAGCAGGTAGACTTCCAGAGCCATATGTTTACCGCTTACCTACAGAAGCTGAGTGGGAATATACTTGTCGTGCTGGTCGTGTTGATGATTTGATTGATGATATTGATCATACTGCATGGTTCTTTAAGAACAGTAATGAGCAGTCACATGAAGTCGGTCTGAAAGAGCCTAATAATTGGGGCTTCTTTGACATGCAGGGTAACGTTTTTGAGTGGTGCCTTGATTGCTGTGATTTCCGTGAGCCTTCCTGGTATGAAAAAGGTAATGTGCTTACACCAATTTATAAAAATGACGTGATTAACCCATATCACAAGGGTGGATCAAATAGAGTCGCGAAAGGTGGTTGCTGGTTGCTTGCTCCTGACGTTTGTCGTCCTTCTGCAAGGTACATTAATCCACCGGATTCTCGTTATTTTGTAATGGGTTTCAGAATTGTGCTGGCTGAGCCTGCTTTATCCAGCTAGAGATAGCTGCATAGAATATACCAAGGAGGGTGTAAATGTTTGTTATAGCTCAGGTCGCAGAAGCTGTTAAAGTAGAAGCGTCGACAGGTGCAGAATCAGAAAAATATCAGGAGCTTATTACTAGGGGACAAGAACTTTTGGCAGAGTATGGCTTAAATGTTCTTGGCGCAATAGCCATACTTATCATTGGTCGAGTTGTAGCTCGGGTCATAGCTAAGGTTGTTAAAGTCAGTATGACAAAGGCCAAGGCAGATGTGACTTTGATCACTTTTGTAAATAATCTTGTCTATATGGCAATGCTGGCTTTTGTGCTTATTGCAGCTCTTTCCTGTTTGGGTGTTGAAACAGCCTCCATGATTGCAGTAATCGGTGCTGCCGGTTTAGCTGTCGGTTTGGCTTTACAAGGAGCTCTGTCTAACTTCGCCGCTAGTGTACTGGTTATGGTTTTCCGTCCATACAAGGTAGGGGACTTGATTGAAGCAGGCGGTTCGCTTGGTGTGGTTAGGGCAATTGAGCTTTTTACTACAACAGTGATTACTCTTGATAACAAGACTGTGATCATTCCTAACTCAAAAATGACTGCAGACTCTATAACAAACTACACAGAAACAGACGATCTGAGAATGGATCTGGTTTTTGGTGTTTCCTATACAGATGACATAGATAAAGTCAAAGAGATCTGTATGAAAGTCATGACGGCAAATGATCAGGTCCTCAAGACTCCAGCGCCTTATGTTGGAGTTTTGGAGCATGGCGACAGCTCCGTAAATTTTGCAGTTAGACCTTGGGTGAATGCAGACAATTACTGGGATGTTTATTTCTATATGCACGAAGAAATTAAGAAGGCTTTTGACAAGGAATGTATAAGTATTCCATTCCCTCAAAGAGATATTCACATCGTTAGTGATGTGAATAAGCAATAATTAAGGATTTTATGAAGACATTTGAAGATTTATTTACTGAATTAAAAGAAAAAGCTGCAAAAGCTGATCCAAATTCAGGAACTGTAAGACAATTACAGAAAGGAACTCATGCTATCGGCAAAAAAGTTGTTGAAGAAGCAGCTGAAGTTTGGATGGCTTGCGAGTACCAGAGTAAAGATGACGCAGCAGAAGAAATTTCTCAGCTCTTTTACCATCTGCAAGTTATGATGATCGACCAGGAACTTGAACTGGAAGATATCTATAAATTCTTATAAGAGTGTCTGAACAACTCCGGCTACGGTACTTTCTTTAGGTAAGTGCGGCATGTAGCCAAAATGTTTTTCAAAAGCAGTAGCGGTACTTTTACCAATCGCTACTGCTTTTTTGTTTTCCAGTGAAAATTTTCCAAAGTTTTTGAAGAATAAGTCTACACCAGATGGACTGAAAAAAGCCGCGTCTGTGAAATCAGGTAATTTATTTACGCTAACTTCTTCCGGTTGGTAAATATTTACTCTAATAACTTCATGTCCGAGCTCTGTTAGGCCTTTCTCAAGAGATCCTTGAGCGATTTTAGAAGCGGGGTAAAGAATTTTTAATGGATCTTTAAACACTTTAAAGACCTCTATAAGTCCTTCTGCAGAGTAGTTATCTTTCGGAGTGATTGATGGAGTATAGCCTTTGGTTGATAGTTCTGCTGCTGTTGAAGGACCTACGACAGCAAAGTTCTTAGACAGCTTAAAGATCTTTTGCGGTGCAAGATTTACTGCTGCTGAAGATGTGAAGGTGACCCAGTCAAAACTACTCTTTGGAAGTTTAATATTTTGACACACTTGCATTTTTTGTAGTGGGAAATCTATATATTGACAGTAGTGAGATTTAAGTAATTCTATGGCTTTAAAATTTGTCTTAGCTAAGCCTGTTAAAAGAATTTTTTTCATGTGTGCCTTTTTGCTGTCAATTTTAGTGAAGATATTCGTATACATGAAGGACTACAAATTGGCGGCTTAAAGAATTCGTCAAAATGATCTTCTATTAGTATATTACAACGTGGCTAACAAACTTAGAACTACATGGACGATTTTTTAAAGGATAGTACCCCAGACGAAAGAGAGGCCTTATTTGATTCTTTAAATGAGGATCTTTTGCAGGTCTTTGATGAGGATACGATCAATCTTGATGCTGAATTCCAGTTTCCTCTTAGTTATGAAGCGGAAAATGAGGAAGAGGGTGAGGATCGCATTCGCTTTCTGGAGGAAATTGGCCGGGGTGGTATGAAGGTTATCCATAAATGTGAAGTCGAGAAAAATGGGCAGATTCTCGCTATAGCAACTTTGAAGGATCAATTAGATCCTAAAGCGATCGAACGCTTTCTTAAAGAAGCTAAGATTACTAAAATGCTGGATCACGAGAATATCGTTAAAGTCTATGATTCAGGTCTTAGTGTAGCCCGTGGCCCGTACATAGCGATGAAATACTCAGAAGGAATGAGTTTGTCTGAGATTCTTCAGGAAATCTCCCTTGGAAGTGAGGAATTAATCGCTGCCTACCCTTTAAATAAGCGTTTGGAGATATTTGAGAAGGTTGCAGCTGCGATTGATTATGCACATCACGAAGGTGTTGTTCACTTAGATATAAAACCTGAAAATATTTTGGTCAGTAAAAGAGGTAAGGTCTTAGTCTGTGATTGGGGCCTGGCAAGAATTTTGCCTGAATTTGAAACCGCTGCCAATTATGCATTATCCAGCATTTCTGGTGTTTATGCCAAAGGAAGTCCTGGTTATATGGCACCGGAACAGATTGTTCAAAATGAGAAGACAATTGAGACAGATATTTATCAGTTAGGTGGTTTGCTCTATTCTATTCTTTTTTATCGTTCTCCAGTAGAAGGTGAAGATGTTGATGAAATCCTTGAGAAAACAGTTGCGGGCGAGTTAGATTTGCCGCCGGAGTCAAATGAAAATGATTTGATAAAACTTATTCGCCGAGCACTGGCTGTAAATCCATCAGAAAGGTTTTACTCCGTGGCGAATATGATGGGGGCATACCGTCAAATAAGTAGTACGTTTTTGGAGCTTGAACGCCGTCAGGAAATTATTTTCAGGAATAAAATTAAACGCTATAGAAACGGTGCCGTAAAGTATAAACGTATGGCATCTAAAACTAAAAAAGAAGTATGGTTTCTTATTGTCGTGGTGGCTTTATTATTAGTCGTTTTAGGCATAGGGCTGATTCGGCAAAGAGGTTATGAACAGATTTTGCCAGATTATGTAGAGTCTTCCCAGGTTTTCTCTGAAAATGAAGAAGAAATAGATGCTGAAAATTCATATTATAAGATATTAAAAAAGTAAGTGTGGTTTAGATGGCAAAGATATATAAGACTAGAGAAACTTTATTGTTTCGCGTAAAAAATCAGCGCGATGAAAAGTCATGGAATGAGTTTGTCAGTTACTACAAAAACTACATTTACATAGTATCGAGAAATATGAATCTTGAGCATCATGATGCTGAAGATATTCTACAGAGAGTTCTCCTGAAATTATGGGAGAAATTACCAGAGTTTGAGTACTCGACGAAAAAAGGTACTTTTCGATCATTCTTGTGTACGATTATTCGCAATATGGCTATCGATCTTATAAAGAAAAAGTCTCGAATGATGGAAGAGGCCAGTGGGGAAGATAAAGATAATCTTAAAAAATATATTGATAAAGTATCTTTACCGGAAATTGAAACGATAGCTGAGAGAGAATGGAAACTTTTCCTTGCAAATGCCGCTTGGAAGAAGGTGGAGAAAGAGCTTACAGATAAGGTTAAAAATACATACCTAATGCTTCTTAAAGGGAAGTCACTGAATGATGTCGCATCTGAACTCGAGATTCAGAAAAATACCGTTTATGTCTACAAGCTTCGCGTCGTAGAAAAAATTCAAAAAGAAATCAAGAGACTCGAAAAAGAGCTTTCTGAAATGTAAATAAAAAAGGCAGCCTTTTTAAAAAGACTGCCTTTTAAAAGCTTAGCTAATGTAAGTTCTTACTGGAAGAAACTCAACATTGCTTCACCGATGTCAGAAGGAGACTGTACCATTTTGATACCACAGTCTTCTAGGTATGCAACCTTTTCCTGACCAGTTCTATCACCACCGCCGACGATCGCCCCAGCGTGGCCCATGCGTTTTCCCGGAGGGGCTGTTAGGCCGGCAATGAAACCGACAACAGGCTTTTTATAATTTTCTTTGATCCAAAGAGCAGCTTGCTCTTCTGCATCACCACCGATTTCACCGATAAGAACGATACCTTCAGTAGCTGGGTCTTCAGCGAACATTTTAACAACGTCGATGTGCTGAGTACCATTGATTGGGTCACCACCGATACCAACACAGGTAGTTTGACCAAGACCAGCTTTAGTGATTTGATCAACTGCTTCGTAAGTAAGAGTACCAGAACGTGAGATGATACCGATTTTACCAGGCATGTGGATGTCAGCCGGCATGATACCGATTTTACCAACGCCAGGAGTCATGATACCAGGACAGTTAGGGCCAACTAGACGAGTTTTAGAACCCTTCATAGCGTGCTTAACTTTCATCATATCAAGTACTGGAATACCTTCAGTGATACAGATGACTAGATCTAGTTCTGCTTCTACAGCTTCTAGGATCGCATCAGCTGCAAATGGAGGTGGTACAAAAATAACAGATGTATTTACAGCTGCTTTTTCTTTTGCTTCAGCGACGCTATCAAAAACAGGTACGCCTTCAAATTCTGTTCCGCCTTTACCAGGAGTAACACCAGCAACAATTTTTGTACCGTACTCAAGCATCAAGTTTGAGTGAAAAGCACCTTGCTTACCAGTGATGCCCTGAACGACAATACGACTTTCTTCTGTAACTAAAATAGCCATTAATAATTCTCCGCTATTTCTTTACAGCAGCAACAATTTTTGCAGCTGCATCATTCAGGTTGTCAGCGAGTTCAAAAGTCAAACCGGATTCAGCTAGCAGAGCTTTACCTTCGGTTGAGTTTGTACCACTGAGACGGATAACGATAGGTAGTTCAATGTTACCGATGTTTTTGATCGCTTCAATAACACCTTCAGCAACAAGGTCACAACGTACGATACCACCGAATACGTTGATTAGAATACCTTCAACATTCGGGTCTTTCATGAGGATTCTGAAAGCAGCTTCTACACGAGCAGGAGTAGCTGTACCACCAACGTCAAGGAAGTTAGCTGGAGAACCACCAGAAATCTGGATCATATCCATAGTAGCCATAGCAAGACCAGCACCGTTAACCATACAAGCGACGTTACCGTCAAGCTTGATGTAAGCAAGGTCGTGCTCAGAAGCTTCAACTTCTAGAGGCTCTTCCTCTTGAACGTCACGAAGATCTTGAATGTCTTTGTGGCGGAAAAGGCCGTTGTCGTCAAAGTTTACTTTACCGTCAATAGCAAGAATATCGCCTTGTTCAGTAAGGATAAGCGGGTTGATTTCAGCGATAGAACAATCTTTTTCCATGAACATTTTGTAAAGGTTCATAACGATTGCAGCAACTGTTCTAGCAGCTTTGCCTTTTACGCCAAGAGCGTCGGCAACTTTACGACCGTGGTAAGGCCAGATGCCGTGAGCTGGGTCAACTTGAACTTTACAGATAAGTTCAGGAGTTTTTTCAGCTACTTCTTCGATGTCAACTCCACCTTCACTTGAAGCGATGATGAATGGGCTTTGAGTTGCGCGATCTACAGTGATAGCAAGGTAGAATTCCTTAGCGATATCAGCTGCGGGTACAAGCATTATTTTGTTTACTTTAACGCCTTCAGCACCAGTCTGGTGAGTGATAAGCTGCATGCCAAGGATATTTTTGGCGTGCTCTAAAGCGTCCGCAGGGGTAGGAGCAAATTTAACACCGCCGCCTTTACCACGGCCGCCAGCGTGAACCTGAGCTTTAACAACTACAGCTTCGCCTAGTTCTTTTGCATATTCTTCGACACCTTCAAGGCTTTCAAAGACTTTTCTGTCAGTAACAGGGATGCCATATTCTTTAAATAAATCCCTGGCCTGGTATTCATGTATGAGCATTGAGAATCTCCAAATGGCTCAATTATAATTTTGTATCTACACAATTCAGCCTCTGCAAATTAAAGTAAAATACAGAGGCCTTATTCTATTTTTTTAGTCTAAGTTTGTCACCAGAACCATTAAGGTTTGGGTTCATGATTAAATTAGACTTATCTGAATTTTCAGACGAGCTTGAATCGTCATTCGATTCACTGTCACCTGGAGGTTTTAAACCGCCTCCTGGAGGAGTTAACCCGCCTGGTGTTTTTAATCCACCTCCTGGAGGAGTTAATCCGCCCCCAGGAGGTGTAAGTCCACCACCCGGAGGAGTCAATCCGCCTCCAGGAGGTGTGAGTCCACCCCCCGGTGGAGTGAGTCCGCCGACAGCAGGAGGTGCTAATTTAGCGCTTCCTGGTACTTTGCCTTCAGACTCATCTATACTTTCATTTTCTAAACTGGTAGTAGAACCACCTAAGTTTAAGGAAATTTTCTTTCTTGGTGTTGCTGCAGGGGCTGGATCAGGTTCGTCGCCACCCCTTTCTATACTGAGGCCATCATCTAGCTCAATTTTAGTCTTCTCAATATTCTCGGGGGCCTGATTCTGTGTCGCGACAGGTGTTGGCGCCATAGATCCTGATGGACCACCTGCTCCAGAAACTGGTAGACTAGGAGCTAAGCCTTCCTGATTGTTTCCCTGTAGATTACTGACAACTTCGTGCATGGACTTCTTTTTCTTACCAAAGATTTTATTTCTGACTGTTCCATTGAAGGCGACAAATGCAACCAGACCGACAACCGTAAGAGCGACACCTATCATAATCATATTGTTTTGGGAGGCGGCTTCTTGTTCTAATCTTAGCTTTTCAAGTTCAGCTTTTTTTCTGGCAGCAGCTTGTTTTGCTTTTCTCAGTTGTGCCGCAGCATCCGCTTTTTCTTTGTCTTGAGCAGCTTTTTTCTCTGCTTCTTGTTGTTCTAGTTTCAGAAGATCTTCTTCAGTAAGGTCAGTGTCATCTGCTAATTCAGCTTTACTCAGTAATTGCTCTGCATCTTCGGCTAACCTCTTTTGTCCTGTTTTGCGTGACTTAGAGAAAAAGCTTCTAAATTTACTGGTGTTTGAATTGATTTCATCGATCAGTTTTGCATCGGCTAAAGCAGCCTTTTCCAGAATGTCGACGTGGGTTTGTTTCCACTGCTTTGCTTTGGTATTAATGTAAGTAGTCGCAATATGTGCAACAGGAGTCCATTTGCCTATGTATAAGACATAACCTTTTTCTTCATTTGATTTAATAAAAGTATCTGCAACAGATTGTAGGTTAGTGTCAAAGTGCTTTAAACGTTTCTTTTTGATGGCAAGGATGGTCTCGTCAATGAACTTTTTTCTGTTTTCTAGAGTCTTTTTCTTGGACATGCCATCTTGAATAATAGGGTCGATGATATCCTTGATATTAACGCTGTTGAAGCCGATTTTAACTTTTTGGAAGTCGATCGATCTAATTTGACCAGAGGCTGTGAGTGTTTGATTTGGTCTAGGTGAAAACTTAATGCTTACCTTGTCTCCAATTTTATAGAGACGGAATTTTTTTAGAGCTTCTTGTTCCAGGACTTGTTTGTTAGGAAAAGGAAATGCTTCTTCGGCATCTCTTTCAGCTTTGAGTAAAGCTTCTGCTTTGATATCAGCGATAAATTCATCTTTGGTTTCAATGACAGTAGCATCATTGCTTTTCTTCCAGCTCTTAAGAATTTTAGCTGTTATCATATCTACTGAGTCCACTGTTGCATCGTTGAGAGTATTGAAGAGTGCTTGATTCGCATTCTGCTCTTTTTTAAGTTCAGCAGTAGAGTCGAAAATTGGTTTGAGAGAACTTTTCTCTAAATCAGTTAGTTCATCCGTAAGAGCTTTCTCAGCTTCTGCTTTCAGTCTAGGGATTTGACTGATTCTTTCTACTTGTGAGAGAGCGTCCACCTTGGTTGTGAAATCTTTTAGAGCTTTTTTAACCATTTTATTGCAAGTCATTGGTAAACTTTCATCGACAGTGAAGGATACCTCTTTGTATTTATCAAATGCAGTAGAAAGCGCCTTGATTGACTTTACTTTATAAAGTTCCAGGAGTTCTTTTTCAGTTGTAGAATTGGCGATTTTTTCTAAGCTCTTGAGGGCAGTTTCTGAATATTTTGAAAAAATTACAACATCTTGGGCAGATAAAATAGTTGAACTTAAAATGAAGAGGACGGAAATTGCTGTTTTAAGCACTATAACGCTCCATCTGTTAGAGATTTTAGTTTTGTCGTTTTCATCATTTTCTATACTCCGTACTCAAGTGTTTTGCCAATCAAAGAGACTGGGTTGTTGCACATTTACTTCATTTTTGCGTTTGCGCGAACTGCTTTTTTTAGCAATGCTCGGTTGCCCTGTGTTGGATACTGCGGAGCCCTCTAGATTATTAAGTACTTCTTTTGAGCGTTGTATGACTGACTGAGGTAATCCTGCGAGTCGAGCTACATATATACCGTAACTTTTATCGGTCCCACCCGGAAGTATTTTGTGTAAAAAGATGATTTTATCGTTCCATTCCTTCACTGAGACGTTAAAATTTGCAATGCCTTTTTGCGTGATAGATAGTTCAGTTAACTCGTGGTAATGAGTTGCAAAGAGCGTCAAACTTTTCTTCTTATGCAAAAACTCTGCTATGGCCCATGCTAAGCTCAGACCATCAAAAGTACTAGTTCCACGGCCTATTTCGTCTAGGATAACGAGGCTGCGTTCTGTTGCATTGTTGAGGATATTAGCAGTTTCAGTCATTTCTACCATGAAAGTACTTTGGCCGCGGCTTAGGTCATCTGCTGCACCTATTCTAGTAAATATAGATTCCATGATGCCGATATTCGCTTCAGAACAAGGAATGAAGCTTCCGGCTTGTGTCATGAGAGTAAGAAGTGCTACCTGACGAATATAGGTTGACTTACCTGCCATGTTTGGACCGGTAATTATGTGCATATGATTTTTACCGGGAGTCATTTCAGTGTCATTAGGAATGAAGGAGTCACTACCTAATAAAGTATCAATGACCGGATGTCTACCATTAATGATGCTTATCTCATTTTCAGTGTTGAGTTTGGGTCTTTTGTAATTCTTACTTATAGCAATGGAGGCAAGGTTACAAAGAACATCAATTGCAGCTAAGGCTCTAGCACTTTCCTGAATTTTTAAGGTTTCATGGATAATTTGTTCACGGATACCCTGAAAAATCTCATATTCGAGTGCTTTAGATTTGTCTTCAGAACCAAGAACCGCATTTTCAATTTCTTTGAGTTCAGGTGTGATAAAGCGTTCTGCATTGACTAAAGTTTGCTTGCGAATGTAATTTTCTGGTACGTGCTGTATCTGACCTTTACTGATCTCAATGTAGTAGCCAAAAACTTTATTGTAGCGAACTTTGAGAGTTTTTATACCGGTTCGAACTTTTTCATCGGCTTCGAATTTTAAAAGCCAGTCTTTGCCTTCAGAGCTGCCTTTACGCAACTTGTCGAGATCTTCGTTGTAGCCATCTTTAATGATGCCGCCATCCTTTATAGTCAGTGGCGACTCTTCATGAATGGCTTCATTGATTACATTATTGATTCCGGTAAAGTCATGTATGGTAACTTTCATGTCACGAATGAGTTTACTGTCGACATAATGAAGGATGTTAAGGATTCCTGGAATAGCTTCAAGTGCTCTGTTTAAAGTCAGGACTTCTCTTGCATTTGCAGAACCTTGATTTAGGCGGGTGACTATTCGTTCGATATCTTTAACATTTTGAAGCGCTTCGCGAAGTTCTAACGTAGTGATCTGGTCGCTGACGAAACACTCTATGGAGTCAAGACGCTCTTCAATTTTCTCTTTATCAAGTAGAGGACGCAGTAGCCACTCTCTTAACAAGCGGCTTCCCATGGGGGTTACACATTTATCGAGAACAGATAAAAGAGTGGAATCTTTTGAATCTTTAAAGATGGGCTCTGCAATTTCAAGATTTCTCTGTGATATCTTATCGAGCATCATACAATCATTTTGCAGGTAGGCAGACATATGAGTGATGTGGTCTGTCTTGCGGCGCATTACACTTTGAATGTAGTAAAAAATAACTCCACTGGCAGCTATCGCTTCTTTCATGCCGCGGCACCCGAAGCCATCCAAAGTCGATACTTTGAAATGTCGTTGTAGGTTGTTTTCACAATATTCGTAGTCGTATTGCCAGTCATCAACTTTGGACAAAGTCATATGTAGCGGGAAATCGAATGATTCCGTTTCCAGTTCCTTTTGAAAGCTTTCGGAAAGAAGGCACTCAGAAGGAGATAAACGATGAATTTCGATTTCTAATTCTCTTAAATCCTTGACTTCGGTAAGTCGGAAGTCACCCGTACTCAAGTCCAGGCAAGAAATGCCAATCGTCTTCTTACCCTTGGAGATGGCAACAATAAAGTTACTTTTATTATCGGAAAGAATATTGTCTTCAACAATTGTTCCAGGCGTGATGATCTTTGTAACTTCACGGCGAACTATGCCTTTTGCCTGTTTGGGGTCTTCCATTTGTTCTGCAATAGCGACTTTGACACCGGCTTCGAGAACTTTTGGAAGGTAGTTGGCTAAAGCGTGGTATGGTATACCTGCCATAGGGATACCGGCTCTTTTTGTTAAGGTGATTCCAAGGATAGTCGCACCTTGAGAAGCATCTTCGAAAAAGAGTTCATAAAAATCGCCCATTCTGAATAGTAGAATGGTATCTTCTGGGAGGCCTTCCTTGACATCAAGGTACTGCCTCATCATTGGTGTTAGCTTTTTACTGGTATCTGCCATGCAAAAATAACTAGATTCTGCAGTTTTTGATGTCAGTAACGATTATAGCTTTAGCGCCTAGGTCAGAGAGTTGATCCATGATATAGTTAACCTCTTTGGTTTTAATCATCACTTTGACCGCGTTCCAGTTTGCTTCTCTTAAAGGAGAAACAGTTGGAGATTCAAGACCAGGACAAATAGCACAAGCTTCTTCCAGTTTTTCGTTTGGAATATCGTACTCAAGCATAGAATACTGACGCGCAACAATAATTCCTGTGAGTCTCTTATGGAAAATTGCCGCTTCTTCTTTATCAGTTACTGAAGCATCTTTTGAAACCAGAATTGCTTCGGAGTGAAGTATTGGTTCGCCAATTGTCTTTAATCCAGCAAGTTTAATAGTCGTTCCAGTTTCTACAACGTCAGCAGCAAATTCCGCAATACCAAGGTGAAGAGAAATCTCTACAGCGCCATCAAGCTCAATTACTTTGGCGTTTATATTGTTCTTTTTTAGATCATTGGAGATAAGCTCTGGGTATGAACATGCGATAGTTTTGCCTTCAAAGTCGCTGTAGTCCTTAAAGTCATGGCTGCCTTGAGAAATATACATCATTCTTGCACGGCCAAAACCAAGAGCCATACTTTCGTGTAGGTCATAAGTGCTGTCTTGAGAAATATCTCTTCCAGTTATACCAAAATGAAAAATACCGGAATGAACATAAGTAGGAATATCAGTGGGGCGAAGAAAGTAAAACTCGACATTATTGGCAGGATCTGCACAATAAAGCTCTTTTGATGAACGGCGACATTTATAGCCGGCCTTTCTGATCAGTTCCATGGCACCTTCTGAAAGGCTGCCTTTGTTGGGAACAGCAATTTTTAGCATTTTAAACCTGAGTTTGCTTGGTTAATTAATTTGTAGAGTCTTATACAGTAGATGGAGACTCATATCTGTCCAGTCAATAATTAAACTGCGACAAAGAGAATAGCTTTTTATCCATTAGAAAAAAAAGCCAATATGCAAGTTGCACAAAAAATAAGTGGGTACTATATTCAGCGCCTATTTTGAGAGTGAAAATGACAGAAGATTTAAGCGAGGCTTCCCTGCTGCCGGTCAAATTAATAGTTGGCCTTGGCAACCCTGGAAGTCAATATTCAGAAACCCGCCATAACATTGGTTTTATGGTAGTTGATGAGCTGGCATCTAGAGCTGGCGTTGCTTTTAAACGGAAGTTTAAAAGCGATATTTGCAAAATCTCTGTCATGGGAAGAGAAGTAGACCTTCAAAAACCGTTGACTTATATGAATAGTAGTGGAGACGCAGTCAGAAGTTTGTGTCGACGCGAAAAAATAAAACCTGCCGAAGTTTTGGTTATCTATGATGATCTAGACTTGAAGCCCGGCCGCATTCGAATTCGTTTTGGAGGCGGCAGTGGTGGACATAATGGCATAAGATCCATTTCGGCCAGGTTCGGTTCTCCAGAGTATGGAAGAATCAGATTGGGAATCGGAAGACCCGATTCAGTAGCAGCTGTTGCCGATTACGTACTGACAGATTTCGCCGAAAACGAAGTCGAGCTTGTAAATCAAGTTATAAGTTGTGCGGCAGATGCAGTGCTGATGCTCTGTGACAAAGGTTATGGGGCTGCGATGAATACTTTTAATGGCGATGTCCGTGAAAAGTGTTCAGAACAACCAAATCAGGAATAAAAATGAGACAATACGAAGCAATATTTATATTGAATGACCGCAAGTTTGACGACAGCGGTGAAGCTTTTTCAAGTAAAGTCGAAGAGACTTTGAAAGCTTGTGAAGCTAAAAGCATTTCTAAAAATAATCTAGGACGTAGGCCATTTGCTCGTCCAATCGGTAAAAAAACTCACGGTCTTTACTGGAGTTTCGAATTTGAAATGACTCCAGGACAAGTGGAAAACTTTCAGGATAGATTCCGTCTAGAAGAAAACGTACTACGTCACGTTGTTCTACTTGATGATAAGCCAAAAGGCGAAATCCGTACTCTTCAACTCGATCAGTAATTTTCAGCAGCAGCTAAGTAAGGAGCAGGATATGGCATCGTTCAACAAGGTTTTACTTATGGGTAACTTAACAAGAAACCCTGAACTCAGATATACTGGTGGAGGTTCCGCCGTATGTACTCTTGGACTGGCAGTTAACAGAAGTTACAAAACTAGTTCAGGTGAAATGCGCGATGAAACTTGTTTTATAGATGTTACTGTTTGGGGTAAACAGGCAGAATCTTGCAACAATTACCTCACTAAAGGTGCACCGGTATTTGTTGAAGGTATTCTTCGTCAGGAAACTTGGACTGATAAAAATTCAGGCCAAAATCGCAGTAAGCACTTAATCTCTGCAGATAGGATTCAATTTTTGGGTTCTCCGCAAAGAGGCGCTGGCGGTTTCTCTGATAATCCAAATGCATATCAACAGCAGCCAGCTCAGCAGTATCAGCAGCCAGCTCAGCAGTATCAGCAGCCAGCAGCAGCACCGGTTCAGCCACAGCAGCAGATGCGACAAGCCGCAGCACCTGCACAGCAGCAGATGCAACAAGCCGCAGCACCTGCACAGCAAGCACCTGCACAGCAAGCACCTGCACAGCAAGCTCCTGCACAGCAAGCTCCTTCATTTAAGCAACCTGCGCCTCAGTCGGCAGCAGCGCCGCAAGCGGCACCTGCACCGTCTTTTGAACCCCCGCCAATGCCGGAGTTCAATACTGAAGCTGAAGATGATATCCCTTTTTAATTAATAAAGTTTTGAATTACAGGAAAATTTATTATGGCATTCAATAAGAAAAGAAAACGTCGTAAAAAAGTCGTTAGAGTAAAATCATGTCGTTTCACTGAACAGAACGTTAACTACATCGATTTCAAAGATGCAGACATGCTTAAGAAGTTTCAGACAGGAGGCGGAAGAATTCTTCCTCGCCGTATCACTGGTACTGGCAAGAAACACCAGGCAATGCTTGCTGCGGCTATCAAAAAAGCCCGTAACATTGCTCTAGTTAAATAAGCGAGATAGATCATGGCTATAGAATTAATTCTTATGGATAATGTTGATCACCTTGGTAACGTTGGTGATAAAGTAAAAGTTGCAGACGGTTACGCTCGTAACTTCCTACTTCCAGAAGGTCTTGCAGTACATGCAAGTCAGGCAATCGTTCGTCAGCTTGAAGCGCGTAAAGCAATCGTTGAAGCCAAGTATCAAGAAGAAATTGCAGCAGCAAATGAAGTTGCCGCAAAAGTAGCAGAAACATCTATCACTGTTCCTATGCAGGTTGGTGAAGATGAAAAGCTTTTCGGTTCTGTTACTACTATCGAAATTGCTCGTCTTCTAACTGAAGAAGGACTTGATATTGAGCGTAAACTAATTGAGCTTCCTGAGCCAATCAAGACTCTTGGTGTTCACGAAGTTCCAGTAAAACTTCACAAAGAAGTTACTGCCACACTTAAAGTGTGGGTAGTGAAAGCTTAATATAGTGAATAAGCCGTCTCCTAGTCTTAATGGAGGCGCTGGCCCACTCCTTACAGGAGATAGGCCAATGCCTCATAACCTTGACGCTGAAAAGGCCGTACTTGGTTGTATATTAACCGATCCGGATACTTTGAAGGAGGCGGCTGTTCGCTTGAATTTTGATGGTGCTTTTTACTCTGCAGCCCATCAAACTATCTTTTCCACTATTATCAAAATGGCTAACCCTAAAGAAGGTGAAGGCCAGGCAATAGATCTTATTACTGTCAGTGAGGCTTTAAGCGGCCAAAAGAAGTTAACAGCAGTAGGTGGAGATGCTTACCTTGCAGAGTTGATGAATATCATTCCAACAACAGCAAATATGGAGAACTATGTAAAGATAGTTCATGAGTATGCTGTTCTCCGACGCCTTATAAGAGCCTCTTCAGATGTAATCCAAAAATGCTTCGATACAGATGGCGAAGTCAATCTTCTTTTAGATGAAGTTCAACAGGAAATATCCGAAGTAGCGAATTTACAGACTGGTAAAGATGCAGAATCGATCGGCGACTATATGAAGTCTGCTATCGATTATCTTCTACAGTTGAATGATAACACTGGTGATGCTGTTGGTATACCAACAGGTTACAAAGATCTTGATAATATGATTACCGGCCTTAAAGGCGGTGATATGATAGTTCTTGCAGCTCGTCCATCGATTGGTAAAACTGCATTTGCCCTGAATATTGCCGCAAATGTTGCACTGCGTGCGAAAAAGGCAGTTGGTATTTTCAGTTTGGAGATGAACACTTTGTCTCTAGTATTGCGTCTGTTGTGTAGTGAAGCAAAACTGAATATACGCGAAATGCGTCAGGGAGTTTTAAGCCATGCAAGATGGGTTGAAGTAACCTCTGCTGCAGACAGGCTGCGGAAAGCAAATATTTTTATAGACGACACCGGCCAATTAGACGTCATTGAAATGCGTGCTAAAGCCCGTCGTATGAAAGAAAAAAGTAATATAGAATTTATCGTCATTGACTATTTGCAGTTGATGAAAGGCACAGGTGGTGCAAATTCCAGCAGAGAGCAGGAAGTTGCCCAAATGTCCGGTGGTATAAAAGCGCTTGCCAAAGAGCTTAATGTACCTATACTAATCCTCGCCCAGCTTAACAGACAGGCTGAAGGTGGGGATAAACCCAAATTATCTCATCTGCGTGAATCCGGAGCAATCGAGCAGGATGCCGATATCGTTGCATTATTGCATCGTGACCGTGAATTACAGCAGACAACCGACCAGTCAGAAATTGAAAAAAATGGCTTGGAATCAGAATTAATTATAGCAAAACACAGGAATGGAGAAACTGGAATCATCGAGCTTCTATTTATGCCGGCTTACACACAGTATGTCGATAAGAGTAGGTTCTCAGAGGATGATGTTCCGGATATTTAACCAGGTAAGGTTATGAAGAAAATTTCATTTGTTCTATTCATTTTATTTTTATTTACAAGCCTGACTCAGGCTTACGAAATTTCTAGAATTCAATTTGTCGACGATAAGTTGAATCCCATTCCAACAGCCATGTTTATTAACCAGATTGACACCAAGCCTGGTTCACAATTTTCACAAAAAAAATTAAGTGACGACATAAAGCGTCTTTACGAGACAAAAAAAATTAAAGATCTCAAAGCTAAAGTTGTTGTGGTTGAAGGACTCTATGAGCTTGTTTTTACTTTGACTCTTAATGTAATTGTTGCTGAGATAGCTTTCGAGGGAAATAACGAAGTCAGTGAAGGCAAGCTTGAAGATCAGGTAGAGCACCAAATTGGTATTCCCATGGATATGGAGCAGCTATCTAAAGATAAAGCCAAAATTTTTGAGACTTATGCTGAGAACGGCAACTTCAATACTCAGGTAAATATCGTCACTGAGGAAACTGATGAAGCAGGCGAAGTTAAAGTTATATTCAAAATTAAAGAAGAGGAGTCTTACCAGGTTGATAGTGTAACTTTTGTCGGTGTTTCTGTTTTTGATCCAGATGACCTACAGGACGAAATGAAAACTCAGCCGAGCTTCTGGAGATATTTTTTCGATACAGGTTTCTTAAATGAAGAGCTGTTTAAGTATGACATAGAGCAGATTCAATCCAAATATGAAGCGAAAGGTTACTTGGATTTCGCTGTATTGGATATCGAGCGTGTGATCGAAGACGAGTACATAAACCTTGTTCTCTATGTAAAGGAAGGTGAGCCTTACACGATTAAAGATGTAAGCCTGCACTGGATGAAGATGCCAAATAAAGAAGATCAAGAGAAGGTTTTTGAAGAAGAAGACCTAAGACCACTTTTAGATGCAGCCCCCAATCTTCTTTATAACCGGGATACTGAAAGAGCGGATATTGACCGCCTAACAGAAAAATACAACAACCTTGGTTATCTCGAGTTCAGCTGTAGAACAATTTTAAAACCAAATACAGAAAAGCTTGAAGTGGATGTAGAGTATCATGTCTATGAAGGTACTCCATCTGTTATCCGAGATATCAAGATTACAGGTAACAGCATTACTAAAGACCATGTTATTCGTCGTGAACTTGCTATTCAACCAACTGACTTAAGCAATAAACTTTTAATTGATAAAAGTAAAAACCGTCTTATGGGACTTGGCTACTTTAAATCAGCTGAGATCATTCCAAGTGATACAGGAAATGAAGGTGAGAAAGACCTGACTGTTAAAGTTGAAGAGCAGGAAACAGGTCGTTTAAACTTCGGTGCAGGAGTATCGAGTGCGTCAAGCTTTGTCGGTACAATCGGTGTTCAGCAGTCAAACTTTGACATTGATGAAGATTGGCCTTATACAGGCGGCGGTCAGAAATTGCGTGCTTCTATTGAAGCGGGTACTTCAAGAAGTCGTGTAGAAGTGTCATTTACTGAACCATGGTTGGGGGACAAGCCACTAAGCCTTTCTACAAGTGCTTACCATGCAACTAGATTTTACGATGAGATGGAAGAGAAGCATACAGGTTTATCTGCATCTTTGACTTCTGCATTAAAGAGTTTTCCAGGCTGGCGTTTTACGCGTGGTCTTAAAGGTGAATACGTAAGTGTAGAAGTAGACGACGAAAGAGATGCTTCTGAGGAATTACTTGATTCAGAAGTAAGTGGTGAGTGGGTTACATATCTCTTCTTAAACTTTTCAAAGGATACGCGAAATAGTTTCCGTCGACCTACCAAAGGTGGTAAAATTTCTTTAGCGACTGAGTTCCAGACTATTGCTTTAGGTAGCGCAAATGACTCTTACAAATTCAGACTTTCGGGCTCAGAATACTTTGGAATATTTGATGAGTCTGTTATAAAAGTCAGTGGTGAACTTGGTGGCACAGATGCAGTTGATGACGTTGAATACTACGACCGTTTTTTCGTTGGTGGTCTAGGGACAATTCGTGGTTATGAGTACCGCAAAGTAGGGCCAATGGATGAAGACGATGAAGAACTTGGTGGTAATTCATTATTAATCGGTTCAGTAGAACTGGATGTGCCGTTATTTAAACGTGTTAATGGCGCTATTTTCTTTGATGCAGGTAATGTCTGGAAAGGATCATATGACTGGGATCCGTCTGACGTCAATGTAACTACGGGTTTAGGCGTTAGGCTTGACTTGCCAATTGGTATGTTAAGACTTGATTATGGTATTCCTATTCACAATGTGAATCAGGACGATAGTAGCGGTAGACTACACTTTAACTTTGGCTATCAGTTCTAAGAAAGGAGGGATTGAGATTATGAATGAAGCAATATTTGAAAACTTTAAAAATTACCTCAGAAATGAAGGTTTGAAGTATACATCAGAGAGAAGGCTTATTTTAACCGAAGTCCTAAAGAGAAGAGATCACTTTGATGCTGATGAACTTGCTGCAGAGATGAGAACTGAGGGGTTAAAGGTTTCGAGAGCCACTGTTTACAGAACTTTAGATATCCTTCATGAAATTGGTGTTGTAAATAAAGCAACACTTGGACATAAGCACCAGCATTATGAAAATATGGTTGGTCGTCAACATCATGATCACTTAGTCTGTTTACATTGCGATAAAGTCATTGAATTTGTTGACGAAGAAATTGAAAAAAGACAAGAAGAGGTTTGTAAGTCTTTAGGTTTCGAAATGAAGAGACATTCACTGCAGATTTTTGGCTATTGCAGTCACTGCATACCTCTGGTGAAAGATAATAAAATAAATTAGATCAGTAAGAGAGATTAATTTTTATGGTATACAGACTTGAAATGACTCCACGTCCGGGAGTCGGTCAGGGAACAGGTAAACTCATAGATCAGGCATCTCAGTACTTCGACCTTGAGATAGCTTCTGCTGCTAAGTCTGACGTCCTGACAATTAAAGCAAATATCTCAGATGAAGAGATGGCTAAGATTGCATCTGAGATTGTTAACCCGGTTCTACAAGACAGCGTTGTTGGTCAGGTAACTGATCGTGAATTTGACTGGTACATCGCTATCGGCTTTCTACCGGGTGTTACAGACAACGTAGCCCGTTCAGCTCGTGAAGCTGTTGGTGATATAATTGGTCGCCACCTGGAGGAAGATGAACACATTTTCAGTTCTCGCGAATTTTTTGTTAAGGCTCCCAATTTAACTGCTGAACAAGCTGAGAAACTCGGCAGCGAGCTACTCGGTAATGTTCTAATTGAAAGTATTACAGTTCTTTCCTTCGCAGACTGGAAAGCAAATGGTGCTCCTGAAAACCTTCCATTAATCAAAAGTGAAACTGAGCCGGAAGTTAATCTTCTTACACTTGAAATTTCTGATGCCGAACTTGAAACAACTTCTAAAGAGAAGACTCTTGCTCTGACTCTTAGAGAAATGAAAATCATTCAGGAGTACATCCGCAAAGCTTCTGATGATCCAAAGCGTAAAGAGCTTGGACTTGAAGGAAAGATTACAGATGCCGAACTTGAGTGTCTAGCTCAAACATGGTCAGAGCACTGTAAACATAAAATTTTTGATGCCATCGTTAACTATACTGACGAAAATGGCAAAGAAGAGCAGATTACCAGTCTTTTCAAAAGCTACATCAAAAGATCTACTGAAGAAATTTCAGAAGATGTTGATTGGCTTGTATCGGTCTTCCACGACAATGCCGGTGTAATCAGCTTCAATGACAAATACGATCTAGTTTACAAAGCTGAAACTCACAATAGTCCTTCTGCACTTGACCCATACGGCGGTGCTATGACAGGTATAGTTGGTGTTAACCGCGACCCGCTAGGTACTGGTATTGGTTCTGAACTTCTTATTAATACTTGGGGTTACTGTTTAGGTTCTCCATTTACAGACAATGCTGACGTTCCAAAAGGTCTACTTCACCCAAGACGTATTCGTGACGGTGTTCACCAGGGTGTTATCGACGGTGGTAATCAGAGTGGTGTTCCTTACGGTCTGGGTTGGGAATACTTCGATGAGCGTTTCATCGGTAAGCCTCTAGTTTACTGTGGTACAGTTGGCCTTCTTCCACGACAAATTCACGGCCAGTCTGGAGCCGATAAATCAATCGAACCTGGTGACTTCATCGTTATGACTGGTGGTAGAATCGGTAAAGACGGTATTCACGGTGCAACGTTCTCAAGTGAAGAGCTTCACAAAGATTCACCTGTTCAAGCTGTTCAGATTGGTGACCCTATCACTCAGAAAAAAATGTATGACTTCGTAATTGAAGCCAGAGATCTTGGCCTTTACCGTTTCGTTACAGACAACGGTGCTGGTGGTCTTTCATCAAGTATCGGTGAGATGAGTACTCAGTGCGGTGGTTGTGAAATGGATCTTTCTAAAGCTCCTGTTAAATATGCTGGTCTTCAGCCTTGGGAGATCCTTGTTTCTGAAGCTCAGGAAAGAATGAGTTTTGCTGTTCAGCCTGAGAAGATGGAAGAATTTGCTGCTCTTGCTGCTAAACGTGACGTTGAAATCAGCAATCTAGGTACATTTACAGATAGCGGTAAGTTCCATATTACTTATGCTGACAAAACAGTTTGTTACCTTGACCTTGAGTTCATGCACGATGGTCTTCCAAGAATGGAAATTCCTGCTAAGTGGGAGCCGCCAACGCACCCTGAACCAGAATACGAAGATTCAGACATTTCTGATGATGTCCTTGAACTACTTGCTAGCCTGAACATTACTTCTAACGAATTCAAATGTCGTCAGTACGACCACGAAGTTAAAGGTCTTAGTGTTGTTAAGCCTTACGTTGGAGTTAACTCTGACGTTTTAACTGACGCATCAGTCTTTATGCCTGAACCACTGACAACTGAAGGTATTGTTCTTTCAGCTGGTATCGCTCCTTCTTACTCAGATATCGATACTTACCACATGATGGCTTCAGTAATGGATCTTGCTATTCGCCGTACCATTGCAGTTGGTGGTAAACTTGGTCACATTGCTGGTCTGGATAACTTCTGTTGGCCTGACCCGGTTGAGAGTGAAAAGACTCCGGATGGTCAGTACAAAATGGCTCAGCTGGTTAGAGCTAACAAAGCACTTTATGATTACAGTAAAGCTTTTGGTGTTCCTCTTATATCCGGTAAGGACAGTATGAAGAACGACAGTACTAAAGGCGGTAAGAAGATATCTATACCACCAACAGTTCTTTACTCAACAATTGCTAAGATGGATAACATTGAGAAATCAGTGACCCTTTCTGCTAAGAGAGCAGGAGATCTGGTTTATGTTGTTGGTGACACTAAAGCAGAACTTGGTGGAAGCCAGTACAGTATTCTAAAAGGTGCTATCGGTAACAGCGTACCTCAAGTTGACGCAGACTACGCGATCTCTATTTACAATGCAGTTTCAGCTGCTACAGAGAAAGAAATCTGTCACTCAGTACATACTCCGGCATATGGCGGTTTAGCAGTCGCATTTGCAAAAGTTGCTATCGCTGGTCAGCTTGGTATCGATGTCGATATTAATAAGATTCCTGCTGATGATCTAAGTGCTCAGGAGCTACTTTTCTCTGAGTCAAACTCAAGATTTGTTATCACTATTGCAGAAGAGTCTGCAGCTGAGTTTGAAAAACTATTCGAAGGTCTACCATGCGCATGTGTCGGCCGTGTAACTTTAGATGACGAGCTTGTTTTCCGTCAAGGTGAACACATCGAAGCAGCAGTTAAGCTGGGCAAGATGAGCAAGTCTTATAAAACAACTTTGGATAACGTTTAAAATGAGCAGTGTTAAAACATTAGTCATTACAGGTTTCGGCCTGAACTGTGAAAAGGAAACGTCTGCAGCTTTTGAAACTGCCGGTTCCGAAGTCAGCAGAATTCACTTAAATGATCTTCTTGAACAGCCTGCAAAGCTTTCAGAATTTCACATCTTAGCTTTCATCGGTGGTTTCTCTTTTGGTGATCACCTTGGTGCTGGTACTGTTTTCTCTAACCGTGTTAAGTACGGTCTGAAAGAACAGTTAGAAGAGTTCATCAATGCCGGTAAGCTTATTATCGGTATCTGTAATGGATTCCAGACAATCACTCGGATGGGAATTGTTCCGGCAATCGGCGGTTTTTTCAATCAGGAAGTTGCTCTGCAGCATAATGATAGCGGTGTTTTCCGCGATTCATGGGTCACGCTGAAAGTGAATGAGAGTTCACCTTGTGTTTTTACTAAAGGTATGGACCTGGTTCCAGTTCCAATCCGTCATGGTGAAGGTAAATTCGTACCAATGAATGACGAAGTTCTTAAGCAGCTTGAAGATGGCGGCTACGTTGCAGTTCGCTATGCAGATCCAGTATCTGGTGAGCAGACTTCTGAGTTCCCTCTTAATCCAAACGGTTCAGCGAACGACATAGCAGGTATCTGCGATAAATCAGGTCGTGTATTTGGTCTTATGCCTCACCCGGAAGCATACCTTTCACCATTTAATCACCCGCACTGGACGCACCAGAAGATCAACGGAAATCTTCCTTCTGAAGGGCTTGGTCTTAAGATGTTCCGTAACGCGGTAGACTTTGCTAAAGAGAACTTAGTTTAATCAGTTTTCTTTAAAAGTTTAAATACCCGATGAGCTTGGCTTGTCGGGTATTTTTTATCTGTATGGGAACATCTCTAAAGGATTAATGTTAAAATATCGCGAGCCATGACATTGAAAGCCTTTTGGCGGGAATACAGAATGGTAGATAATATTTAGGAGAGCACGATGTCCGATAAGCAAAAAGTTCTATTTCTATGTACCGGGAATTCTTGTAGAAGTCAAATGGCAGAAGGTATTGCCCGAAAATTGTACTCTGAAAAACTTTCAATTGAGAGTGCGGGTATAGAGAAACATGGGATGAACCCTTACGCAATGAAGGTTATGGAGGAAATTGGTATAGATATATCATCTCATTCCTCTAAGACTCTTGAAGATACAGGTATGGATTTTGATTGTGTTATTACTGTATGTGATCATGCCAAAGAGAGTTGCCCGGAGTTTTCAGGACAGACAAATATTATTCATTTTCCATTTCCTGATCCGCCAAAATTAGCAGCAAAAAAAGATGACGAAGAAGAGAAACTAAATTGTTATCGTGGTGTCAGGGATGAAATCTATGACAAGATGAACGAAGTAATTGCTGCAATTGTTTAGTTTTTCTGTCAAAAACTAGAAAGATCTCCGTAGTCATTATAGGATAGTTAAGATTCTATCTTTTTTGTATGGTAAATTATGGGAATGCTAAGATGAAAAAAGCCTTTTCTTTTCTTGCTGCAGCTCTGCTTTTAAGTGGAATTTCACTATATGCAGAGAAACAAACAAAGTGTCCAGTAAAGAATAAACCTGTTAGTGGCAATAATGTTGTTGAAAAAGACGGTAAAAAAATTGCTGTCTGCTGTAACGGCTGTGTTGGTAAAGTTAAGAAAAACTTTGCTAAGTATGTTAAGAAGCTTGAGAAGCAAGGCATCGATCTATCTGCTAAGTAAGCTTTATTTTTTGTTTTTAGGCTGTCCTCAAAATGAGGGCAGCCTTTTTTTATATGGCTTTAGAAAAATTCCGTTTCTTCTTTTGAAAGTAAGTATCAAACACAGAGCAGATATTTCCAATAAATAATCTACCTTCAAGCCTTATACAGATTCTTTCATTTTTTATCTCTATAAACGGACATTCTTTCTAAATTTAGCCACAAAGTATTTAACATAAGATATTTAAATTGTTTTTGAAAAGAAAAAATGC
>JAKVBD010000035.1 GCA_022446985.1 Lentisphaerales bacterium
TAGACATGTTTTTCCGTTTCTTTTTAAGATACAATAAGTATATCAAAAGTAAATCTAATTTAATGCCAAGTTAATAGTTGGACTGTAATTTGCCAGTTGATTCTCAACCTCGATGAAACTTTAAATAAGGAGTAGAATATGTCACCAATTTTTGATCAACACAAACTCATGACCCGTCGCTCTTTATTTGGCAAAGCAGCCTTGGGACTAGGCGGTTTAGCTTTAGGTTCACTTTTGAAGCAGGATGGCATGGCACTACCAGCCGATCCACAGGCACCGCTATTACCACACTTTGCACCTAAAGCTAAGAGAGTTATTTACCTTTTTCAGAATGGGGCCCCATCTCATGTAGACCTTTTTGATTACAAGCCCATGCTAAAGAAGTGGCATGGCAAACAGATTCCGGATTCTGTCTCAAAGGGGAAACGCTTCAGTACTATGAGTAAAGAGGGAGCTCTTCGGCCAGTATTAAGAGAAATTACAAAATTTAAGCAATACGGCAAGAACGGAGCCTGGATTAGTGATTTTATGCCAAAAACTGCAGAAATCGCCGATGATCTCTGTTTTATAAAATCCATGCATACAGAATCTGTAAATCATGCACCTGCCATTACTTATTTTCTAACAGGAGGGGAAATGGCCGGTCGACCAAGCATTGGTTCCTGGCTTAGCTATGGCCTGGGCAGTGAATCAGAAAATTTACCTTCATTTGTAGTTATGACTTCAAGAGATAAAGAAGCCAGTTGTGGACAGATTTTTTATGACTATTACTGGGGCAGTGGATTTCTGCCAACGAAATACCAAGGAGTCAAATTCCGTGGCAGTGGAGATCCTGTACTTTACATTAGCAATCCGCATGGTTTACCTCGCGACGTTCGTCGTGGAATGCTCGATGATCTCAATCAATTAAACGAAAAAAAACTTCAACAAGTTGGTGATCAAGAAATTTCTACGCGTATTTCACAATACGAAATGGCTTATCGTATGCAAAATAGTGTTCCTGAATTAACTGATTTTAGCGATGAACCGCAGCATATTCTTGATATGTATGGGCCAGATGTAACAAGGCAGGGCTCTTATGCTTATAATTGTCTGATGGCGAGAAGATTAATTGAGCGTGGAAGTCGTAATATACAGCTTATGCATGCAGGGTGGGATCAGCATAACAATCTTAACCATCAACTAAAAATTCAGTGTCAGGATACAGATGCACCATCAGCTGCTCTGGTGAAAGACCTGAAACAGCGAGGCCTTTTGGAGGATACTCTAGTGAGCTGGGGAGGAGAGTTCGGCAGAACTCCATTCTTACAAGGGAATATGAAAGATACCAAGCGTTGGGGGCGAGATCATCACCCTTATATATTCACAACCTGGATGGTAGGAGGCGGTGTCAAAGGCGGATATTCGCATGGAGCCAGTGATGAATTTGGTTTTAATGCAGTCAAAGACAAAGTCCACGTGCACGACTTTCAGGCTACTATTATGCATCTATTAGGTATCGATCACGAGAAGTTTACCTTCAGGCATCAGGGGCGTCAGTTTAGATTAACAGATGTTCATGGTCATGTAGTTAAAGATATTATTGCTTAAAAAAGAATTGGCTCAGAAAATTTATTCTGAGCCAATCAGTGTGTCTGTGTGTTGTTGTGGAGAATATGTGTGTGTTTGCCCATCTTTACGCAGAGAGTAGTAATCCAAAGACAGCTATTGACAAAAAAACTTCCACAATATAATTTCATTCATTGAAATTAAATGATTTTGCTATTAGAAGTTGGTCAAGATTTTGAAGATGATGTTTCGAATTCAGAGAGATATCTCAAGGAGTGAACACTTGTAAAGCTAAAGACGTTCCGCTATACTTTGGAGTGTATTCAAATCAACAGGCTCAATAGGAACTAAATGATTATTTCTGTACTGAATATTAAAGGTGGCGTAGGCAAGACAACAGTTGCGACAAATCTCGCAGTCGGTATAGCTAAAACAGGTAAGTCTGTCCTTTTAATTGATACAGATACTCAAGGTTCAGCCGTTTCCTGGAGAGGAGAAAGAGAAGACAGTGACGCCAATGTGACAGTTATCTCTCTATGTTCAGCTTCTGCACTCAGGAAACAGATCATTGGTTTTAGGGATGGTTTTGATTGTATCATAATTGATGGTTCCCCTCATGTTGACGCCTTAGCTGCAGTCAGTATTGCAGCGTCTGAGTTAGTAATCCTACCTGTTGGTCCTTCACCACTTGATATTTGGGCCACTTCCAAAATGGTTTATCAGATCGAAGATGCTCAGGCAATTAATCCCGAAATAAAAGCATCCTTCGTTATTAACAAATTTAGTAAGGTCACTTTACTTTCAAAGGAGACCAAAGCTGTTCTTCAAGAGTTCTCCATACCAGTATGTGAAAACACACTTGGAACTCGCGTTGCTTATGCAGACACCATGACACAGGGCTTGACCGCACTTGAATGGCATGATCGCAAAGCAAAAGAAGAAGTGACGGCATTTATAAATGAAATCCTCGGCTTGATTAGTTGGCAGCAACTTTCGGCCTGATTAAAGCGAGTTTATACATGAAAAGAAAATCACTTAATCTTGGTAGTTCACGTTCTGGCGATGACATGGATAAAGTTATCAATAAGCTGAATGTAGATATGAGCGATGCAGAAGCTGCTGCTCTTAAAAAGCCTGTCGAAAAAGAAGTCGAGAAAGCCCGAGTGACGCACTACCTGTCCACAGATATTCTTGGAGCTCTTGAAGAGGTGTACGATGACCTTCGCCGCAAGCTTCCTTATTCTGAAAAATCCAAAGTTAAGAAATCTCATCTCGTAGATTTTGCCCTTCAGTATATCGTCGATGACTTTCATAAGAAAGGCGATAAAAGCATGCTCATGAAAGAGTTTGTGAAGAAATAAACGATTAAATATTAAAAAACCGGTATTTTAAGACACAAAATTCTTCTTCTGGACGGTAGGTTTTGACCTTAGCGGGAGTAGTAGTGTCAAACTATGTGCGTACTACACAAAATTTTAACCTGTGGAAATATATGAAAGAAAATAAAAGAAATATAACCATTCTATTGGTTCTCATACTGATCGGTATGATGCCATCAGTATTTGCCGGTGCAGCGGCAGAGACTCCGGAAGAAGTTCCTTCCTTTGTTAGATTTGTAACAGCTATTTTTGGCCAGGAGCCAGGAGAGCCTCATAGGTTTTTTATATTTTTAGGTCGTTTTCAACCACTTGTTCTTCACTTGCCAATTGGTATGTTGGTTGTGGCTTTCTTTATGCAGGCTTTTGCTATATGGAAGAAGCGCGATGATTTTCGTTTTCCATACTGCTTTTGCTTAGGCTGTGCTTTTATCTTTTCAATCATAGCAGTAGTATTTGGCTCATTTCTCGCTATGCAAAACGATTACAATGCTGATTTAATTAATCGTCATGGTTGGGGTGGTTTAATTTTCTCAGCACTGGTCGGTATAGCTTTTTTTTATAAGCTTTCTTATATCCGATCCGATCATGAAAAAGTTATTCACAAGAAAATTTCACTTGTTGTAATGTTTCTTGCTTTAAATGTCATGTCGTTTGTTGGTCATGACGGTGGTTCATTGACTCATGGTGAAGAGTATTTATTTCAACATGCCCCAAACTTTATAAGAGTTGCAACAGGGCGTGAACCATGGAAAGACCCTAATGCTCCAATAGATCCAGAACTAACAGTTTACGAAGGCCTGGTTGCACCATTTCTTGACAAGAATTGTTACGAATGTCACAGCAATGCTAAGATGAAGGGTAAACTTCGTGTCGATACTATTGAGTTCATTCAGAAAGGTGGTAAGAACGAAGGCCTTATTGTTCATGGTAAAGCTGACGACAGTTTATTCTATCAATTGATGGTTACCGATGATGAAGATGAGATTATGCCTCCAGAAGGAATGCTACCGCAGCTTGATCGCGATTTTATCAAGTGGTGGATCGATACTGCTAAAAACGATGCGGATCTTTTCGAAAGAAGGATCAAAGATGCCAATGTTCCGGCTCAGTTCATGGACATCAACAAACGAAAAAAATCTAAAGCTCCAGCGCATGCCAAGCCAACAGAAACCAAAGTTGAAGAAGCTAAGGCTGTTGTTGAAGAAAAAGCTAAAGAAGAAGTAGCTAAAGCTTCTGAAAAGCTAGCAGAGGAAATGCTCAAACCTGTAGCTGGTAAAGTAGATTTCCTTAAAGATGTCGCGCCAATTTTTGAATCTCGTTGTATAAAATGTCACGGCGAGAAGAAGCAGAAAGGCGAGTACCGTATGGATAAAGCGGAATTTGCTTTCACTGCGGGAGATTCTGAAGAAGCTCCAATTGTCAAAGGTGACCCTGCTGCAAGTTATCTTGTGAAGTTAATTAAGATGACTGACGATGACGACGACGTCATGCCTCCAAAAGGTGGAGTTCTAACTGCTGATCAAATTGCTAAAATTGAAGCATGGATTAAAGCCGGTGCTGAATTCCCCGCCGACGCTGCCCTTCAGGACAAGAGTGAGTAAGGTTTACTTTTAATAGACTTTAAAGCCGTCCAATTTGGGCGGCTTTTTTGTTATATAGTTATCCACAGATGCCTCAGATTTTCACAGATTAGGGTTGAGGGGGATGGTTGATTGAGAGTAAGATTATTTGGTCTATAAAGATTCTTAGGGCAAATATGAATTACAAAGACGAAGAAACCTATAAAATTATAGGGGCCGCTATGACTGTACATAATAGTTTAGGCTGCGGCTTTCTTGAAGCAGTTTACCAAGAAGCACTGGAGAAAGAGTTCCTATTTCAAAGAATTAATTTTGAGCGGGAAAAGAAACTCCCTATTTTTTATCGCGGCGAAAAACTAAATACTTATTATCAGGTAGATTTTTTGTGCTTTAATTCTGTATTAGTGGAATTGAAAGCATTGCAGAGCTATTCTGGCACAGAAGAATCTCAAGTACTGAACTATTTAAAAGCTTCACCTCAGAAAAAGGCATTATTAATCAATTTTGGTAAAAAGAGTATTGAGTATAAACGTTTTGTTTTATAACTCTGTCTTTTCTCCATCTGTGTGAATCTGAGTAATCTGTGGATTCTTTTCTAAAAAGTTACTAAATATAGTTGTGATTATCAGGAAGATAAGTGACCCACCAAGACATCCGGTCAAACCAAAGAATTGGTAGAGAAGCCCAGACAAAAGAGTGCCAATTAAACGTCCCATAGCATTTGCCATGTAGTAGAATCCTACGTTCATAGCGGCTTTGTCGTTATCGGCATATTCGAGAATTAAAAATGAGTGCACCGAAGAGTTCAAAGCAAAGATAAAACCGAAGATGTAAAGGCCACTGATAAGTAAAGTTGCATTGATCCCTGCGGTTAGGTAACAAACCAGTAAAAAAGCCATCGCTAGAGAAAGAGCAATCGCTAGTTTAGTGGCGACTTTCCCGTCGGGTGCTTCGCCATTTTTACCTTTGACTATTTTGGGCGCCAGGGATTGTACTATGCCATATAGAATGACCCAAACAGCCATGAAAGTGCCAATTTTAGTGAAGGACCAGCCAAGCCCTTCAGACATGAATATGGGGATACCGACAACAAACCAGATATCGCGAGCACCAAAGAGGAAGACTCGCGCCGCGGCCAGGGTATTAATCTGTTTACCTTGAGTAAAAAGCTCTTTGAGGCGGTTTTTATTCTTAGCTTGACCGAGATCGCCAGTCAAAGCAAAGATTGTAAACACAAATATGATCAAAATTAAAGCCGCCATGAGCCAAAGGGATTGCTTAAATCCCCAGGTTTGCAGAAGAAAACCACCAAAGAAAAAGCCAGCACCTTTTATGGCATTTTTTGATCCTGTCAGGATAGCGACCCACTTAAATAAACTGCTACTTTGATCTTCTGGTATGAGGAACTTAACAGCAGTTTTTGAACTCATTTTGGTTAAGTCTTTGGCTATTCCAGATAAAGCTTGAGCTGCCATGACAAAAGCAACGGCTTTTATTTCCGGCCATGAAGTATCTAGAAAACTTAAGAGCCCAAGGGCGCTAACTTGTAAAGCTAGGCCATAGATAAGTGTTGCTTTTAGGCCTTGTCTCTGTGCGAGCCAGCCACCAAATAAATTGGTGATGACTCCACAAAATTCGTACAGAAGGAAGAGGAATGCCAGTTTTACTGGTGAATACCCTTGATCGTGAAAGTACAACAGAGTCAGCATGCGCAGAGCGCCATCTGTCAACATAAAGTTCCAGTAGGCGGCAGTGACGATTATGTAGTCCCTGAGGTTTTTCATTTTAACCTTCGATTGATTTGGCGACTTTTTCAGTCAGATCTACCATGCGGTTGATATAACCAATTTCATTGTCGTACCAAGCTAGAATTTTCACTTGAGTATCGTCTATCACCATAGTAGAAAGAGCATCAATAATGGATGAACGCTTATCGTCTTTGTAGTCAACTGAGACCAAAGGCTTTTCTTCATAACCTAAAATACCTTCTAGGTAAGTCTCAGAAGCTTCTTTTAAGAGTTCATTCACTTCTTCTTTAGATGTTTCACGACTTACTTCGAAAACACAGTCCGTCAGTGAAGCGTTCAGAAGAGGAACACGGACAGCAACGCCATTTAGTTTTCCTTTGAGCTCAGGATAGATCATAGTAATTGCAGTCGCAGAACCTGTGGTGGTTGGAATGAGGGACTGGCTGCAAGAGCGAGCTCTTCTTAGATCTTTGTGAGGAGCATCAATGATAGTCTGAGTATTAGTAATATCGTGGATAGTCGTCATGGAGCCGTGAGTTATACCCAGCTTTTTGTGAATAACTTCAACAACCGGAGCAAGACAGTTTGTTGTACAAGAAGCAGCAGTAACTATGTCCTGTGAACCGTCATATAGATCGTCATTGATGCCGTATACAATGTTTAGAGCACCTTCATCTTTTACCGGAGCAGAGACAACGACTTTTCTGACGCCTTTTTCAAAGTAGGGTTTTAAAGTTTCAATCGTTTTAAATTGACCGGTACACTCTATAACAAGGTCTATACCTTTGCTTGTCCAGTCAAAATTTCCAGGTGTAGAAGCGTGTGACACTGTGACTTCTTTATCGCCAACAATTATCTTTCCAGGTTCTGCTGAAATATTTTTATCCCAACGACCATGTACAGAGTCAAACTCGAGGAGGTGGGCTGCAGATTGGGCATCTCCATGTAGTTCATTTATGTGTACAATTTCAAAATCTGCACGATCAAACGCTTCGCGAAAAGCTAAACGTCCCATGCGGCCAAAGCCGTTTATTGCTACTTTTATTGCCATTTTAATAATACCTTAATATTTCCATTATTATCGAAATGATTTTTAAAAAAAACTTTTAGCAGCAGGTCTTAGGCTTAGTCAAACAAGATTCACCTTCACAACACTCTTCTAAGAGGAAATCGATCATTCCTTGAAGTTGGTTAAATTGCGGTTGGCAGATGATTTGTCTTCCTTCTTTTTCTTGAAGAATCAAACCAACTTTTGCCAATCTCGAAAGATGATGAGAAAGGGTAGAGTTTGGTATGTTTATCTCTTTCTTGATGTCACCGACCAATACTTTTTTATTACCGCACTTAACCAGGAAGCGAAATATTTCTAAACGAGTTTCATTTCCAAGTTCTGCTAAGCAGTCTGCTGTGTCTTTTAAATTCATGGCAGAATATATAAGATGCTTTGGAAATATAACAAGAAGACATTTCCATAATTATCGAAATATTAACATTAGCTTACACAATTTAACTTTTAAAGGCCTGCTTAGTCACAGTTTTCGGTAAGCATTTTTTTGAAATCTTTGATAATAATGACTAAATCTTTGACGAGTTTGACACATTCATCATGATTATCGTCTTTCAGATGAGCTTCAAATTCATTGAGAGGCTCAAGCATGGGTTTGACACAGAATTTAACGGCATTTGCTTTAAGCTCGGTAGTTTCTTCTAAGAGAGCGCCGCTGGAAGAGTCAGCTAGATTACTCAATTTGTGAAGAGATTCCGCAAAACTTACGATAGAACCTTTGGCGATATCACCTAGAAAGTATTTTTGGTAGCCTTTGGCGAGCATCTCTTTTTCCCACGAATTGAAGTCCATCACCCATTTCCTTTTGTATTAATTCGTAAGCTACTATACGGTTTTATTTATCGGGAAAGCCAGAATTTAATTTAGTTTTTAATGGTATTTTTGCAGAGTTAGTAAAAAGAATTGAAAAGGCGTGAGAAAATAAATGTAAATAAATTGCAGTATAATGGGTGAAATGAAAAGTATGCCCAGCAGGAATCGAACCTGCAACTAGAGCTTCGGAGACTCCTGTGATATCCGTTTCACCATGGGCACGAGTGAATAAAATACCTATAGGTTTAGGCGACCAAAAATCAACTGTTATACTAGGGAAGTAGGAGAGAATTCCGCAGAGGGTTCCAAAAGCATTTGCTTTTTTGAAGTTTTGGAAATAAATGAAATACGGTTAATTCAGAGAATTAACCGCCTAAATCAATTTTTGTGTATAGGGGTAGTCAATGGTTTTGCGACAATCATTGGCTATTTTTTTGGTTAGTTTTTCTTTAAGAACTCAAGTGTTGAACTGTTAAAGGCTTCTAAATCTTCCCAATGATGAGCATGTCCACAATCGCGGAATTTGATCATCTCTGAGTTTGGTAAATTTTCATGTAGGTAATCAGAAAATGCCGGTGGAGTAAAGATGTCTTTGTCTCCGATGGTTACCAAACAAGGAACTTTAATTTTACCGATTTGATCTGCTTTGTCGTGATTCAAACACGCATCGCACTGTGCATCAAAAGCATACTGTGGCTGAGGCGCAGGATTGTCATCCGCCATTTGGCTGCCTTCTGCCAGAGCTGCTTCATTTTCAGCAAAGAACTTAGTTGCGAAGATCCACAAGTGGAGAGTCGTCATGAACTCACCAGGAGTGGTATGAACTCTGTTCCACTTGAAGTGTTCGAAAACTTTCTTGGCGTAAAGGTCGCACTTAGCCCATGTTGAAATAAGAACCAAAGATTGGACCATTTCAGGGTAGTTAAGAGCCAGGCTTTGCGCAATTGCACCACCCATGGATATACCGGCAACGCGGGCTTTAGCTATGCTTAGTTCATCCATGACTGATTTGACATCTGACGCCATTTCGTCAGTAGTATATGAACCAGTTGGTTTAGAAGAAAGTCCAACACCGCGGTTGTCGATGATGACACATTTGAAATGCTCTTTATAGCAGTCCAAATGTTTTTCCCAAACAGCGCCATTTGCACCAAGACCCATGATCAGAATGAGTGGCTCACCTTCACCATGAACTTCGTAGTAAATGTCGAGGTCGTTATTTTTAGCGTATGGCATCTTCTACACCTACAGATGCAGCAACATTTTTCAGGAAAGGAACGGCATCTTTACCATCCTGCTCAGTTGTTGGGCAGAAACAGAAGTCGCAGCACCACCAATTGGAAGCAGATAGTTCACTTTCGAATTGCGTGAAGAATGCTTTCCAGTCAATGAAACCTTTGCCGAATGGGCTATGAGTTGAAGTCTCGTCATCGTGAAGTGTACCATCACTATCAATTACGTGATAGTGACCGATGTAACCTTTAAGGTTTTCGTGAAGCTCAGCTATACCGCCTTCAAGCACTTCTTTTTCGCCAGTCTGTCTAGCACCGACAACAGCACACATGTAAGCGTGAGAGGTGTCGAAAAGAACTTTGAAGTTCGGGTGATCAACAGTTTTAACGGCATTAACGATTTCAGAAGGACTGTTTAACCAGAAACCAGGCTCAAACTCCCAAACGATTGTGACGTTGTACTGTGCAGCAAGATCTGCAGCTGCGCGCCAATTGTCAGTCAATCTTTTGAAATCTGCGGCATACTCTTCTTCAGAAAGTTTAACTGGAGGAGAAATAGTGTCAACGCGAAGTGTATTGATTTCCATTCTCTTACAGAAATCGAGACATCTTTTTACTTCATTCATGAACTCATTTTTCTCAACTTTTGCCGGAGGAACTTCTCTGAAGTCTGCCGCAAAACCGGAAATACCAAGACCTAAATCGTCCAGGAATTTCTTAAGCTCAGCACATTTTTCATCTGTGCCGTAGTTGTCTGGGTGAGGGTGTGGTTTAAAACCGTTGATTTCTATACCATCGTAGCCATTTTCAGAAGCGTACTTTGCGACTTCCTCAAAGCTCCAAGGGTTATTTTCAAAAGGACCAAAAGAGAAGGCCCACGAACCAATAGCAATTTTGCTCGTTTCCATGTTAACTCCGAATATCTTTAGTGTAGGTAATGAATTTTAAGACAGGGCTTTTTGACCGTAGGTCGCATTTGCTCCATGTTTACGCAGGTAATGCTTGCGCTGAATGTGTTTTGGCATCTCAGTTATCTTACCAGTGGCAGATAGAGTTTTAATGGCCATTTCACAGCAGCTTTCCAGAGCCACAGCATTTTTGAAAGATTCCATAGCCGACTTACCCCAGGTGAATGGAGCATGGAAGTGTAAAAGAACTGCAGGAACTTCCATAACTTTTAGATTAAGCTTGGTAAATGTTTCTTCGATGACAACGCCAGTATTTAATTCATAGTCATCTTCTACTTCTGCTTCTGTCAGTGGACGGGCGAGGGGAACAGTTCCGTAAAAGTGGTCGGCGTGTGTTGTACCGGCACAAGGGAGTTCTTGACCCATTTGGCACATAGCAGTTGCATTCAGACTGTGCGTATGTGTAATTCCACCAATCTCTGGATAAGTTCTGTAAAGGTGCAAGTGAGTCGGAGTGTCAGATGAAGGGTTGAGTTGACCTTCAATAACATTGCCATCCAAGTCAAGAACGACCAGGTCACTTGTCTGCATTTTATCGTAGCTTACGCCAGAAGGTTTAATCACGACTAAACCACTATCGCGATCGATGCCACTGACATTTCCCCAAGTCAATTTGATCAAGTCATCTGATTTGAGGAGTTTGTTGGCTTCTAGAACTTCCTGCTTTAGTTTCTCAAGCATTGTTCGCCTCCTTACGGATAGCGTGGAGTTCTTTCATAACATAGTAAAGGCTCATGCTTGTGCCTTCCACACCGAATGAATCGTGCAGTTGATCGTATAGAGCGTATAGCTTGCTGTATATCGCGACTTCAGATTCTTCTGGGATGAAGACTTTGTCAGATAGAACAGTCATCTGCTCCTGTAGCTCACCAACTGAAGTATTTTCAGCAACAGCTGCGGCGAAAATAGCAGCACCAACAGCACAAGTCTGTTCAGTTCCGGCAATGCGGATTTTTCTGTTGGTTACATTGGCGTAGATCTGCATCATTAGAGCATTCTTCTGAGCAAGACCACCACAGCAAATGATTTCTTCAACATTAACATCTGATTCAACAAGACGATTGACGATTTTCAGGGCACCAAAAGCAGTCGCTTCTATGAGTGCTCGGTAAACTTCGTGAGCTTTAGTGTGTAGAGTTTGGCCGATCAGAAGACCACTTAGGTCCATATCGACAAGAACACAGCGGTTACCATTATTCCAATCAAGAGAAAGGAGACCATATTGACCAGCTTTGGACTCAGCAGCTTTGGCTGTGAGGTTCTTGAATTTTTCATTTTGGTCAGCTCCGTATGAGTCTGGAACTATGTTATTTACAAACCAGAGGAATAGGTCGCCAACAGCAGATTGTCCGGCTTCGATGCCGATGTAACCAGGTATAACCGAGTCTTTCACAGTTCCGCAAACACCTTCGATTGCCTGATCTTTTTCTGTGATAAGTAGGTCACAAGTACTGGTGCCCATAATTTTAATCAGGCTGCCATCTTTAATGGAAGCACCAACAGCACCCATGTGAGCATCGAATGCACCAATGGCTAGTTGTGTTCCTTCAGCAAGTCCAAGTTCAGTGGCCCATTCGGCGTTGACTGAGCCGGCACTTTGATCAGAAGCATTTGCTTTGTCGTACAGTCTGTCTCTTAGATCAGCTAGAGCTGGGTCAAGTTCAGTTAAAAATTCTTTATCAGGAAGTCCGCCCCATGAATCGGCATACATTGCTTTGTGACCTGCAGCACAGATACTTCTGCCGATAGCCGTTGGGTCTGATGCACCAGTAAGAACAGCTGGAAGGAAATCACATAGTTCAACGAAACTATAAGATGCATTGTAAGTTTCAGGGTCAATATTTTTCAAGTGAAGAACTTTGGCCCAGAACCATTCAGAAGAGTAGGTCCCACCGCATCGCGCTAGGTATTCTGGACGAATTTCAGCAGCTAGCTCAGTGATTTGAGCTGCTTCTTTTGAACTTGTGTGGTCTTTCCACAACCATGCCATGGCGTTGTAGTTGTCTTTAAACTCGTCTTTGAAAGCTAGAGGCTGATTATTTTCATCAACTGGAATAACTGTACTACCAGTGGTTGCAAAACCTAAAGCTTTGACTTGATCGGCAGAGAAGCCTGGCACATTTGATTTTGCATCTTTAAGAACATTCTTGATGTTAGTTGCCATGCCATCGACATAGTCTTGTGGATGCTGTCTAGCAACGTGCGGGTCTTCTGCATCAACTAAAATTCCTAATTCACCCGAAGGGTATGGAAATACTGAAGCTGCTAATTCTTTCGGGGAGCCGATTTCCATGAGGACTGCCCGGCAAGAGTTGGTGCCATAGTCCAGGCCAATAACATAATTACTCATAGTTTCCTCCTCACTTAACTGGTACTTTGCTTAGTTTATCGGCTGTATAAACCAGTTGGTTGATCATAACGCCGATTGGATTTTTAAATTTTCTACGGTTGACTTTTGCCGGTACAGCAACAGGGGCTGTTGCGTCAAACGTCTCGATTGATACTTCACCAGTGTAACCAACTTCGAAGAATGCTCCGAAGAAGTCGTTGAAGTACTGTTGATTGAACCATGATTCATAAAGCTTGCCACGATGAATCGGTGAAACGTGAATACCGTGAAGTTTGTCTGCTTTGTGTAGAGTTTGAATTAGTTCTTTGAATTTCTTAGGGCCGGCACCATCTGTGAACTCGTGACACATGTCAACCATAACTTTGAATTGTTTTGTCTTAGCTTTTAGAGCAATTTGAGTGGCTTCATTCAAGTGAATCGGCATTCTTTCAAATCTTTGAAGAGGCTCTTCACAGAGAGTGACGTCATACTTTGCTGCAAACGGACCGATTTCATTCGTTAGTAGATTGCTGAATCTTACAATTTGGCCATCTACCCAATCCATTGCCGCATCACCAGAGTTGGCATTTTCCGGGAAGAAAAGAAAAGGTGTGGCAAATGGGCCGTAGAGGTAAGGTGAACCAAGAATATTTGTTGCTTGAATTTGCGGCTTTATGCATTTTGTCCAATCCTTATCCCAGGAACCGCCAACAGCAGAAATATTTAAACCGGCTTTCGTGACAATTTCTTTTTGTTGTTTTAGAAGCTTGATCGCATTTTCAGTGATCATGCCATTTTCATCAAAGGCAACTCCACCAACAGGGATCTGAACGCCATAGTAACCAGCCTTGGCATGCATCTCCATAACCATTGGGAATACTTTTGAACGGTACTCTGCTGCTGAACTTGGAACTGAAACATCATAACCGTATGTTTTTAGATCAGCAACTGTTTCAAGAAGGTTGCTGCTTTTAAAGCCACTGGCTTTAAGTTGTGTGTAATTTTCTTCAGATATATGAAAGTCGAGAAATGATAAAAGAAGGTTTGTGACTTTTCTTTGTTTTGCAATGGCTTTGAATTCAGCCGGAATATTATCTGTCTTTGGAAGAGAAGGAAAAGAAATCTCGGCAAGTGCTGAACTTGTAAATAATGCTAGCGCTAGAGTGAGAGACTTGAACATTGTTTCATCCTGATTTTTTCGTTACTTGTAAAAAATCTAGGATTTAAGGCCGTTATTTTATTGAATTTTTAAATCAAAAATGCGGATAAAAAGAGCAACCTTATTTAGCGGAATATATTTATTTTGTGCTCATTTGTGCAGGAAGGGAGTTATTTGGAATTTGACTTTTTTATGCAAAATGAATTTTTTGTCCAATAAAAAAGGCATCGCTAAAACCGATGCCTTTGAAAGATGGAATTAGTAAAATTAGGCCTTTGCTAAAGCCGGGATTTTACTTAGTTTGTCAGTCGAGTAAGCCAACTGGTTGATCATAACACCAATTGGGTTCTTAAATATACGACGGTTAACTTTGGCAGCTTCAACAACCGGCTCAGTTGCGTCGAAAGTTTCGATACAAATTTCACCAGTATAGCCAAGCTCGAAGTAAGGAGTAAAAAACTCGTTGAAGTATTGCTGGTTGAACCATGATTCATAAAGTTTACCGCGGTGAACTGCAGAGATGTGGATACCGTGAAGTTTACCGGCATCGTGAAGTCTCTTAAGGTGTTGACGGAAAAGAACAGGTCCATCGCCATCTGCAAACTCGTGACACATATCAACCATGATTTTGAATTGATCGATGTCAGCTTTAAGAGCTAGCTCAACAGCTTCTCTTAGACGAATTGGCATTCTTTCAAATCTCTGAAGAGGCTCTTCACAAAGAGTAACGCCATATTTGGCAGCAAATGGGCCAATTTCTTCCTGAAGCAGTTTTGCAAAACGTTCAATTTGGCCGTCTACCCAATCCATGGCATCATTACCGGAAGATGCACCTTCAGGGAAGTAAAGGAAAGGAGTTGCAAATGGACCATAAACATAAGGAGAGCCAAGAACATTGGCAGCCTGAATGTGTGGCTTGATACACTTAGTCCAGTCGGCATCCCAGCAACCGCCTACAGCAGAAGGAACAAGACCAACGCCTTCGACGATTTCTTTTTGACGCTTAAGTAGAGCGATAGCTTCTTCAGTGAGCATACCTTCGTCATCAAAGTAAACACCACCAACCTGGATTTGAACACCATAGTAACCAGCTTTTGCATGAAGCTCCATGATTTTAGGGTAAATCTCAGTACGGTACTCTTCTGCAGATTCTGGAGCAGAAACGTCATAACCATAATCTTTAAGGTCAGATACAGTTTCAAGAACATTTGAGGTTTTAAAGCCAGCATCTTTAAGAGCAGCGAAATCTGCTTCAGTAATGTGGAAGTCCAGAAAAGAAAGTAGAAGGTTAGTGACTTTTTTTTCTTTGGCAATAGCTTTAAGCTCAGCTGGAATGCTGTCTATGGCAGGCTGGTCAGGAAAGGTAATTTCAGACATTTTATAATCTCCAATAATAAATTTGAATGCCTTAATTTATCTCTGAAAATATTATAAAGATTGTAAAAATGATTCAAGAGATTGTAAAAATCGATCAATTTTTGGGAGGAAAAACCTCCCAATGTCTTAGAATTAAAGTGTTTTCTTTTCGATGAGTTCGATTTTGTAGCCGTCTGGATCTTCTACAAAAGCGATGACTGTAGTTCCGTGTTTCATTGGACCTGGCTCTCTGGTGATGTTTACCCCCATTTTTCTCATAGCCTCACAGGTAGCGTAAATATCTTCTACGCCAAATGCCAGGTGGCCAAAGCCGCTGCCATGGGTGTACTCATCTGTGTCCCAGTTATAAGTCAACTCTACAACGGTATGTTCAGATTCATCGCCATAGCCTACGAAGGTGTTGGTGAAACGTCCGCCAGGGTAATCTTTCTGGCGTAGAACTTTCATACCGAGGATTTCTGTATAAAATTTGATCGATTTTTCTTGATCGCCAACACGGATCATAGTGTGCAATAACTGCATAGTTAACTTCCTTTGTTCATGTGTTTTGCTAAAAATACAGTCAGTTTCGAATCATGTAAGATGCCTATGAAATTATTTGGTGATTTCGAAATCTATGCCCAGTTCACTCCAAAAACCTCTAATCTCTTCTGGTGTCTGTGGTAGATCAAAATCGTGCATGAGTTGCATGACTCCTTGCTGATCGACAGCTTTGGTGATGATATCTTTCATTCTAGCAGGCGGGATAAAGAAACGGTGACGAGCTATATCTAAAATGTGATTATCTTGAGCTTTGGGTAGACTGCAGTAGAAATTGTAAAGTTTATGCAGATCGTTGGAATGTCCGGGTTCAGATAAATAGACAGCCATCGCCGGGACGATGACATTTATGATGATGTCCATTTTCCTATTGGAGCCAAGTAGCTTCATAGGTTTTGGTATTTTTGTTTTAAAATTACAGTATGCTTCCCAGTGACTTTCAACATGTAATTGATCTTCGATAAATTTTCTTGGAGAGTTACCTTCGAGAAGTATTTTACAGCTTTGTAAAATAAGGCCTTCAGGATGGTAGTTGACTTTGTTGAGAAGCTGTATAAATGCAGCCATTCTTCTTTCTGGACTATTCGCGGGACGACTGGAGGCTTTAACCCACTTTAACGGTTCACTGGCCTCGTTTCTTAGTCTCCACCATGTCTCCCAAAGTATTTTACACTCGACTAGAATTTCTTCGTGAACTTCGGTTTGTGTATGATCCGGAAGTAACTGCGAAGTCCCCCACAAACAAGCCTTTTGCTCAATAGGAGAAAGATTGACGAGAGTTTCAAGTGGAAGACGTTCACAAATTTGCTTGAAAGGTTCTCGATTTGACTTAAAGCCCATAGCATCTGCAAGTTGTAGGTAGATGGCGTGACTAAAACAATATTTTGTTGAAAGTAATCGAATCTGGTTGGCTTTCCTTTGTAGCCGCGATAAACCTGCAGCCCTAAAGGTCAGTTGTAAAGTTTCGTCTGATATTTTGTTCATTTGTTCAGCGCATTCAACAGCAGGGTGTATCTGAGATTTACTGTAATTTGACGAAGATTGCAGTTCCCAGATTTTGTCTTCTGCGACAGCAAGCTGGCTTGATAGCTCTATGACTGGAATGTGGGCTGGTGTTCTTTTGTTGTTAGGGTTTTTCCAGACGACATGTAGCTTAACCTTGTCGTAAGCAGGATCAAATTGGTGTCCATGGTTATTCCAGTGTTCTGGTTGTAGGTGAATTTCTACATCTCCAGATAAGGTGTCTTGACCGGTTATAACCTTTGCAGACTTGAAATCAGGTCCGGGTTCACGATTCCAGGTGCCAGGATTGAGAATTTTGTAACTTTTTCTTTGATCATCAAAGAGAACGTCGTTTAGCAAATGATTTTTATTCCAAAGCATCTGAATCATTTTTTCATTGATTCTAAAATCATCGCTATCGTTAATCGCTTTACTCTGAAATATTGGCAGTGTATAGTTATACCATAAATTCAAATAGGTGCCTTGCATGTATTTAAGCAATGCGTTAAGATCGTTGTCTAACATAGAAATACCCTTTTTGCCCTTTAGGATTGTGTTCGATGTTCACAAAATTCTAAGAGTAAATTTGCGGAAATGCAACATTTGGCTGTTTTTTGTTGCGTTCTTACTTGTTTATTCTTACGCACTCACTCAGGAAAATATCCGCATAACTCCGCAGGTGAAAGCTGCCAGTATGGCAATGCCTGCAACTGTTTTGATTAAGGTTCAGGAGAAGAAACTTCAAAAGTCACTGGGGAGTGGAGTGGTTATTGAACAGTCTGGTTTGGTGCTGACAAATTTTCACGTAGTCGAGAATCAGGAGAATCTCAAAGTCGTTTTTTTTGATGATAATGAGTATTCTGCAGAGATGATTCTGAGAGATGAGCAAAACGATTTAGCTTTGTTAAAGCTTAAAAGTACCAAAGGTCGTAAATTCCCGGTAATTAAATTTGCCTTACCGAGAGATTTATACCTGGCGGAATCGATCATTGCTATCGGTTCACCTCAAGGCTTGGACTTAAGTGTCACAGAGGGAATTGTCAGTGCTTTAAATCGAGTTCTCAAAGTGAATCAAAAGATTATTCATCCTCATTTAATTCAGGTAAGCGTGAAGGCAAATAAAGGCAATAGTGGCGGGCCGGTAGTTAATTTAAATGGAGAAATGATTGGTTTATTAGTCGCCACTAAGACTTCTACACAGGGAATTGGTTTTGCTTTGCCGATTGAGACTATTCACGAGGCTCTGAAAAAGTGGCTGGCGCCGGAACACCATTTAGGTAAAGAGTTGGGGTTCGATATAGTTACCGGTGTTAATACAGAGCAAAGAACTGCAGCAGTTTTAGTTAAAAATGTCAGAAAAGGAACCCTTAATCATTTATTGGGCGTTAAGGATGATATGATCATCACCAAAGTAAATGATGTGTCAATTAAGACTGCCATAGATTTTTACCGCGAGCTTTTAAAGTATAAGTCTAAAAACACCATAAAATTGACATTATTAGATGGTCATGTGCAAACGGCAAAGCTTTTTGAGTTACGTGGCTTAAAGCTCGCAAAAGTAAAGTTGGGGTTGAGTTTAGAAGCAAATTGGAGTGAATTGGCGAAGGCTGTCTCCATACCTTTTCATCAGGGCTATGTTATTTCCGGGATTGAAAATATTTCTGGTTATCTAAGCAATATACGAAAAGGGGATATGCTCTTTAAAATCGGCAATGAAATGATCCTTAAAGATGCCGACCTTGAGAGTGTATTGAATCGAATAGAAGAGGGCGACGAACTCCCGGTTATAGTCTTGCGTAAAAGTGAATTTGAGGTTGAAACCATCAATGATGTGATCATTGTGCGCTAATTTTGTACTAAAGGATTTTATTCCTTCAAGCAATTCCTGTCTATCGATATTCTCACCGATAAAGACAACTTTACTAAGTCGCTTTTCTCCTTCTTTCTATTGTCCGCCCAGACCATCTTCAAACAGTCTATGTACAGATTGAAAGATAAGTTTTTCATTGCTTCCTGCTACGTTGATAATGCCTTTCATACGGTAAATGAAATCGCATCGGTCGAAAATTAATGTGCTTAACCAATAGCGCAGTTGGCCCTGATTGAATTCACCTTCAAGTACTATCGAGGCAGACTCAACGGGACTTTTATGATGATGGTGCCCATATTCGTGATTTTCAACATGGTGGTGCTCCAGATTTATTTCTTTATTTTGGCGTGAACCAATTTTGAGGATTTGGTCAACGTCTACTTTTCCATGCGAGGTTTCAGTAAATCTGGTAATTGGGTTTACCAGCTTGACTAGGCTCAGAGCTTTGGATTTTTACTCCTCAGTTGCTATGTCTGATTTATTATAAATAAACATGTCAGCATAGGCGATTTGCTTATAACATTCTTCGTTGTCTTCTATATCTATTTCAATATTAATTGGATCGACGACAGTGATTATTCCGTCTACATAAAACGAGTTATTAATGCGTGGGTCCAAGTAAAAATCTTCAGCGACAGGAGCAGGGTTGGCAATACCGGTTGTTTCAATTATTAAATGGTCGAATTCTTTGTTACAGTTCTGGAGATCCATGACAATTTTGGTCAGGTCACCAATCATTGCACAGCAAAGGCAACCATTTGAAAGTTCGAGAATTGAATCCTCGTCTTTAATGATCAGATCGCCATCGATACCGACTTCTCCAAATTCATTGACGATAACAGCTATCTTGTAGCCATGGTTAGAAGAGAGGATGTGGTTAAGGATAGTAGTTTTACCGGCTCCTAAAAAACCGGTAACGATAGTTACTGCAGTTTAACCTGTCTGTGATTTCATTTCTTTTCTAAAAATATAATTTTCGAGTAAGATGTGTCAAACTTTCTATATATCACAATAAGTCTCTTGATATACATAAACCTAAGCTTAGTTTTTTAGCTTTCAATTAAGTGTTTGTGGTGAGATACTACATTTAATTAAAAATAGGCGATGCATAAATGCTTTCTAAAATAAAAAATACTCTCGGTAATCTTGGGCCGGGTTTGTTATATGCCGGTGCTGCAGTAGGGGTTTCACACTTGGTTATGTCCACCCAGGCAGGAGCCAATTACGGCTATTTACTCCTTTTACTTATACCGTTAGTCCACGTTATAAAATACCCCTTTTATCGCTTCGGTCCTGAGTATACAGCTGTTACTGGTAAGAATATCCTTCATGGTTATAATGCTTTGGGCAAGTGGGCTCTTTGGACTTATATTTCCATTACCTTAATAACCATGTGTTTAATTCAGGCTGCAGTGACAATTGTTACGAGTTCTATAGCTGTTGAGTTTTTTAAGTTAAATATTCCGAAAGATTACATGCCGCACGTCCCGGCTATAGCTTTCCTGCTTATCGCGGCTGTGGTTCTTTCTATCGGTAGGTACAGTATTCTTGATAAATTGATGAAGATCATCATTATTCTTTTAACAATCACGACAATCATTGCAGTAACCTCCGTTTTGGTTACGACTCCAGGTGGTGTATATGACGGGCAAGCCAGTTTTGATCTTGGCAAGTATGCAGATGCTATGTTCCTGGCGGCTTTCCTTGGTTGGATGCCAGCACCGATGGATATTTCAGTTTGGCACTCAGTCTGGTCAGAGGAAGCCAATATTGAATCGGGAGAAAAAGCACCTTTAAAGAAAGCCATGTTTGACTTCAATATCGGCTTTTACGGTACAGCTTGTTTAGCGATGTGCTTTTTAGCACTGGGAGCTTTGGTGATGTTTGGTGGTCCGGATAAACCATCTTCTAAAGGACCTGTTTTTGCTGCTCAATTAATCGATATGTACACCTCTGCTCTTGGAAGCTGGGCTTACCCGCTAATTGGCATTGCTGCCTTGACAACCATGTTCAGTACGACTTTAACCTGTTTAGATGCTTACCCAAGAACTCTGGAAAAATGCTTTTTGATTTTGAAAAACGAAAAAACGGATGAAGAGACCACAGATGGTAAGAAGTACTATCAAACTGTATTATGGATTGCGGTGGCTTTGACAGTTGTCGTATTTTTTATGACGAAACATATTGATGGTGCTATGGGAGTCGTGGTAAAAGTTGCGACAGTTGTCTCTTTCATTTCAGCACCAAAATTTGCTATTTTAAATTACCTAGCGATGAAAGGTAAAACGATTCCAGAAGAGAGTAAGCCCAGTTCATTAATGAAAGGGTGGTGCTTACTCGCCATAATTCTTCTATTCTTTTCCAGTGTTATGTATGTTTACGTAGCTTTTGTGAAAGGTCCTCCGGAAGATGTTAAGGCTGCCAAGGTTCCACAACAGCAAGAGCTTAAGTCTGCGAGTAATTAGAGTAGTCGCTGGAATCTTACAAAAAAATGGTGAGGTGCTTATTGCTCAAAGAGCAGAGTCTCACCATGATGGTAAGTGGGAGTTTCCTGGGGGGAAGATGGACCTTGGAGAAACACCAGAAGAGGCGTTGGTTCGCGAACTCTATGAAGAATTGAATGTGAGCTGCAAGAGTTTGGAATTTTTTTATGAGAGTTCAGTAACTCTTGGAGATAAAAAAATCATCCTGCAAACCTATCTGGTTCATGATTTTACCGGAAAGGTAAAAAACTCAGTACATGCAGATGTAAAGTGGGTACAACTTTCAGATTTAGGAAGCTTTCAATTTCTTGAAGCAGATATTCCAGTAGTCGAGAAAGCGTTGATAGAATTAGGCTAATTTGCAACGTTCTTTTTGGATGCAATAACTCAAGAGATCAAAGACGGTTAAGGGCTGTAATACGCGATCTTATCTTACTGGCCTGTAAACAGGTTAAGCACTCAGGCAATGAAATATTGAAGTTTGGGCGCTATTCTCCATGGTTTGAGGTTTATAAAAGAATCTCTCTGAGTATTTAAAGATTGACTATTCAAGGGTATGTATTGGCATTTATAAATAATGCCAACGTACAGACCTGTATTTTTTAGTGAATATATGCTTAATGTAATGATTTCTTCTGTAAAAAATAATCCCCTAATCATTAGGAAACTAAAATACTTGAATCGAATACTAAATGTCAACAGCAATTACTAAAAAGCAGGCGCCTTGGCCAGTTTTCGTTTACATTGAAAAAATTTCACGAATTTAGGTTTAAGTTCTGTTGTAGAGTGATCCTAGTTTAGAAACTAATTTTTTGGAAGGTAGAATTTGAGCACAAAAAAAGCCGAAATCGTTGGATTTCGGCCTCAGAAGTACTCGGGGCGGGAGTCGAACCCGCACTGGTTTCCCAACACGGCCCTCAACCGTGCGCGTCTGCCAATTCCGCCACCCGAGCAGCGATGGGACAAATAGTAATCTTAGTTCTGCTCAAATCAAACACGAAAAACGAAAAAAAAGAAGAAAATGTATTTTACTTAAAAACGTCTTGTTTTATTTAGGAATCTGGCTATAGTGCCTGACATTTTTTCAGACTTTACTGATTATATATACGGTTTTCATTTAATTTTTTAAGGAATTGCAACATGGCACATAAGAAAGGTCAGGGTAGTATCAAGAATGGTCGTGATTCTAACCCTAAAATGCTCGGTGTGAAGAGATATGGCGGTCAACTTGTTTCTGCTGGTTCTATCATTGTTCGTCAGCGTGGTACTAAATTCCACCCTGGAAAGAACGTTGGTCTAGGTAAAGACTTCACAATTTTCGCTCTTAAAGACGGTAGAGTAGCTTTCGACAAAGGTGGTCGTAGAGTTAACATCGTTGAAGAAGCCGCAAGTTAATATTTGCGCCTGAAACTTTAGGGCCTCAGATCTCTGATTTGAGGCTTTTTTTGTTTATATGTTTGTTGATAGAATAAAAATTTATGTCAAGGCCGGCAATGGCGGCAATGGCTGCATAAGCTTTCTTCGAGAGAAGTACCTTCCTAAGGGTGGTCCCAATGGTGGTAACGGCGGTAGTGGCTCGAGTGTTATTCTCAGAGCTGATAAGTCAAGAGATTCACTTGTTGAGTTGAAGTACCAGCAGCACGTTACGGCCAAGAGTGGTGAGCCTGGTCAGGGTTCGGATAAGCACGGTGCAACTGCTGAAGATCTTGTTGTTCTGGTTCCTCCGGGAACTTTGGTGATGGATCTTGAAAATGATTGCTATGAAGTGGCTGATCTTGATGAACCTGGAGCGGAAGTGCTTGTTGCTCAGGGTGGTTTAGGAGGTCGTGGAAATAAAAGTTTCGCGACTTCGACTAACCGCGCGCCGAGAAAGGCAACACCTGGTGGTCCTGGAGAAGAAAGAACTCTTTTGCTAGAGTTAAAAACTATCGCAGATGCTGGTTTGGTGGGGTATCCGAATGCGGGTAAGTCGACATTGCTGAAAGCGATATCTGATGCTCAACCGAAGACTGCTTCTTACCCTTTTACTACTCTTCACCCGATGGTTGGTGTGATTGAGTTCGAAGATTATACACGTATGACAGTGGCGGACATACCTGGATTGATTGAGGGGGCCAGTGAAAATGTTGGTCTTGGTCATTACTTTTTGAGGCATATCGAACGAACTAAGGTGTTGGTTTATGTTCTGGATATGGCTTGTACTGATGGTAGAAAGCCGTGGGTAGATCTTGGAAGTCTTAAAGAAGAGCTTGAGATTTATAAAGAAGGCATGACGCAACGCCCATCGATCATTATCGCCAATAAGATGGATGAAGATATTTCAGAAGATATGTTGAAGGAATTGAAGTCAAAGACTGATATACCTATTTATCCGACTGTTGCTGAGCTTAAAGAAGGCACTTCTGAGATGATTGGAGAGTTGCGTGCTTTGATTAATCAAGAGAATGAAAAGATTAAGGCAGGTAAGCAAGAAAAGCTCAAAAATGTTTACCAAAGTGGTGATAAGCTTGTTGTTGATCTTGAAGTGGATGATGACGATGATTTCTTTTAATCGGAAGATTTCGTATTTGACGACTGGGAAATTGTGCTCTGAAGTATTAAGATTTCTTTAAGGTTAAGTCAGGTATATGATAAAGAGATTCTTAAATAATCCAGCAAGCGTCAGTCAGTTAGATCCAGTTAAGATCGCAGGCGGTACCCATGTAGGGTTGGTTCGCAGTCATAATGAGGATGACTACTTATATCTATCGCTCCCTGGAGATAAAGTCTCTTTACTCGTTGTCACAGATGGCATGGGTGGCCACGAAGGTGGTGAACTCGCCAGTTATTTTACGACTGAAGCTTTAAGCCGAATCTGGCGCAATAAAGCTTCAAGTATGGAAGCCCGCCTCAAAGAATCCGAAACAATGATGATCGAGTGTATTCAGCAGTGCAATGAAAAGATCTTTGCTATCAATGACAAGCTGCAGATTTCTCGAGCTATGGGTACGACGGTCACAGCTTGTCTTTTTGTTCCTGGGAAATTAACTATAGCTCATGTCGGAGATAGCCGCTCTTATCTTTTAAGGGGGGGGCGAGTTAAGCAATTGACTGAGGATCAGACTTGGGTAGCTAAGATGGTAAAACTTGGCAATCTCAGTAAGGCGGAAGCTGAAAATCACCCTCTCAGTCACTTGCTTTCTAACTGTGTAGGTGCGAGTTCTAATGTTCAGGTTGATGTTACATACCATAAGCGTCGTGTTGATGACCGTTACTTATTTTGTACAGATGGTTTGTATGGTGCCATGCCTCATAAAGACCTACAGCGTGTGTTGCGGACCGGTAAGACTCCTCATGAAACACTACAGGAGTTAATTTATACATCTCTTAAAGGTGGCGGTAAAGATAATATTACCGGCGTTATAGCTTTCGATAGCTAAGCTTGTCCTTCGAGGTAATCCTCACAGAGTTTATGCCAATTTCCCTGGTTAGCTTTTCTCTCCAGAGCATTATTTAGTGCTGCGATGTATTCTTTGCGGGTTATGTCGACTCCTCCCATGCGAATAAGATGGTCATTGCTGATTTGGCAGTCAAGAAGGGTGAAGTCATGGTGTTTTAGAAATTGGATGAGGTGCATAAAAGCAATTTTCGAAGCATCTGTGGCTTCGTGAAACATGGATTCGCCGAAGAAGGCGCTGCCTAGCGATATGCCATAAAGGCCGCCGACCAGTTTATTGTCTAATGAGACTTCAAAGCTGTGGGCAAGGCCCATGTTGTGAAGTTCATTATAATTCTTGTGGAATTCTTCTGAAATCCAGGTACTTTCGCGAATCTTGGCGCATTTATCCATAACGGTAGTGAAGTGCTGATCGACACTCAGAGTGAAGTGAGCTTTTTTAAAAGTTCTTTTTAGACTTTTGGAAGGCTTCCAGGAGTTTAGGTCGATGATCATGCGTGGATCGGGGCTAAACCATAGTACTGGGTCGTCAGCCCATGGAAAGATGCCTTGGCTGTAGGCTTGGATTAAGCGGTCGGGAGAAAGATCTCCTCCGAAGCACAGCAGGCCATCTTCATTTGACAGTTCTACCGGCGGGAAGGGTGTGGCTTCTTCCAGGTAAAAGATCATTTTATAAACTCTTGAAGGAGTTCTTGACGAAGTTTACTGATGGCTTCCCGGTAACTTGGGACAATGGTGGAATGCCTTCTGAAGAGGCAATTAAAGGCGGCGTCGACTTCTTCTCCAACTGAGATGATTTTAGTTTCAGCGGCAATTTTTGGCCCTTCCATCAAATCGTAGAATGTGCTGACTTCTCTGGGGCTTTGAAAGATGATGTCGTCGTACTCAGGCATGATGCTTTCGCCATCTAGTGTCAGAAGGGAATTGTAGAGGAATACTGGTTTCCCTCCCCAGCGGCGAATCCGGCGGGCAATTTTGAGGGCTTCTGTTTCACTGTTTAAGAGCAGTATGCGGCGACCAGCCAGTGGTGAGTAGGCTGGGATTCTATGTAGATCTTTAGCGGCAGTTTTACCAAAGACGAGGAGCCCAGGAGGTCTGAGGTTTTGCTTTTTGATGGTATCTGCGAATTTATCGAGGGTTGAGTGGATTACTTTTTGACCACAGCGAGTCAGATTCATCATGATTGCTGTTGGCAGATTTGCAGAGTAGCCGGCATCTAACAACTGATCGCGAATTTTGGATGCTGATAAGATTCCCATGTAAACAACCAGGCTTGCTTCATTGAATGGCAGGAGATTGTTAAGTTTTCCTCCGGCACTTCTCGCTGTAGTCAGGGTAACTCTGTCGCAAACACCTCTTTGGGTTAAGAAGATGCCGGCACAGGCGCTCAAAGCCTGCATGGCAGAGATTCCCGGAGTGATCTGGTAGCTTAGTTTGCACTCATTTAAAGTGTCGATTTCTTCAGTTATTCTACCGAGTACGCTTGGGTCACCACCTTTTAGTCTGCCGACTTTATAGCCTTTGCGGGCGTAGAGGGCAATGAGTTGATTTAGTTCATTTTGATTGAAAGAAGTGGAGTCGCCGCGTTTACCGACGTAGAATCTTTCGACATCTTCATGAAGGGAGGCGACGATAAGTGGATTGACCAAGGCATCGTAGAAGACGATGTCGCAGTGATCCAAGATGATTTTTGCTTCGACTGTAAGCCACTCGTGATCGCCAGGGCCACCACCGACAAATACGACAGGAGGGGCGAAGAAGCTGCGGATGAGTTCTAGGTCTGCATTTCCTCTTTTAAAGATGACTGCAGTATCGACTTTTGGTATGAAAAAGAAGTCCGTGCCTTCGGGTGCAGTTTCAGGGTAGTCAGAAGCATCCCAGAAAAAGAAGTCTGCTTTGTCTGAATTTATGGCCGACAACAGGGTGTGGAAAGATGCAGTTTCGTTATCTTTAATAGTTACGGTCGTGAGTTGGATATTTTCTAAACTGCTTTGGATTTGTGAAATACCCTCCTGAGTGTAGGTCGAATTCAGGGCAATTTCGATATGTTTTAGAGATATGAGCAAGATAGATATCCTTGTTTAATATAATAGTCTTCTGACCATATTAAACTATGTCAATATGGTGCTTGTCAATCTTTACGTCTTAGAAAAGCGGGCTACATTGGCACTTGATTTTCTACTTAACAAGAATTTTGGAACAATTTTGACATGATTTCTATTTTAATTTCTACTATAGCAGGCATAATCTGCGGTTGGGGTTATTACGCGACGGGCGGTACCTGGGGTGCTTATATTGCTGGCCTGATCGGCGCATTTCTAGCTTTCTTTCTGATAAATCGAAAAGTACAGAAGCCTTTAAATGAAATTATCATGAAAGTGCAAGGCAAGCTGCAGGAAGCTTCGGAAACTGTACAAAAGAAAGTTAACCATTTTCAAAATAAGCCGGGCGGTAATCAGACTGCTTTTATGAAGACGGTCGAGAAGATTCAAAAAGATGCCACTGTAGAGGCACTGACTTATCTGGTTGAAGCAGAAAAGTATTACAAGTGGAACTTTATGATTGAGAAGCAGATTGAGACGATGCGTTTTCAGCTGAATTTCCAAATTAAGAATTTTGATGAGGTCGATAAGTACCTGGATAAAGTCATGCTGTTTGATCCGTCGGTTGTCACTATGAAGATGGCTCGACTATATAAAAAGGACTCTCTTAAGAAGAAGGAGGGTGAGGATAGTGCCAAGGCTTTAAAAGAATGGGAAGTTACCAAGACCTTTAGAAAGGGTTCGGGACGTATGAAAGGCGACAAAGCGACTATGCTTTATGCTACTTATGCCTGGATGTTGATAAAAGGTGGCTTTCACGAAGAGGCACTGGCTACTTTAGTCGAAGGTCAGAAAAAGACGGCTGATGAAGTGATGACTAAGAATATTGAGCGCTTGAGAAATGATAAACCTAAATCATTCTCGAATGTTAAGTACGGTGAGATTTGGTATGCTCTATATTTAGAAGAGCCACCTAAGCAAAAGCAAAAGGTTGTGCGTCAGACAGCTCGAAATGCAGGACGTCCTTTCTAGTGAAACGTTTGGCAGTTATGCGTCATGCAGAGGCCGGAATGGCTTCTGTCGATAAGCATAGGCAGTTGACGGAGCATGGACTGCTACAGGCAACTGAGTCTGCAGAAAAGTTGAAAGACTACTTCACTCCTCAGTTGGTTTTAGTGAGTACGGCAGTTAGGACAAGAATGACGGTTGAGCAGGTAGCTAAGGTTTATGGCTGGTACGATAGCTTTTGCACTTATGAAGAGGGTATTTATAATGCTTCAGCATCAGCTTTAGTGCATATGTTGGAGCGTTTGCCTGATGAATATTCAGATGTTCTGTTAATCGCTCACAACCCAGGCGTCAGTAGTCTTGTCAGTTCATTGACCGGTGGCTATGGCGTCGGTTTCAGTCCTGCGACATTTGCTCTTTTAGAGGTAAGGACTGACTTTTGGGCAGAATTGACTCACAGTGCTATTTCAATTAAGCGCTCTTACTCACCACTTTGATTTTTAAATTCAGTTTGGTATTTCTCTTGCATCTTTGAGGTTTGCTGGCAATAATTTATGGCAGGAGAATGAAATGTTTAAGTATTACTTACAATTATTATCTGTCTTGGTGACGTTCTTTGGGACTGTCGCGTGCTGTTGTTGGGTGGTGCTAACCTTGATGTATTATGATCATGTTGTGGAGAGCGGCAAGGACGTAAGCTTAAATACGATGAAGCTTAGTTTGGTTATTTGTGCGATAGCACTAAATATCACTGGTTTTTACTATTCACTGAAATGGGTGAAGAGATCAAAGAGTTATAGAGATGAGAAGATGAAGAAGTATCGAGAAGTTACTCGCTTTTAGGACTTCTTGGCTATCTTACCATTCTTCTCGGCGTACTTAACGATTTTTTCCTGTTGAATCAGGTTGATCAACTCTGGAATATTTTGTGTAACTGGAATTTCATAACAGATGGCATAGATGCGCTTAAACTTCTTAATGACTTTGATTTTAAACTTATCTTCAAGAGACTTAATCTGCTTAGGGTCGGTATTTTTAGCATAGCCGACGATGATTTGATTTTCTAATGGCTTTTTTTCTTTAGCCTTGAGAGATATTGCAGAAAAGGACAGGATCACTAATAATGTTAGTGCTTTAATGATGTGCGTCTTCATATTCTGCTCTTTCCTTTTAAGTTTTTGAGTGTGAAAAGATAAGGGATGGGGCCCAGAATAGAAAGGTTTTATGACATAATTATAAATTTTAATCAGATTAAAATTATCGATTGTGTTAATTTTGTTATTTATTGTATCATTAGTGATACGTACAGACGTGTAAGAGTGTCTGATTTACTGTTTTTTAAAGGTCACTTCCTGTGAGTTTGGATATACTTCATAGTCTTTGCTACTAGAAAAATTTTCTGTTCTTTTTAGGTATGAATTAAAGGGTTTTCGTTTTGTGTAAAGGGTTCCTCTTGAGGTGTGTCTCACTCAGAGTCGAGGAGGCGTCGAGGGATGTGGGGTATAGAATAAAGTTTTTTTATTTCTGAATTACAGGTTTTTCAGTTTTTGTAATTGGTGAGTGTCGATATTTCTCTTAAGATATGTCTAACGCGGATTCGCAGAGATATTTATTTGTTTCGATGCAGAGGTGCTCTTGAGAGGGGACTTGCGACTGGTACTTTCAGACAGTTGTTGTTTAAGTTCTTTAATGATTGTGGTAACAATTTCTTGTGGTTCAGGTAGTTTATTTTTACCATCTTCTTGTCTTGGCTTTAGAAAAGTTATGCCGAGCTCTTGGAGTTTTTGCATTGAGTTTTGCAAGATAGAATTGTGCATGTTACCATGCATGCAGGGGCTGATGAAAATTTGAGCTTTAGATTTTTCTAGTTGACCTAAAGCTGCAGAGAAGGCTAAGGTGACAGGGGTGTCAGCTATACCTGCGGCCATTTTATTGATGCTGGAGTATGTTGCCGGGGCAAATAAGTATAGATCAAATTCTTTATCGCCTCCCAGGTGTTCTGCATTTGCAGACAGGGAACTAACGACCGGTTTGGATGAGGTCCATTCCAAGGCCATTTCGGTGACAAAGTTTAAAGCGCTTTTGCTGACAAAAGCCTGAACTGTAGCTCCATGAGAGCGCAGTTCGCGAATGATATCTGGTCCTTTGTAGGCGGCAATACTTCCGCAAATACCAAGGCAGATGTTGTAGCCGGCAAGGGAGGAGTCTTTGAGGCTGACATCTTGATCTTTAAAGTTGCTACTTTGAGGCTTGCTAAGGTCCCAGTTCATGCGTTTACCATTTATAGATTTGCTTAAGTATAGTATTCCAGGGCATTCCGTCAAGCATGAGGGTGGGCTTTGGAATAGACTTCGAGTAACCTTTCGGGAGTAATGTGTGTATAAATTTGGGTTGTTGAAAGGCTTGAGTGGCCGAGCATTTCCTGAACGCTTCGCAAATCGGCTCCGGCATCCAGTAGGTGTGTCGCAAATGAGTGCCGTAGTTTGTGTGGAGTTAATTCAGGGGAAAGTCCGGCATGAGTAAGGTAGTTTTTAAAGTTTCGTTGCAAAGATCTGGATGTGAGTCTTCCTCCATCTCTTTGGTTAATGAAGACAGGACCATCTTTGAGGTCTGCTAGTTTACAGTGCTGTTCTCTAAATGGATAGTAGGCTTTTAAGGCTCGAATAGTGGGAGCCCCAAGGATTGAAAATCTTTGTTTATTGCCTTTTCCGAGAATTTTGGCGGTTTTAGCAATGAGATCCAGATCGGCCATCTTGAGGCTGAGGGTTTCATTGATCCTTAAGCCTCCACTGTAAATGACTTCTAAAATGGCGGTATCGCGAAGACCGGCAAATTGTCCGGCGGCTTTGCGATCTGCAGAGTTATTCTGGTTTAATTTTGTCCAATAGTCCAATGGTGAACAAAGGAGTTGGTCTACTTCATTTACAGACATGACTTGTGGGAGCTTTTTTTCTTTTCTTGCACCTTTTAGACCGGCAAAAGGATTGTTACTGGCGAGGCCTTCGCGAAGAAGATATTTATAAAAAGAGCGCAAGCTGGAGGTTTTTCTCATGAGGGAGGATTTTGAGAGTTTGAGCTCTTGAAGAGATGCTATGTAAAGTCGAGCAGTTGTTTGGTCTACTTTTTGCCAGTCAATTTTGGACTCTGCAAGGTTGGCCTCAAAGGCAATTTTTGCAAATTGCGAAATATCCAGAAAGTAGCTGTTGATGGTATGAGCAGAGGAGTTTTTTTCGTAATTTATGTACTTGAGAAAACTTAGGAGTATAGGATCCTCAGTTTCTGGTAATGCATTAGGCATTTAGTAAGTTATCTCTGTAGTTTTGGTAGAGCTCTTTTGGTAGGTAAAGGAGCCTAAAACCAACAAATTCTTGCCTCTTAGTTGGTGGGTAAGACATACAAGGAGTGACGCTGTTGCAGAAATCAAGTGGTGAAGACCAGCCGCCACCCTTAAGGATGTGTGGCTCGCGTTCATCGTCGAAGCTATTCAGGGTCCATTCCATAATGTTTCCTACCATGCCGACACAGCCCGAAGGACTGATGTTTTTGGCAAAATAGTTAACTGTTGCAGTAGACTGTGGTTCCATGTAACCGTCGTTGAAACAGCAAATTTGCGAGGTCGGGGCGTCATCTCCCCAAGGATAAGCACGTCCATCTTGCCCACGAGCAGCCATTTCCCATTCATTGATGGACGGCAGAGCATAGTATTCGCCCGTAGTCTCGCGTAGCCAGCGACAGTAGTTTTTGGCGTCTTCCCAACTAATGAGTACGGCCGGGCTATTTGGATAAGGGGCAATTTGATTTAATTTATTTAATTCTTCACTTGAGTATTCGATATCCGAAGATTTCAGGAATTCAAAGAAGTCTTTTTTGATCACGGGATATTTGGCAATAGTGAAGGGCACGTTTAGAGTGACAACTTCGTTGTCAATACCACAGTAATAAGTACCTTCTTTGATCAGGCAAAAATCGTTTCCAAGTGAGTCTTTAATCGATGGTGTCGGTTTTTTAACTTTGACAATGGTTTCCGGTTGTGGAGCCGGATTGCTTGTCGGTGTAATTTTTCTGGCAGCTCTGACTTCTCCCATAATAGCAGATAGGGGAGCCGCTGTTTTAGGTCTTTGAACTGGTGTCGGTATGGTGCCAGGAGGTTGTTGTCCAGGTATCGGTTGCTGTTGATTTGGAAATATAGGCCCTTGAGGGTTAGTCGCGGGTTGTTGTCCAAATGACATAGGCGGAGGTTGTTGTCCGGGTACCGGTTGCTGTTGATTCGGGAATATAGGTCCTTGAGAGTTCAGTGCAGCTGGTGGTGGCGGAGGTGCGTAACCTGTAGGCATCGGTGGTGGCGATGTACGGTTTTCTGGAATTAAGGTGGCATTTAGGTCAACTTTAGGCTCAACTGGAGGCACAGTGCCTTTTATCATGAGTCCTTGAGTCGGCTGCTGCTGTTGAGCCGGAGGCACAGTTCCTTTGATCTTAAGTCCTTTTTGCTGTGGTTGTTCAGCTTGTGAATATTCACCGGAAGATGACTTAATCTTAAGTCCTTTTTGCTGTGGTTGTTCAGCTTGTGAATATTCACCGGAAGATGACTTAATCTTGAGTCCTTTTTGCTGTGATTGTTCAGCTTGTGAATATTCACCGGAAGATGACTTAATCTTGAGTCCTTTGTTAGGGGTCGGAGTCTCAGGAAGCTCAGGTAGGGGCTTTTTAATTATTAAGCCTTGATCGCTTTTGCCCTCATTTTTAACAATGAGTTTTTTCTTTATGCCAGTATTATTTCCGGACTTGATTTTTAACTTCTTCGGTTCCGACATTAAATCGCCTGACTTTCAATAATTGCAGATTTACAGAACTGAGAATAAATCTCAGCAGGGTCTTTTACTTCCAGCATATTCTGTCTATTTTCTTGCTTATTTGTAATCTTAGAGAGTGCAGCCAATATCTTCAAGTATTTTTCCTGTTCTTCGATAAGTCCGCCAATTAAGAATATAAGCTTAACTGGTTGATTGTCGACTGACTGCCAATCTATACCTTCTTGAGATATACCAATTGTTACATAAAAGTCAATTACTGAGTCTGTTTTACTGTGAGGAAATGCAGTCTCAAAGCCAACACCTGTACTGAGTAAGTCCTCTCTATTCAGAATGGCACTTAAAAAATGTTCAGTGCTGTAGAGGCAACTGCTAGAGGCTTGAGCAAGTTCAGTCAAGGCATCCGTTTTAGTCGAGTTTTCTAGAATGATAACTCTCTCAGGGGCTGTATAGTCTACAATATTCATATGGTCACTAGCAATATATTCAGTCGTATACTGATACTAAATTATGCTCAAATTAATAGAGAAATCTATAGCAGGGTGACAAAAGGTTGCAAAATGATGGTATTATTTCCACTCAGCTTCATCCCAGGTCCACATATCCTCGCTGCCTTGTAAAAGCTTGTGGGGATTGAATCGAAGCTTGTAGTCCATTGATGCACAGCCGTCTACATAGTAGCCAAGATGGTAGTGCTGGGCACCGTTCTCTTTAGCATGTTCTATCTCCTTCAGAATACTGAAGATGCCGGGGCTTGCTTGACTCCATTCTGGATGATAGAAAAAATAAAGTTAATAATAAGCCGAAGGAAGAACATCTACATAGCCAACGCCCAAGAGCTGGCCCTTACTGGAAAAGTAACGAAACTCTTTGGCAAAAGTCATAGGTTCGCAAAACAGCATTCTGTATTCGGTTGCAGATATGGCATGGTGCGGCCAGTTTTTTTTCTCATTTTGGTGCTTGTGGTAAATATTGTGTAGAGATATGTGCTGTGGGGTGCACTCTGGAGTGCCCACTTCCAAGTGTATACCTTGATTCTTTTTAAGTGCTTTTCTCATACTTCGGCTGAGTTTGAAGTTTTCGAGCTCGACTCTCAAGGGAATACACTTTGAGCAGTGTGTACAACTCGGTCTGAAAAACATCTTGCCAAACCTTCTCCAACCTTGGTCGAGGTAGTCTTCTGCCACATTTATAGAAGGGTGGGAAATTATGTTATATTCCGTCAAAGAAGTATTGCCTTTAAGGTAGGCACAGTCTGATTCTAAGAAATCAGTTATTACTTCTATACCGTTGAGAGTCATAGTTTTACCCGATAAGCTTATTAGTATTGCGCAGATGGTCACATTTATTATACTATAGCATCGTCATTAATTTTAGTAACAATGATATTTTTGACCTTGATTCCTGAAAGCCTCTTTGTAAGTTACGCTCTTCAATTCGGGTTGACCGGATTTTTGGCACATTGAATACTTTAAATGTTTTAAAATATGGACTCAAATTCTTATGGATGAAAGCGTCGTTGTAATCGGGAATACCTCTGACAGCCCCTTTGCTATTGATATTGCTCATTATTTTGATCAAATAGTTGATATTTCAGATATAATAGCGCTTAAAGATTTTCAAAATACGGAATTTTGTCCGCGTTTTATAAGCGATGAAAATGATTTGGAGAATGTTGGTAGTTACCTTAGAGGTAAGACGGTAATTATCGCTTCAACTTCATGCAGTGAAGGCCGCAATGCGATGGCAATGCGCAATATGATCATTGCCAGAGCAGCTAAAGATAATGGTGCTGAAGAAGTTGTTCTCCTTGAACCGGATCTTTTCTATAGTTGTCAGGATCGAGGACCTTGCGAAGAGCACTCTTTCTTTCAAGTTGAAAGGTCTCCCAAAGATCGTAAGAAGTTTGATGGTCAGCCATTTACAGCACTTTTAAATGCCCAGCTGCTAAAACTTTCAGGTGTTGATAGAGTCTTTACTGTGCATAATCACTCAGCTTCAACTCAGGAGTTGTTTAAAGATCATTTAAGTGGTAAGTTCCACAATCTGGTTCCACATGACCTGTTTGCGCATTATCTGGTAAACTCAGATATTGTCGATTCTTCAAAAATAGTTCTCTGTGCTCCAGATAAAGGTGCAGCACCATTTGTTGATATGGTTAAAACTGAGCTTGATATCAATAATCCCAGAGTTTTGAAGATGGATAAATCAAGGTCAGGTGAACGTTCGATTTCTATGGAGCCGTCACATGCATCGGAAATTCGTATAGAGGACGTTAAAGATAAAGACGTCGTGGTATTCGATGACATGGTGAGGACCGGTACAACTATCGTTGAGTGCTGTAAGCAAATTAAAGAATATGGTGCCCGTAAAATCATTTTCTGTGTGACTCACTTTCACTCTTCTCCAGAGAGTAGAGAGAAATTAAGCTCTCCATACGTAGATGAGATCGTCACAACGAATACTATTCCTGCCATATTAAATAGAGACACTCAGGGAAGACTTAGGAAGAAGATCACTGTTCTTAAGTTAGAGATATTGATTGTTAGAAATATTCAAAAGACTCTTGATCTAGATGCTTCTACTAATGATGAAGCAGATCCATATAGTGTTGATATGTCTTCTAAAAACCCTCGTTGGCGTAAGGAAATGGGGCGTTCCTGGAATAAAAACTACCGCTAAAAACTCATAGTGGGGAAGTTCTTTCCCCAAGATTATTAAGTTATCTTTCTTTTTCAAAAGTGAGAGAAAATTAGAAAACGCTTTGCATTTCTTTTTCAAAATTGATAATATACCATAAATAACTATTAATTTTAAGAAGCGGAATGCTCAGATGTCTAAGATTCTCGTAGTAGATGACGAACTAAGTATAGTTGAAGTACTTAAGACAATTTTAAAGCGCAATGGCTATGAAGTCATGGCGACTGATAATGGAATTAAAGCGCTTGAACTGCTGAAGAGTGAACAGTTTGAGCTTTTGATAAGTGACATACGCATGAAGCCTATGGACGGGCTTGAACTTTTGAGTAAGGCAAAAGAGTTTCAGCCGGGACTGTCAGTAATCATGATGACTGCCTATGCGACTATCGAAACTGCGGTAGAGACGATGAAGTCCGGAGCTTACGATTATGTTTGTAAGCCATTCAAAGTTGATGAGTTACTACTGACGGTAGAGCGCGCTCTCAGCTATCATAAAATTCTCTCTGAAAATCAGCAGCTGAAGCAAACTCTCAAGACTAAGTATCATTTTGAGAATCTCATTGGTGATAGTGCGCAGATGCAGGAAGTCTACAGTATCATTAAGAAGGTAGCGAGAACAGATACTACGGTTTTGATAAGAGGTGAGAGTGGTACTGGTAAAGAGTTAGTAAGTAAAGCTATTCACTACTCAAGTGCAAGGTCAGGCAAGCAGATTATCGCAGTCAATTGTGCCGCTTTACCAGAGCAACTTTTAGAGTCAGAGTTGTTTGGTTATACCAAAGGCGCTTTCACCGGAGCAGTTGCTGAGAAAGATGGTTTATTTGAATCGGCAAATGGCGGGACCATTTTTCTGGATGAAATAGGTTCTATACCGGTTAGTATGCAAATGAAACTATTGAGAGTTCTACAGGAAAAAACTGTTCGCAAAGTTGGCGGGACTAAAGACTCTGCAGTTGACGTTAGAATTATCGCTGCCACAAATGAAAATCTAGAAGAGATGATTGGTGCAGGTGCTTTCCGTGAAGATTTGTACTATCGACTCAGTGTTATTCCTGTCGATCTTCCGCCACTGCGTGAAAGAAAGGAAGATATACCCCTTTTAGTTAATCACTTTGTAAAAGAATTTAATAAAGATGAAGGGGCTCAGGTCGAGATTTTACCTGATTCCATGCGTGCTTTTTTAGCTTATGACTGGCAGGGAAATGTTCGAGAATTAGAAAATGTAATTCGTCGTTCGGCGACTTTATGTGATAATCAGATTGTCAATATTCAGGACTTACCGCCAAAAATTCGTGATGCGAGCCCAGAGGATCTGGGGATGACAAATGTTGATTACCGTGGACATTCCTTGAAAAGTTACTTAAGAGAAAAAGAAAAAGACTACATAAATAAAGTTTTAGAAGTTGCTGGAGGCGAAAAAGAGAAAGCAGCTGATATGTTGGGCATCAGTTTAGCTACTTTTTATCGAAAATTTGAACATGGTGACTAACCCCAATGAAAAAGTTTTACCTGCTTGTTTTGTCATTACTGACTCTTGTTAGTTGTGAGTCTCAGAAATTGCCACCGGAGGTTGTTGAATCTCTTGTTACAATTCACTCGATTGATAATACAGGGATGAAGACAAAACTTTTGACTCCTATAGTTGTTGACGGAAGGACTATTTACGTCAATAAAATTCCACTTCTGACAAATCATGACATGATGGGCTGTGAGATATTTCAGTACCGTGAAGAGGAATATGGCCTTGAGTTTCTTTTGACAGATAAAGGACGTATTTCCTGGCAGCAGGAAGCTGTTTCTCACAAAGGTACAACAGGTGTTTTAGTCATAGGTGGTCAATTCAAATGCTTTATGAAATTTGGTCGTCAAATAGGCGGTTATAATGTCAAAATAGCAGCACCATTGACGAAAGAAGAAGCTGAAGAAATTTCAAAAAATATTACGCGTAATTATATAGCGATAAAGGAAAGATCATGACAAGTGTTGAGTCTTTGGAATCAGCCCTTTTAGAATGCTCAGAATCAAAATCATTTGATAAAGTTATTGAAGCTGTTTCTGGTATTTTAGATAAAGATAAAGCTCTATTCACAAAGTGCCTCGTAGATGGCAGCGCACTGGCTTTTGATGATGTAAACAACATCACTAAAGAAGGAGTCGTTGCCGCACGCTTAATTTGCAGTAAAGGCGCTGCCCCTACAAAGCTTCGTGACTATATGGCAAATGCCGCTAGAAAGGTATTTTCATCTTACCCAGATCCTGCAGGATTAGTCGATGCTCTTGGTTGCAATAAGAATGATATTGAGCCAGAAATTATCGGTGGTAACTGGTTGATGCTGTGCTTACTTCTTGATGAATTCTCAGATTCATCACTGCTAGAGAATAAGGCCGTGAAACTACCTCTTTACTGCTACTCACAAAAGTACGGTTTTGGTCAAGTAACAGAAGTGGATCCTTACAGTGACCTGATTGTAACTCAGTTTAAGATTAAGCAGGAATTGACGCTTCAGGCATTTGTCAGCAGCTGTAAAATTGTACAGCCTGGAACTTTGGCTGAAGACTTGTTAGCACATAAAAAGTATGAGATAAATAAAGTTTTATCCGCTGACCTTGCCACTGAACTAGAGGGTTATATTTGCCCACCAGTTAAATTTAATCAGGCTATGTTAACTCGTATCCTTATGCCAAAGTACTTAAAGTCAGTCAAGGCTTTTGAGACTTGGTATAGAAGAAAGACTTTAGCAACGGCAGCTCCTAGTAAGACTGCAGCTGCTGGCGAAAGAAACTGGGGTAACTCCAGAAGTTTAGCTGAATTGCAGGATCACCTTCCGGATTCACCGATAACTCCAGATGAAGAGCAGAAGCAGAACTTGATGAAAATTTTCAAATTTGCTTCAGGTAAACCACTTCAGGTTCAACTTTACTCAGAGCTAATCTGTCTTCTTTGGGATCTTTGTACTGATAAATCCAGTATGAAAGAGATCGTCGAAGCGACTTGTGAAGAAGCTATGGTTTGGAAGAACAAAGAAGAGTTTGTCACGGTTACCGATAAGATGATGGCAAAGCACCTTAACTCCTGGTTCCACGTTACTCTTGCAGGTAAAGGGGCAGATTGGTTGGTAGCGAACTGTCTAGAATTACCATTTAAGTACTGGAGCTACATGGAAAAAGCTCTTGACAGCGTCGATGCATTAGATGGTTTGACAGATGCTGTTTGCAAGCAGATTAAGACTGGTACAATTGCAGCTGATCCACTGATGTGGATGTGGCAAACGTATAAAAATGATCACGATTTCCTTTACGAAAAAATGGGTAACCCAGCCCTGATCATTCGTAGTCTTGGTAGAGAAGTTCGCGGTAACTATATCAAAGCCAGCAAAGACCTTAGAAAGCTATTGCTAGAGAAAGATGAGTTCCAACAATTCATTATGGATAATGGTACAGATACGGGTATCAGTGCTTTAGTTAGTGCAGTTAGAAGTATGACCAGTCTGGATGGTGGTGAGAAGCAGAGTCTTCTTGTTAGAATTACCAGACTTTATCCAGATGCTAAGCGTCTTGTTGAGAATCGCAAGGTTGAAGTTAAAGTTGGCGATATGGATAAACTTACTTCTGTTCGTTCTTATGTTGAAAAACAGGAAGAGCTTACAGAGATTATCAATAAGCATATCCCTGAAAATACAGAAGCTATCGCTACTGCCCGCGATTATGGCGACCTTCGTGAGAACTTCGAATTCAAAGCCGCTAAGGACAGGCAGAAGTTGCTTCTTTCACGTAGAAGTGAATTGGAAACAATGCTGGACGAAGTTAAAGCTACAGACTTTACTGAATTTACAGTTAAAGACAGAGCGATTGTTGGTTCTGCTGTAACAATTGAAGGCAAATCTACAGATACATACACTATTCTTGGTATGTGGGATAGTAATCCAGATAAGCTTTATCTTTCATTTGAAACACCAATGGCTAAGCTACTTCTTGGTAGACAGGTTGGTGATGAGATTGAACTTCCAAGTGGTGAATCCGCTAAGATTAAAGAGATCTCAGCTCTTCCGGCAGACTTAATGAAATTCCTGGCCGGGAAGTAAATTTTAAAGCGCCTTCGGGCGCTTTTTTTCTTTATGTCTAAAGTAGTTCATCTTATCGGCTGGGCGACACTCTTGGGCTTTGGGCTCTCGGGTCTTCTTTTATACTACTTCTTCCTTTCAGATGATATCCTTCGAGTCTTCCTCGATGGCAGTAATTACCCTACACAGTTGCTATATGGCTTGGCATATGGCTTAGTTTCAGCTGTTTTCATTTCTTACTTTACACAGATTCCCTTCCTTAAAAAAGATTGCCAGCGTTACACAGACATGATTAAGGGATTGAATCTAACTCCTGTGGCGATTTTCTTTTTATCTTTATGTGCGGGAGTTGGGGAAGAACTTTTCTTCAGGGTGGCACTTCAGCCTCATTGGGGGATTGGGATAACCTCAGTAATATTTGTTGCTATACATGGCTATCTCAATCCAAAGAGGCCGGTTTTCCTGTATGGACTTGTTATGGTGATAGTCGTCGCGGGCATTGGCTGGCTTTATGAGAAGCATGGTTTTTGGAGTGCGGCTTCAGCTCATTTTATGATCGACTTCTATCTCTTTCAGTTCATCAGTAAGCAGATTTCGGAATAATTAACTCTGCATTTGTCAAATCCTGCTTATTTTTTAGTAACTTATACTATTGAGATGTAAAAATCAGGATTTTATGAAACAAGCTCTTTTAGTATTCCTAAGCCTTTTCTTTATGGCGTTAATCTGCCCGGCGGCAGAGCCTGTCATCGCAAGAACAGTTTTAAACATTCCAGAAGTTGGGAAAATGCCCAATTCCATAGCGGTTAGTTTACCGGGTGGTCACAATTTTAGTTTTGACGCCAAAAAATGTATTATGACTGCAGCTTGGAAAGGAGATTTTTTAGATCGTTCAGAAGATCTGTATAATGGTGGTGAGGGCGCTAAGATTGCGGGTGAGTTGACTTATTATAATAGAGATCATTTTCCCATTATTGAGCCAGCTAAAGGTCAGCCAAAGTTTCAGGGCTATAGAATTTTTAATGGCTTTCCTACCTTTATTTATTCGACTGGGCTTACAAAAGTGAAAGTGCGTTATGCTGTGAAAGATGGGAAGTTGATTCAAAGCTTTCTGATAGTAAATACCAACTATGTAAAATATAAAAAAGCTTCAGGTCAAAAGTTAAGTTCTTTAGATGGAACTGACTTCAAAGAAGATATTGCTGAAAAGACTCAGCAGCCGGGTAAATTAATGTTGGTCTTTGATTTTGTGGTGGGTGAATGAAAGCTGTAATTTTATCATTTTTTCTAAGTCTCTCTATATGGGCAGAACCTTATACTCTCCAGAAAATATCTGCACCGGAAGGAGTTGAGTTGTCTTTAGGAGGTTTGTGTTTGGACCATTCTGGAGGTGTCGTCGTATCTACAAGGAGTGGTGAGATTTGGAATCTTCAGGCAGATAAGTGGCGCAAACTGGCCAGTGGTTTGCAGGAGCCCATGGCATTGGTGCAGAGTTGGCGTGAGGGGGAATACTTTGCTTTGCAGCGAGCCGAATTGACCAAGATGGTTGATGAAGACAATAACGGTTCATTTGATTTATTTGAAAGCTTTGCTCAAGGCTGGGAGTTTACCGGCAATAAAAATGACTTTGCTATGGCCTTGACGGCTGATACCGAGGGTAACTTTTATGCAGGAATTTCTTTGTCTCTGACTGACGATGGTTTTGCAAATGCGCATGTTAAGAATCGAGGTTTGATTTATAAGGTCGACTATATTGGCGAAAAGTCAGTTTTTGCGAGTGGAGCTTATAAGCCGGTCGGGGCGGTATTTAATAGCACCGGTGAGCTTTTTGTAAGTGAAAACCAGGGCGGTTACATAGCGGCTAACTGTGTTTTTCATGTAGAAGAAGGAGACTTTCTTGGCAATCCATTGAGCCTTTCAGCAGATTTATCAAAACAGCAAGCTTTGGCTTCTATCATGAGGAAAAGCGGATTAGATAGAATTAAAGAATTTGATAAGATTCGAAAAAGACCGGCGTTTTATCTACCTGAGAATTTTTCGGCTTCGGGAATGAGCTTCGATACAACAGAAGGAAAGTTTGGAGCGTATGCCGGTCAGCTCTTTCTTGCAGATTTTGATAATGGGCTTATTTCTCGTGCATCTCTGGAGAAAATCAACGGTGTTTATCAAGGAGCCGTTTTTTCATTTATGGAGGATGAAAACTTAAGTGCGCTGAGGCTGCTTTTTAATGATGACGGTGAGCTTTATGTCGGTAAAGGTGGAGCCGGTTGTTGTGCCGGAAATGGCCTGTATAAGATTAGTTGGAATAAAAAGTCAGTTTTTGATGTTCATAGTATTCATTTGACAAAGGATGGCTTCAAGCTTGTTTTTACTTCTCCGGTTAATAAAGAAAAGCTTCAGAAACGGATCTCTATGAAATCATTTTCATATGAATATACTGCTAAGATAAATGCTGCTAAGCTGGATGAGAAAGAGCATGTAATCAGTTCCTTTGCAGTTTCAGATAATGGTTTACAAGTTGAGTTTAAGTTCGATGGACTGCAAAAAGGTAAAGTTTATCAGATTGACTATACTGGAGTTGAAGGCATAAACGGCGAGACACCTAATTTCACTCGTGCTTACTATACTTTAAATGAACTCTTAGATTAAAACTTTCCAGATTCTATGTAGTCTTTTTCATTTACAGCCTGGATGTATTCATATGTCCAGGCGTCCACAGTTCCAAAGCTGGTGCAGACTGGAATTGCAACGCGGCGGTATTCATGTGGAGCTGGGCTATTTTGACTACAGCCTTCATACTCGTCTAATCGTTCAATGATAGATGAATCGGTAATTTTATAGAGTTCACCATAAACGGTATTCGCGGAATCGAGCTTAAGGCCGGGATAATAACTTACGAGATACAGTTTGCCAGAAATCTGCACATCTTCCAAATAGGTAGTTTTTAAATTCATCAAGTGTTTAAGTGGCGAGTTTTTACCTCTTTTTAAGGTGCCATATACAAAAAGAAAATCTGAATTCATGTCTACTCTTTTGAAGTTTTGTCTTAAAAAGAAGGTTTTGTGCTACTAATTTAAAGTAATCTTCAAGTTTTACTTATACTTCAACAGTAAATTTACTGAACTAATATTAGGTCTCGCATGTAGTGCTATATTATTTTATAATTTAGTGCGTAGTAAATCACTTGGTAATTTGTGTCTAACTTTGATAGAAAACTAGATCAATCTGAAGTCGACTTTCTTGGCTCTTTGTACGATGAAATTGAGGTACAAGAATTTGAGACGGTAGAAGACCAGATTCGCCGTTTGGAAAGTCGGTATATCGATCGTAAGTTTCTGGCAGAAGGCGGGCTAAAGACGGTTGAAGTTGCCAATGATATTCTTACTGGTAGAGAAGTTGCTTTAGCGATTCCGCGTGATGGCGGAGATGGCGTCATTCGTGAGAAGTTTTTTCGAGAGGCCAGGCTCACTGCATCTTTGGAACATCCAAACATAATTCCCGTTTACGATCTTGGCCTGGATGCCGTTGATCAGCCTTACTTTGCGATGAAGCTCATAAAAGGTCGAACTTTGAAGGAGCTTTATAAAAAAGAAGAACTTGGACTGAATGAAAAACTAAATATTCTTATTAAAGTCTGCGATGCTATCTCTTATGCTCATTCACAGCAGATCATTCATTTAGACCTCAAGCCGGATAATATACAAATCAGCTCATTCGGTGAAGTGACGGTCTGTGATTGGGGACTTGCCAAATCTCAAGGCGGATTGGAGAAAACCGGAGATACTGTTGAAGGGCTTGATCAGTTCGAGATAGACAACATGACTCTTGATGGAGTTATAAAAGGAACTCCCGGTTACATGGCTCCGGAACAGATTTCAGGTGACCCTAAAAATGCTCGCACGGATGTTTATGCTTTGGGAGCCATACTTTTTGAAATGCTTTATGACGACACTCCGGTGCAAGGGGATACGGTTGTAGATCTCGTGAAAATGACTTTGAGAGGCAAGCTGGTTATACCAAGTCGAGAGGTACCCGCTCCCTTAAAGGCTGTTGCTTTAAAAGCTTTAAGCTTAAGGCCTGAAGATCGTTATAATTCAGCTGAAGAATTTCAAGATGATATTCAAAACTACCTTTCAGGGAGAGCAACTGCTGCAGAGAATGCCGGTCTGGGAAGACTTTTTGTTTTACTGGTCAGGAGAAATAAAGCTTTAAGCCTCACGCTGGTAGCCTCACTGGTTATTTTGGTGACTTCTACTCTGCAGTTTATCGATAGTATTCAGCAGCGGGAAAAAGAGGCCCGTGATTTACTTGCGAAGTACGAAAAGGAAAATAAAGATAAATTGACTTTAGCTGAAGATGCAGAACCAAGACTGACAGCTAAGATCAACGACGAACTCGAACGTTATAAACTCTCTTCTGCAGAGCTAAGTATAAGTAAGTTTTTAGAGCTATTGCCAAACTCTGAAAAAGGAAGATTGTTTAAAGGGCGCTTAGCTTTTTTAATGAATGACTATGAGACTGCTTTAGAGTTTATGCAGGCTCCTGAAACGCCTATAGATATAGTTGTTTTGAAATACCTTAAATCACCAAGGTTGAAATCCAACAAAACAAGATTTGTAGACGGGCTTTTTAAAATACACGATCATGGCGCGATGAAGTATTTGCGAGCTTTTAATAATTCTGTAGAAAGTCGTGGTGTTCAAACTTATATAAATGAAATCGCTGCCAAGTGGCGTTTTGTTCAGGATTCCTGGCATTTATTGGACGTCGCATCATTAGCCAATGAACAACAAAAGCAGGAAATCCTAAAAAGGGTCTTCAGTCTTTTGTCCAAGAGTAGTTGGTCTGGAACTCCAGATTTAGCTCATGCTGCAGCGAGAGTTATAGAAGATGATGATCTTCGTGAGCGTTTTCTAAAACTCTTTACACGGAATATTGCTCTGATGAGAAAGGTTTCTGCCAGTGGCAGTACATTAAATCCAGTTTACCATGCAGTAGATGGCAGGAAGGCAAAACCTTCAAATCGTTGGGAAGCAGGGCCATGTCCAGTTTATATGACTGTAGATCTCGGCGAAATTCGCCAATTCAACAAGATTCTTATCTACTTCAAGAGAAGCAAAATAATTACCTTTTACTATAAGATTTCTTACTCTACAGATGGCAAGAATTTCCAAGAACTGATTGATGCATCTCAAAATAAAGTGATAGAAGAAATAAAGCCTTTAACTCACCGTTTCCCGACAATTATCGGCCGTTATATAAGATTAACTGCCTTGGGCAACTCTGAAAATGACCGGGCTTTTGTGCGTGAGTTTGAAGTCTATGAAGAGGTCAAAAACCTTGCAGTAGGGCAGTATTGTACTCAAGATGGTGAGAGTATGGTTAATTTGACAAATGGTACCAGTTATACAGGTGCATATACCGAGCTTAAAAGGAATGCACCAGTTGTGATTGATCTTGGGGAGGTCTGTGAAATGGCCGGGGCAAAAGTGTCTTTTAAAAGACGAGAAGAATTACCTTACCGTTTGTATTACTCTATGGATGGTCAGGAATATAAAGCCGCTGATCACAGTGCTGAGAGCGTAAAATACTGGCGGACTTTTGAAGCGGTCAAGGGACGTTATGTAAAAGTCGAATTCCCTCAGGATAAACTGATTTACGTCAATGAGATTCGAATTTTAAAAGCTAGCCAATATCTCGATTCAGCCGAATAATCTCTTTTTGTATAGCTTTTTGAACGCGCATTTTATAAACCCGTACGCTGCTTTCTGAGATGCTGAATTGCTGAGATATTTCTTTGTCTTTCATGTCTTTGCTAGTGCATAGGAAAATTTCTATAACTTGCTCAGAGAAAGAGCTTTTTATGTTGTCGAATGCTTTTTGAGCAATGAACAGCTTCCACTCTTGCTCGGCGATTTTTTCAACTTCCGGTTCGCTTATTTTTTCTACCTGATTAAGGGCTTCAACCGGCTGGCTGTATTTGCGATAAAAGCGACAAGTTGCATGTTTTGTTATGACTGATAACCAACTTCTGAAGCGGCTTTTACCTTCTCTATATTCAAATTTTGGAAGGGCCTTCCAGGCATCTAGCAGGACACTTTGCATGACATCTTTGCTATCCTCATGGGGAACACCCATTTTAAGGATAATAGCATAGATGTAGTTTTCATAAGTTTGCACGAAGTCTTCCCAGGAATTATCACAAGGAGTCTTCTGTAGTCTCTCAATTAGAGTTAAACGGGTTTTATCATACTCAATAGCCATAGCACACCATACATTTATCACATAATAAAATAAAGAAGAAGAGTAACATAATACTCGTTACATTTATTATAATAAAATCTGTAACAAAGTGAAATAACAGCATCTTTTATTGTCACAGGCGTCTAATAAAAGGACTTCAAAAAGTACACTCATTCGTGTGATGTAAAAAAGAGAGCTTATGAAAAAAATATTTTTATCCTTAGTTCTGGCGGGAGCTGCGGCATGCACCTCGACCCCAGAAAATGCAGAAGTACCATTAACGCACGGTCCAATTCTAGGTGGCTTGACTTCGAGTTCAGTGAAGGTCTGGGGCAGAACTGAAGTGCCTGGCAGTTTTCACATTCGTTATGGACAAAACCAAGAAGAACTAAATCATCGGTCAAAAGTCGCTCAGACTGTTCTGGGTAAAGATAATACTGCAGCTTTGGAGTTAAAATCTTTAAAGCCGGACACTAAGTATGTTTACGCAATTTTTGTCGGCGATAAACAGGTTAGTCCTCATGGCTCTTTTAAGACTTTGCCGGATCAGAAATTACTTAAGTCTGAATTAAATCCCGAGGGGCTTTTTAACTTTTCATTTGAGTTTGCCTGCGGTAATAATCAAAGCCCTGGAAATGGCGTAGGCCCTCATGTGCCTTTTTATGATATTTTAAATGAGCAGTTTCAAGATAAAATTGATTTCGCTATTCAAAATGGCGATTGGATTTATGAAGAGAAGCGCGATTACTCCGTAGCTGAGTGGCAGAAGCAGACAAAGAGCAGTGAAGTGCCAAGTTTTGTTAAGCTGGCTCCTAATCTTCCTGGAGTTTGGGAAAATTATAAGACTTACATAGATCGTGCTCCTAATCTAAGAGAATGGCACCGCAATAAGCCGACATTTTTTACATTTGATGACCACGAGTTGCTCAACGATATTATAGGTACAGGGACAACTGGTTACAGAAGTCGACGTGCCGCTTTCAGAGATATCGGTACTCAAGGCTGGTATGATTACCTTGGTTGGTCCAACCCGACTGAGACTCAACAGGAGATTCTCTTCGGTGAAGCAAGTTTAACTAAAGGTTCTGATGTTCTCGTAGATAAGTCAGTAGACTTTACAAAAATAGACCTATATCAGGCTTCAAATCTTATTGTCCATTGGAGTACAAAAGATGCCGGCGATATGGACAGTAAAACTGGTGACTTCAAAGGCGGCGATCCAAATTCGAAAGTTTATGAAATAGTTGAGGTTTTAGATAAACACAGAGTGAAAATTAAGCCTGAAGCCGCAGCCACTAAGAAAAGTAAATACTCCATAGGGCGTTACTCCTTTGGTAGTTTTAAAGTTGGTAATTGTCGATTTATTTTGCTGGATACCAAGTCTCATCGCGACGTTCACGACATTAAGAACCCAGGTAAGAAAGGCATTTCTATGATTGGTAAGAAACAGCGTCGGTGGATGATGGATCTTATGGCAAAAAAGGATGCTGATTTTTACTTCTTGTTTTCATCGGTGAATTTTATGGTGCCACATGTCGGTGGAGGCGGTGGAAAGAATCACTTTGCCGCAACTAAAGATGATGCCTGGACGGTATTTTTTGATGAGCGCGAACAGCTCATTGACTTTTGGGACAAACTGGGAAAGAAGGTTTTTATTCTCTCTGGAGACCTTCACAACTCTTACTCAGTTAAAATAACAGATTCAGTTTGGGAGTTTGCTTCTGGACCTCACAATTCTGTGAATCACCGAGCTCAAGATGAAGGCGATCGTCCTGTAAATGGACCATTTAAGTATGGACCAAGAGCTTGTGATATCCGCTGGTCATCTACTGCTCTGGGGGATATCCCGCGTGAAGCCCGTATGTTCCCGCATTTCTGTGTAATTAAGGTTAATAATGTTTTCAATAACCCTAAAGAGTTAGGGGGGAAGAGATCGGTTGCTTATCCAATACCTCATGTGATAGTGCAGTTTTATGATGCCCTAACAGGAGAACTAAAGTATGCAGAATCAGTGCATGCTAAGTAATAACTCTTAAGAATTTGAAAAAGGCTGAGCAGTATTTGCTCAGTCTTTTTTTATTCCCGTACCCGTACCCGTACCCGTACTCGTTTATCTTTGAGCCCTTTGGCGAAATACCGTTTGCCGTAAGCTTCTATCCTTGGAGAATCATAGGCACATTTATAGGTGGAATACAACACAGAGTCCTATAAGGCGTTACTCTCTTCATGCTTAATTAATGAGTGATATATGAGTCTTCCAAAAAACATTTATATAGGCGTATTCATATTTTAAAGATTTATCTATAAATTTCTGATGGAGTGTTTACAGCCTTTGGCTGGTATAGCAATATCTGATTTTGCTCTTGACGAGTACCTTACGCGGAGTCGCAGACATATGGATATGTTCAGGCTTCCTTTAGGAAGTTTAAAGTTATGTCCTGTAAGTGTGGATCTTTATTGTTAAATCAAGAATAAACTCTTTCCTAAAACGAGAAAAGCCCATGAGAGGGTTACTCTCATAGGCTTGAATTGAAAGAGGGGAAAAATTACTTCTCTAAAGTTTCAACTTTAACGAGTTTGTCCGCCTTAGGTTTTACACCGAGGAAATCTCTTTCGTAGATCATTTTAAGGCGAACTCTTTCACCGGCATAGTGCTTGTCGTTATTTTTACCAATTAGCAGGTTCATCTTTTGTTCCGGGTCGAAGTGGAGACCAAAGATACGGTCATTTGTATGGTAAACATAGTACCAGGAACGAATAAGCTTTTCTTTACCGGCATCGCAGTAGATCCAGTTCTTTTTGATCCGTGGATCAAGATCACCACCAATAGCAGGTTTGAATGATTTGCTGTTCTCTTTTTCCTTTAGCTGAATACCAGCTAAGTCTGCAATGGTTGGAGCGAAATCAGAGCCATCGATCAAATCTCTGGTGAAAAGACCATTTTCTGGAACCAATGGTGATTTTACAATTAAAGGTAAACGCAGATCTTTGTCGCGGACGACAAATGTCTCTTTCTTGTATTTCTTGCCTTTATCAAATGGGTTGCGAGTTACTGACTTACTCGTTTTAGAAGTCATTTTAGCGTGAAGCTTTGTACCGGTAATTGAAGTAAAGATTACTGTGACTGGAGCTGAGGCTTTAGTTAATGAGTCTATTCCTTTAACAAAACGGTCGATACTCTTTACATAGCTTTGATAGTCCTCTTTAGTCTTTAAGTTTTTTGCCGAAAAGCGCACAAAAACAAATGATTTTTGTTTCTGTTTCATAATACTGACGACAGATTCTGCCAGAGAGCTTTTCAGCTTTACGTTCTGAATACTTCCAGAGTTCAGTGAGTAGTACTGAAAGCCAGCTTGTTTGATGGTATTGGCATTATTCAGTAAAGTTCCTGAATTAGCGGAACCAACATAGTAAGTTTTGTAGCCGGCTTTTTTGAGTAAAGCAGGGAAGGCAGTTCCTTGACCTTTGTAAGATCCCGAGAGGAAGTTCTTCTCGGCTTTTTTCTTATCGATATCAGTCTGCCAGTTAGTGGTAAACTTCAGGCCATTATTTGCCAGTTTATCGATTGCTGGAGTTTTTACTTCAGAGCCATAAGCTCCAATCCAGTCGCGGCTTAATTCATCGGCAGCGATTAATAGAATTCTTGACTCTGCCGCAATTGAACTGAGGCTGAGAGCAAGGAAAACAAGAAGTGAAATTATTTTTGTATTCATATTCAACCTCGATTAATTGTTCAGGAAGAGATCGCTGGTAACGATCTGTTGAATTAAAGTCTGCATACCGTTGCCTTTTTGATTCAGCTCATGGCTCATTTTTTCCAAAGACTGCTGGTCAAGGAAAGTCAGGCGACGACCTATGGCGTACATAGTCATTCTTTCGAGTAAGCCGTGAACAACATCATTTGATCTGTTTGTTAAGTACTGCTTGAGACCTTCAGGACCGTCGAACTTCACACCATCATTGGCTTCCACATAGGCATTGATTGGCGTCTTTTTCTTTTCGACAACATACTGCTGACGGAAACGGCCAATGTGGTCAAATTTTTCTAGGGCCAGTCCAAAGTGATCAAACTTGGCGTGGCAGTTAGCACAGCTTGCTTCTTCACGGTGTAGCTCCAGGAGGTCACGAACTGTTTTGGCAGCGCTGGTGTCAGGAGCGATTTCTGGAACGTCTGGTGGCGGAGCAGGTGGTTCAAAACCGAGAATTTTTTCCATAACCCAGGCACCTCGTTTAACTGGTAGAGATTCAACGCCATTACCAGTGACGGCCATTAAACCAGCCATGCCGGTTAAACCTCCGCGGTCTTTCATGGTTGCCGGGAAATTAACACGGCGCATATGAGCTCCAGTAACTCCAGGAACACCATAGAGCTTAGCGAGACCTTCATTGAGGTAAGAGTAGTTTGCCGTTACGAGAGTCGAGATGTCGCGGTTATTGTGAATCATGTCGGTAATGAAAAGGCGGACTTCTTCACCCATGGCTTTCTCAAGATTGTAGTCGTAGTAAATTCGGTCATTTTTCGGATTCGGTGGCATGGAACCGAGGTTTTTCAGTTCAAGCCAGTGATCAGTGAAGTTCTCAACAAAAGATTCAGCTTTTGGATCCTTAAGCATTCTAACAACTTCCTGTTGAAGAGTAGATTTGCTTTTCAGTTTTCCCTGACGTGCAAGACTTGTAAGTCTATCATCTGGAGTTGAGGACCAGAGGAAGTAGGACATTCTTGAAGCAATTTCATGCTGATCCAGGTGAGTTTTTCCCTGGTCGCCTTCTTCAACCTGTTAAACAAATTCAGGCGATACCAGAATGGTAGTCATGCCGGCTTTGGCAGCGGTCCAGATATTTTTACTATCTTCAAATTTCTTGGCAGCAACTTTAGAGAAGGCATATTCTTTGTGTGGATCGATTGGACCTCTAAAAGCCTTTGCTGCAAGTTTTTTCAATGAGTCATTTAACTCATCAAAGCTTGAGTCATTTTTAAGGGTGCTAAAGAATTCCTGAAAACCCGGTAGTGGCCATTGTTTATAGTGAGGACCATCAATAGAAGCTGTAATTATTTGAAGCTCAGGACCTGCTCCCTGATACATTTCCATCGGATTTCTGGTAACTGAGTAGACTGCATCTTTAGAGTACTTTGGAATAACTTTGCGCTTGATCTTTTTAGTCGAACCGTCGGGACCATTCAACCAGACGATCTTGACTGCAGCTCCTTTACGTAGAGTTGCTGATAGTTTGATCTTTCCCGGCTTTTCATCATTTACTTCAAATTCACCAAGATTGATTGTATAAGGCAGAGTGTTCGATAAGTCATAGGCGATGACTGCAACACGCGACTTTTGATCGTAATCATACGATTTGAGCATGTTGGGGAAGGCTTTTTTAAGTCTGTTGAGCATAACGGCTTCAAACTCGATGTTATAAGTTCCGTCTTCAGGAGCTCTCCAGTCTCGTTTGGCTCTAAGGTTAATATGCTGACGGCCGATGAGGCGACTGGCATAGTGGCGTTTACCCATCTCTTTAGAATCGCTTTTGTAGTCAGTTTTCTTGACTGCTGGTCTTTCACCAGGGCGCACGACACGCTCAGCAACCATACGGGCAGACTTGAGCATTTCTGTAAGTAGAAAGTCAGAAGTAACCAGACCTTTGCCGATGGTATTCAGGCCAGCAACTTCGCCATCATCCGGGAAGGCTATTGAAGGATCGAAATCATTCAGGTTCAGATGAAAGAGATCGCGCATAGTGAGGTTATACTCGAGCTTATTTAAGCGGCGCATAACAGTTTGCTGAGAACGCGGATCGAGATGCTCGCGAATTTCAGTAGTTTTGTTAGTCAGCCAGGCGATAGCATCTTCAACTTCTTTTGGAGTCGGTTGCTTCTTAGCTTTTTTAGGAGGCATATCAGCGAGGTTCAGAACATCTAGAATTTCCTGATAAGTTTCACCTGTGTGGTAAGACATGTCGCCATATTTAATGTTATCGAAACGGCGGTCACCTTTGTCGAGGTCTTCATCGTGACAGTTTATGCAGTACTTCTCGACGAAGGGTTTGATTTTAAACTCTGCCGCGCCGGCTGACATGCCGTAAGCGCCAAGGAGAACCAGTGTAGTGAGTTTTTTAAGCATAAGGCCTCCTTAGGTTAAAATGTGGTTCAGGTCGCCGTTTGAAGTCGAGAATTTGTCTTCTTCAACTCCGAAGCTGTTTTGGACTGTGACCAATAAATTCGAGTAAGCGGTATCCTTTTTACCATCTTTGCCATTTGGCATAACGTGGTAATTGCCGTGTTTGAATTTACCGCCCATGAGCATAACCGGGTTGTTAACGCTTGAGTGTGTACTGGCATCAGACATACCGCTGCCAAAAAGAATCGCAGTAGTGTCGATTAGCGGTCGGTTATCGGCTCCTTTGTATTTCTTCAGAAGGCTGATGAAGTGAGCCAAATGCTTGTAGCGCCAGTTGTCGATAAGACGGAGCTGTTTCAATCTTTCAGGTTTGTGACCGTGGTGGGTCAAGGTGTGATAAGCCGTATCGACTCCTTCAACAGGAAGGAAACCGTTACCGCCACCTTGGTGAAAGGTTATGAATTTTGAAGAATCCGTTTGTAAGGCCAGGGCTATGACTTCATAGAAGAGTATGAAGTTGTGTGGCATATCGCCGTCAGTTTGGAAAGGATTGACCTTGGCTTTTGGTTTTGGAATGTCGAGCCAGGCACTGCTAGTTGCAACTTTGACTTCGGCGTCGCGGACAGCCCCTAGGTATTCCTGAAATTTTTCATTATCCTCTTTATTCAGCTTTCTTTTTAAGCTGCGGGCATCACCGAGAACGGCATCTAGGATACTTTTGTCGTCATTGAAGTCGAGTTTCTTCTGGGCAATGACTTTGTCTGTGTCTTTTTGAAATAGCTGAGCGAAGAGTCTCTCTGGAGTCGGGACTTTCGGGTAAGAGATACCTCTGCGATTGAAGCTGATTGGAGATCCACCACCGCAAACGATAAGGGGGAATCTGGTGTCACCACCAAATTTATTGGCCAGTTTAACATCGAGTGATTCCATTTTGCGCAGGTCACCACCAGTAAGCTGCTTTTTAGTACCGTTGAGCATGGTGGATGTAGCAGCATGGCCACCGCCAACACCTGGGTGGTCAAGACCGGCAAATAAAGTGAAAGTGTCTTTGTGAGCAGCGAATGGCTTGGAGTATTGATTGAACGTCATAGCTCCGGCCTTTTCAGGATTGATGCTGCCACGGTTGAAGCCGTACTCGGCACAAACCGTTACGAGTCTTTTGGTTGCATTTGGATCTTGAGTTTTTTGATCTCCTGCTAGAGAAGCAAAGTAGGGGAGAGGGATTGTCGCGCCGATGCCTTTTAAGGCGGCTCTTCTAGTCATTTTATCCAAGTACATTTGTAAATCCTTTTTTGAAATATTTGAGTATATTTCCCAATCACTAACACATTTGCCTAGAGAAGCGTTTTTGAGCACAAGTTGTTACAGTAAGTAGAATAAATTTTACAGCTTTTAGAACCTTTTAGGCTGAATTTAGATTTAGTAAATATGCGCATTTTGGAGAGGATAAGCAAATTTTGCCCATAAAAAAGCCCGGCGACCGAAGTTGCCGGGCTCTGGCTCAAAGAAATTTACTAATGTTTAGCACTTTCTGTAGTTGCTTTGGCGTGGCCATCAAACCATAGAGCGGTTCTAAGGAATTTACTGCCTTTTTTTCCATGCCTTGGAGTAGGAGAGGTCTTTTTTGGTACGGAAGTTTGTAGCTGGTCGTATTCGTAAAGAGCATTCTCTTCAGATGCATCTTCAACTTCAGAAATATTTCTTGGCGGTGTATTGCGAACATTGCTACCAAAGTAGAAGTCCCCATTGTCGTTTTTGCCAATCATCATGAACTGAATATTTTTTCTAAAATTACTGTTTGGGTTAGTCGAGGAGTCAAAACCAGGGCAGAAAGTAAGGTCAAAGTCGACATAGGTATTGCGAATTGGTTTTGGCAGACCTGCATAGATTGCCAATCTCGATTCAAGGTGAGGTGAATCGTGGTATGTTCCGTAAATACTATGCCAGTTAGGTCCTGGAAGTTTATCGTTATTACTACCTGCATAAATATATACCAGCTGGCCAACTTGCTTGAGATTCGTTACACAAACTGCAGTTTTAGTTTTTGCTCTAACCTGTGACAAAGATGGCAAAAGAATAGACATAAGAATGCCAAGTATGGCTATGACCAATAAAAGCTCAATTAGGGTAAACTTTTTTTTACACACTTTCTTAATAACACACATTTTATTATTTTATCTCCTACTGTCCCACATAGTATCTGTTTCGTTGGCACTGCCCCAGATACTTCTTACTCCTTTGAATGTCGCCTCAGCATTAATATACTTAACGGAAGCATCTAGAAGTAAATAATTGGATTTCCACATGCCATGTCCCCAGAAGTCTTCAGTCATTTGCTTACCTTTATAAGACTCTGCCCGTATTGCATCTGCACCATTGCAACCCAGTTTATTATTTGAGCCGTGATATTCGACAATAGCAAAAGTATCAGAAGGCAGGTTTATTTTTTTCATATTCATACTCCAACCAGCCCCAGAACTGTGCGAAATACCTTTTTTACTATTCGCATTTGGGTTTTTAACACCGTGATTTATTGAATAAGAACGCTTATGCCGGGCATTGTGTTTTGGACTTGTATCAGCGGGGCAAATGTACTGGTCAAATTTATAACTATTTGGAATCCAGCCGTCCAGTTTATCGTCCGGAACTTCACGGCCATCGTAGCCGGCTAAGTGATCATCCCAGGTTCTTTCTTTACCAGAAGTGATATCTTTATTTATCGGGATCTGTCCATTGTTTTTACTTGTGTAATTCATGAACGCAAAGCCGATTTGTTTCAGATTGCTCATACAAACGGCTGTTTTAGCTTTTTCCCTCGCCTTAGATAAAGAAGGTAGGAGTATTGTAACTAAAATACCAAGAATGGCTACAATGACTAGCATTTCGATTAATGTAAACAGAGATTTTTTCACGCACTATCCCTAGTTATTTTCCAAAGAGAAGAGGAATTTTGGCACCGATGTTACAAATTTTGAATCAAATTTGTCAAAGGCGCTTTAAGTTGAAGAAAACGATGATTGGAATCTTTATTTTGAGTTCGTTATCAATTTAATGGCTGCCTCAACATAGCGTTCTCCCATTTTTTTGTAACCTTCTGGTTTTTCGTAGTGAACGGCGTCTTTTTTGCCATTTAGATCATCGGTGTTGATCCAGGC
>JAKVBD010000036.1 GCA_022446985.1 Lentisphaerales bacterium
TCGACGATAAATTCAAAATCAAAAATGAGTGAGAGTTATTGGCAATCAAGATATTATAAAAATCCGGTCAGACACTACTTAGTTTAAAGTCGCTCGTAAAAATAGGAAAGACAAAGCCGTTTTTTTATAAACTAAAATAACTTTGATTTTACGCCTCAATGCTTTGCTCATTACGATAGTTTGAGAATAAAGGATATCTCTACTTTTCGAATACATAAAAATGTTCGCTGATTGTGCGCTTGCCTTTAGAACCCTGGCCAAAGCACTGACACTTTCAATTTTCTTACCATATTTTGGGCGACGCCCACGACCCTTTTTTACCTTCTGGCTATTCATATAGTGAAGAATTGATTCGTAAACGACTAAAAATGTGGATTGAATTTTTTTGTAACAGCACGGACTCCATCGACCTGAGCTTTTACACCAAACCAGGAGAAACTGGAATATTTCATAATTTAACTATGTTAACTAACTGATAATGATATGGTTATAATGGTTTTCAAGTGAAGATAAATGTGGTTTGAATGGCCACGAAGTGTTTCTTATAAAAAATTTATAATTGAATTAAATGAACGTCGCCTGAGGCAAATGTCGGGCTACTTTGAGTTTGAAGTTGCTAAAAATCCTCTTAGAGGAACAGAGGATATGTAGGGGCTGCCTACGGGAACACTAGGCACTGGTTAGGTAAGATTTCGAATTTTGGTTCTTTAGTAGACTCCCAAATATAAAGTTTATATTTTTTAAGGAAGAACTAATATGAGGCTGTTATTGGTGGTCTCAAAAACGGGCAAAGTTTAGTTTCATATAATACCCAATTTATTTAATTATCAAAAAGGGCATGAGTTGATTAACCTGACAATTCTTGCCAAAAAAGTATATAAATGGTGTTTAGATTGAAAGAGTTTTCTTCATTCTAGTGAATACTTATTGTGAACATTTAAATAAATAATGCGTGTTTTATGAAAAAAAGTGTATTAGCTGTTGCTGGCAGCTTTCTTCTTAGTCTGACTTCACTGCAAGCAGATGTAAAACTTTCTGGATTATATTCAGATAATGCGGTAATTCAGCGAAATGCTCCTGTTAAGGTCTGGGGCTGGGCTGATCCCTTAGAGAAGGTGACTGTTAACTTTGTAAATAAGTCTCTTTCGACAGAGGCGGATGCGGAAGGTAATTGGTCTGTGACTTTCCCTGCTCAAAAAGCCGGTGGGCCTCACAGCATGACCGTTAGAGGCAAGAATGCTTTAACAAGAACTAATCTTATGTTTGGAGAAGTCTGGGTTTGTTCAGGACAGTCAAATATGCAGTGGAGTGTACGACAGTCTGTAGATGGCGATCTTGAGGTTGCTTTGGCGAAAGATAAAGATTTACGAATCGTTACTGTTGGAAACATCGGTTCGCAAACACCACAGAAGGATATTGATGGGAAATGGTCTGTTGCCACAGGTGAAGAGCTTAGCAATTTTTCAGCAGTTGGATACTATTTTGGGCGTGAATTACGACGTGCTTTAGGTGTTCCAGTTGGTTTAATTGATAATGCTTGGGGTGGTTCAGCTTGTGAAGCTTGGGTACCCAGAGATGTTTTGAAATCTGATGAACGAAATATACCATATGTTGAAAACTTCGCTAAGACCGTAGCTAATTACGATGAAGATAAGTTGATGGCGGCTTACAATAAAAAGTTTGAGAAATGGAAGGCTGATTCAAAAGCAGCTAGAGAGGCTGGTAAACCTGTACCACGAGCTCCAAGAAAACCACGTGATCCGCGTTATGGACAACACCGTCCGGCAAATCTTTGGAATGCCAGAATAAGTCCTCTTTTAGGATATGGGATTAAAGGCGCGATTTGGTATCAAGGCGAAACCAATACTAATGGACGTTCATATAATTACCGTTACCTGTTGCCAATGATGATTAAGACCTGGCGTCAAAACTGGAATTCCGGAGAGTTTTCTTTTTATTGGTCACAGTTAGCAGACTTTGCAAAGTCTAAAGATAAAGATGGCATCAGTCCATGGGCTGAAATGCGTGAATCTATGACAGCTGCTATGCAATCAACGCCCAAAACCGGGCAGGCTGTGATAACTGATTTGGGGGAAGACTTTGACATTCATCCACGCCGTAAACTTGAAGTCGCTCAGCGTCTTGTTCGTTGGGCTTTAGTCAAAGATTATGGTCTTGAACTTACTTACAGTAGCCCAATGTACAAAAGTCATGAGGTTAAGGGGAGTAAAATCATCATTACCCTGGATCAAGACGTTAAGACTTTGGATGTTAGAGAAGTTCTTGGTTTTACAATTGCCGGCGAAGATCAAAAGTTTGTTGATGCAAAGGCTAAGATCAAGAAGAACGTAATTGAAGTTTGGAGTGACTCTGTTTCTAAACCTGTAGCTGTACGTTATGCTTGGCAGGGAACCCAGTTAGTAATGTAATCAGTAAAATTGATTTACCACTGACGCCATTTAGAACAGATAAGTGGAAGCTTAGTTCAGAGTAACTAAAAATGGGCTGTATTTATACGTACAGCCCTTTTGTAAATACCTAATAGCTTTAATGCTCTTTATAGATCCACAAGAAGAGATCTTAGCGAAGAGAATTATGAGGCCTTCCGGGAAGATTGCTGAAGATATAAGCCTCTAGGATCATGAAGCTAAATAGATAAAAAAAATGCCTTAGTACAGATCTGTACTAAGGCTGTACGAGAAGGAGGTAATTTCATTTACCTCACTACTCGATTCAATGACTAACGATTAAACGTCGTAAGTCGTAGAAGAAACATCACCACCGCGTCCTGTCCAGTTTGTGTGGAAGAACTCGCCACGTGGCTTGTCAATTCTTTCGTAAGTGTGAGCACCGAAGTAGTCTCTCTGAGCCTGAAGAAGGTTAGCAGGAAGAACTGCGCTTCTGTAACCGTCGTAGAAACTTAGAGCAGTTGAGAAACATGGAGTCGGTACACCAAGTTCAACAGCAGTAGCTACAGTTTTTCTCCAACCCTGCTGAGCGCTGTGGATTGCGTCCTTAAAGAAATCATCTAGAAGTAGGTTCTCAAGAGTTGGGTTCTTATCGAAAGCTTCTTTGATGTTACCTAGGAATACACTGCGGATGATACAACCACCACGCCACATAAGAGCGATAGCACCGTAGTTAAGGTCCCAACCGTACTCTTTAGAAGCTTCCTGTAGAAGCATGTAACCTTGAGCGTAAGAAATGATTTTAGAAGCGTAAAGAGCCTGTTCGATAGCATCAACAAGTTCTTGCTTGTCACCAGTGAACTCAATACCAGGACCTTCTAGAACTTTAGAAGCAGCTACACGCTGTTCTTTCTGAGCTGAAAGACAACGAGCGAATACAGATTCGCCGATAAGAGTAAGAGGCATACCAAGATCTAGAGCGTTAATTCCAGTCCATTTACCTGTACCTTTCTGGCCGGCAGTATCAAGGATCTTGTCGATTAGGTGAGTACCGTCTTCTTCTTTATAAGCAAGAATGTCAGTACTGATTTCCATAAGGTAACTGTCTAGAACGCCAGTGTTCCATTTTTTGAAAATTTCGTGCATCTCGTCGTTTGAGAAACCTGCAGATTTTAGAAGCTGGTAAGCTTCACAGATAAGCTGCATATCACCATACTCGATACCATTGTGAACCATTTTTACGTAGTGTCCGGCACCGCCGTTACCAACCCAGTCACAACAAGGGGAACCATCTTCAACTTTAGCTGAAATCGCCTGGAAGATTGGTTTTACTGAAGGCCATGCATCTGGAGATCCACCTGGCATGATTGAAGGACCTTTACGAGCACCTTCTTCACCGCCAGAAACACCAGAACCGATGTAGTTAAGACCTTTTTCAGCGAGAGCTTTAGTGCGTCTCTCAGAGTCAGTGTAAAGTGAGTTACCGCCGTCGATAATGATGTCACCTTCTTCTAGGTGCGGTGCAACCATGTCGATAAATTTATCGACAACTTCGCCGGCTTTAACCATAAGCATAACGCGACGTGGAGTTTTAAGATTGCTAACGAATTCTTCAATTGAGTGAGTACCGATAACGTTACTGCCTTTTGCAGCACCATTCATGAAGTCGTCAACTTTGGAAGTAGTTCTGTTGAAAACGGCAACTGTGTAGCCATTGTCATTCATATTCATTACCAGGTTCTGACCCATAACGGCCAAACCGATAAGACCTATATCTGCTTTTGACATAGAGTAATCTCTTCTTTTTAATATTTCATAGTGTGGTTTTTTGGTGCCATATTAGAACATCACTTCAGACTCCTGTCAAAGATAAAATTGTTTTTAGTCAAATTATATACAATTGGGCATATTTGCCTATATTTGTAAGTTGTTGATTTTGAGTATTGCTTAGAGCGGCTAATTGTATTTTTGAGCAAAAGCCTAGGCATAAAAATATTTGTCATATTTTCAATTTAGAGGCATTTCGGAGGGATGCGGGAGATGATGACTTTAAAAGTCAGGCTTCAGTCATTCATGTTTTGTCGATAGCGATCGGCAATGGAAGGTACCGTAATTATCTTTAGACAGAGCTTTTTAAGCTACGATTCTGCTTCCCAGTAGAAAAATACACAAAAGTGCAATGGCGAAGGTCAAAATCTTTTCAGAGTTAAACCAGCGAACAGCGCGTATTTTGAGTGCAGCATGGCCAATTTTTTCTATATCCTCCAGATAGAACTCTACAGCAAGGTCATCATTTGGCTTGATAATCTGCTCATCCAAAAAGAAGGTTTTATAACCAATGAATTTAGAGTCTGTCCCAAATAATCGTAATTCTACAGTTCTGAGTTCATAACTTAGTTTTGCATCGTTTTGAATGATGCATTGTAAGAGGTGTTCATTTAATGCTTTTTGTTGAATTACAAAATTGGATGTACTGAGCTGTTCCGAGTCATTGTCTATCAAAATCTTATGAACTGTAAGCAAAAGAAAACCCCTCCTAAATTTTCCAGATTTTAAATAATATTACCAACCTGCCAATTTAAAAAGTTTTCGATAAAAGTGGATTTGTTTTGAGAAGAATCTCTTGATATATTCATTAATTCGAATATATGAATATATCTTCGGGTGGAATTAGGTGAAAATCCTGAGCTGACGCGCAACTGTGAGAGTTTTTAAAGCTTAAGCCAGATCTTCCCGACCATACTATGTTCGCGTTTAACTAATGGTCAGATGGGTCCCGGAGTTCATTTAAACTTAATTTAAAGGTAGAAAATGAATTCTATTAAAATTCACAACTTGGGTTATCCCAGAATTGGCAAGAATCGAGAATTGAAAAAGGCTGTCGAGGCTTATTGGAAAGCTGAAAGTACAGAAGCGGAATTGCAGGAGGTGGCAAGCCAACTTCGTCAGGCGCAGTGGCAGGCGCAGAGTCAACTGGATTATATGCCGGTTAATGATTTTAGTTTATATGATCAGATGCTCGATATGAGTTTTCTTCTGGGAGTAGTTCCTGAAAGAATTAGGGATTCTTCCTCAACAGAGTTGGAGAAGTACTTTGCTACAGCTCGTGGAAATAGTTGTTCTTGTGCTTCAGAAATGACGAAGTGGTTTAATACGAATTATCACTACATTGTACCTGAAATATCTGATGCCACCGAATTTAAGATTTCATCAACAAAGATTTTTGATGAATTTCGACAAGCTTCAACAAGCAAGGCCCGTCCGGTTATAATCGGTCCAGTGACATATTTGGCTTTATCTGCAACAGAAAAAGATGTGGATTATTTGAAGTACCTGTCTCAAATTCTGCCAGTATATGTAGAGATTTTAAGCCGTTTAGCAGATAGTGGCGCAGAATGGGTACAGATAGATGAACCTATTTTCAGTTTGGATCTCTCAGTGGAGCAAAGGCAGGCTTTGATTGAGACTTATGAAAAGTTGTCTGTTGCGGGGCCTAAGGTTTTACTGGTAAATTACTTTGGAGAACTTGGCGAGAATTTAGAGTTATTCTTTAGTTTACCTGTTCATGGATTCCATATAGATGCAGTTGAAGCTCCGGCAGAGGTTGGTAAAGCTGTCGACTTTCTACCTCAAGGTGCCATCCTTTCTCTTGGTGTACTCGACGGTAAGAATATTTGGCGCAGTGATTACCGGCAAATACTTGATCTAGTAAAGCCAGTTGTAGATGTACTTGGTACTGTATGGCTGGCACCGAGTTGCTCGCTACTGCATGTCCCACATTCACTCGAGGGGGAGAGCAAATTAGATTCAGAGATTAAGTCCTGGTTGGCATTTGCGGATGAAAAGTTACAAGAGCTTTGCGATATAAAAGATCTTCTTACAAATAAATTGGGTTGTGATCACATTTTATTTGATAATCAGCAAGTCATTAAATCTAAGCAGATCCATGAAAAGGTTGTAGTTGAGAGGGTAAGGAGAGAGCAACAGAAATTACAAAGACAGGACTTTGAGCGTCAAGCTTCTTTTGAAGAACGTCAAAAAAGTCAACAGCTGAAGCTACAATTACCACTTTTACCAACAACTACTATAGGTTCATTTCCACAAACGAAAGAGATTCGTCAGAACCGTGCTGCCTTCAAAAAAGGGAAAAAAACTTATGAACAGTACGAGGCCTTTCTTAAGCAGGAAGTTTGTTCAGTTATCGAACAGCAAATAGAAATAGGCTTAGATATTTTGGTTCATGGTGAACCAGAAAGAAATGACATGGTTGAATACTTTGGCGAGCAATTGGAAGGATTTACTTTCACGGCTAATGGCTGGGTTCAGAGTTATGGCAGTCGTTGTGTTAAGCCACCAATAATTTTTGGTGATGTGTGGAGGCCGGAACCGATGACAGTTAAATGGAGCCAACTAGCTCAGGAAATCGCTGGTGATAAACCGATGAAGGGGATGCTGACCGGGCCGGTGACGATGTTGAAATGGAGCTTTGTTAGGAATGACATATCACTTAGTGACGTTGCACAGCAGATTGGCCTGGCATTGAGGCAGGAAATACTTGACTTAGAAAGTGCCGGAATAGAAATTATTCAGGTAGATGAACCGGCAATACGTGAAGGCTTGCCACTGAAGAATGATCAGAAAGATAACTATTTAGATTGGGCTGTCGATGCATTTAAATTAAGCACTTCTGGAGTGAATGATTCGACCCAGATTCACACTCATATGTGCTACTCAGACTTCAATGAAATAATAGAAGCGGTAGCAGCTTTAGATGCAGACGTTATTTCAGTTGAGACATCCCGTTCTCAGCAGGCTTTGTTGAATGTCTTTAAAGAATTCCGATATCCTAATGAAATCGGTCCAGGAGTATACGATATACATTCTCCACGGATTCCTTCAGTGGAAGAAATAAAGGCCAGTATAGAAGCGGCTCTTAACTATGTTGATGCAGAAAGGCTTTGGGTTAATCCGGATTGTGGCTTGAAGACCAGAGCTTGGCCAGAGACCAAAGCAGCTTTGCTAAATATGATTGAGGCGACTCAAAAAGTTAGAGAAGAACTTAAGGTTTTAGTCTAAAAACTGTAGGCTCTCTGCTCTAGGGCAGGGAGCTTAAGATATATCATTTGCTACAGATAAAAGAGTATATCATTTTTTTTTAGTTTTGATGTTTCGTATAATATGTCTTCTGTCGTGTAAACAATTAATACAGCATGAAATTGTGGAGTTATTAATGAATAGACGTGAATACTTAAAACTAAAAGCCGGAGCTTTATTTTCGGTTGCCTTTGCAGGCTCCGGAGTTGCTAAAGTCAACTCAAAAGAACGACCAAACCTTTTGGTTATTATGACTGATGAACACAACTTTAGAACTCTTGGCTGTTACCGCAAAACTCTTTCTAAAGAGCAGGCAGAGATCTGGGGAGAAGGGAACATTGTCGAAACTCCACATATTGATGCATTAGCAGAAAAAGGTGCTTTATGCACTAATTTCTATGCGACTTCTCCTGTATGTTCACCAGCTCGTGGGTCTTTCATGAGTGGACTTTATCCGCAAAACACTCCAGTCTTGAATAATGATATTCCGATGGGCGATGAAGTCACAACATTTGCCACAATTCTAGGAGAACAGGGGTATGCCACTGGTTACTCAGGTAAGTGGCACCTTGATGGCCATGGAAAACCGCAATGGGGCCCCAAGCGTCAGTTCGGCTTTGACGATAATCGTTTCATGTTTAATCGTGGTCATTGGAAAGTGTTGGAAGATACACCTGAGGGCCCAAAGGTGAAGACAGATAAAAAGGGCAAGCCTACGTATGATATTTCCGGAGCGACAGAAAAAACTTTTACGACTGATTGGCTGGCAGATAAAACCGTCGAATTTATTAAAAAACATAAAGATGAGCAGTTCTGTTATATGGTTAGTATTCCTGACCCACATGGGCCGGATAAAGTACGAGCGCCGTATGACACTATGTATAAACATATGAAATTTAAAAAGCCACATACTGCCAATAAATCACAGGAAGGTGTGCCGAGTTGGGCCAGACCTAAAAAAGGCGGAGCGGACGACAGTCAGTACTTTGGAATGATTAAGTGTATCGATGACAACGTCAAGAAAATCATGGATTCACTCGAAGAAAATGGCGTTTTGGAAAATACCGTAGTCGTCTTTACTTCAGATCATGGAGATCTGCGTGGAGAGCATGGCCGTCAAAATAAAGGGACAGTTTTAGAGGCATCAGCAAAAGTGCCTTTTATTGTTCGTTATCCGGAGAAAGTTAAGCCAGGCAGCAAAGTTAAAGAAGCTCTTGGTGGAGTTGATTTCCTGCCAACAATTTTAGGATTGATGGAAGTCCCGACAAATGGCAAAGAAGAGGGGAGAGATGCCTCTGGATTGTTTGTGGATAACAAGGAGAAGGGTTGGACCGATGTCGCGGTAATTCGCGGAACTAAGAGCTTTAACTGGGTATCTGCCATCTCAGAAAGGTATAAACTGGTTCTTTCTCCACAAGATGAGCCTTGGCTGATTGATAAAGTTCGGGATCCAGACGAACTTAAAAACTTCTGTAATAATCCGGAATACCGCAGCATAGTTCGTAGACTTGGTAAGGAAATGTTGAATTATCACAAAGCTTTCAATGACCCGAGTGTCAAAGTTTCGAAGATGACTTACGATTTAAATTGGGCAGTAGGTGACACAGGTGCTTACGATCCTTCTGGTGCCCCGAAAGTAAAAGTAGAAAAAACAGCAAGCAGCAAAAAGAAGAAAAAGAAAATTTAACTTTAAGATTTTAAAACCACGAAGTGTGGATGCTTGAGAAGAAGGACTTAGTGGTTAATTAATTCCCTAGACTTAATTTTTCTTGTATAAACGGTCAAAGATATTATCTGTTTGGGCATGAACCTGAATGGAGAAGACATTTGTCGCAAAAAGTTTTACTAGTTACGCCGCCTTTAACGCAGTTAAATACTCCTTATCCGGCGACTGCTTACCTCAAATATTTTTTGAGTGGGCGTGGTTATGAAGTGCAGCAAATGGATCTTGGGATTGAACTAATTCTCAAGATATTTTCCAAAACTGGACTAACGGACCTTTTTGCACAAGTAGAAGAGCCACATACAGAGAATTGTGAGCGTATTTTCTCGCTGAAAAATTCTTATGTTAATACTGTTGATGCTGTTATCCGCTATTTACAAAACAAAGACCTGACCTTATCTCACAGGATCTGTTCCCGTAAGTTTTTGCCAGAAGGCGCCAGGTTCAGAGTTCTGGATGAAATGGATGAAAATCTTTTCGGTAAAATGGCGGTGGAAGACAAAGCCCGCTTTCTGGCTACCTTGTATATGGAAGACCTTGGTGATTTCATTCGCGAGAACATCGATTCAGGGTTTGGTTTTAGCCGTTATCAGGAAAAGATTTCAGTTACTGCCAGTTCTTTTGATGATTTACATACTTTACTTCAAGCAGATGGTTCTTACCTCGATCGATTGATCATTGAATTATTCGATGAACAGCTCCAGTCTTTTAAGCCTGATTACTGTGGTCTTTCAGTTCCTTTTCCTGGTAATCTGTATGGAGCCTTAATCTGCGGTCGTCATATAAAAGCTCATTATGCAGATATATCTGTATTTTTAGGCGGAGGTTATCCAAATACAGAGTTACGCGATCTAACAGAAACCCGAGTATTTGATTATGTTGATTACATAACTTTGGATGATGGCGAACTTCCTCTTTTAAGAATCTTTGAGAAAGCTAAAGACAGCAGTGTATCTTTGCAAAGAACTTTTGTTTTAGAAGATGGTTCAGTTAGGTACTTCCCACAGACAGAAAAAGAAGACTTCCCGCATACAGAAACAGGCGTGCCTGATTATTCTGACCTTCCTTTAGATCGTTACTTAAACATTATCGAGATTGCTAACCCGATGCATCGATTGTGGAATGATGGTCGTTGGAACAAAATGACTTTAGCTCATGGATGTTACTGGAAGCGCTGCAGTTTTTGTGATGTAACTTTGGATTATATAGAACGTTATGACGAAGCTCCAGCTAAAGTTCTAGTAGATCGTATGGAGACTTTGATTGAACAAACAGGTCAGTCTGGTTTTCACTTTGTTGATGAAGCGGCTCCACCAGCAGTTTTAAAAGACTTGGCAATTGAGATTATTAAACGCGGTTTAGTTGTCAGTTGGTGGACAAATATTCGCTTTGAGAGGGCTTTTACAGAAGATCTTTGTAAGTTGCTGGCAGCAGCAGGTTGTATTGCCGTTTCTGGTGGTTTGGAAGTTGCATCAGATCGCTTACTTTTAAAGATGAAGAAAGGCACAAATTTGACTCAGGTGGTTCAATCTACCAGTGCTTTTTCCAAAGCTGGAATCCTGGTTCACTCTTATCTGATGTACGGCTTTCCAACAGAAACGGCTCAGGAAACCGTGGATGCTTTGGAAGTCGTTCGCCAGTTATTTTCTCATGGTCTAGTTCAATCGGGTTTTTGGCATCGCTTCGCCCTGACTGAACATAGTCCGATAGCAAAGAATGCAGAAGAGTACGACGTCGAAATAACCGGCCCGGAGTTTGGCGGATTTGCTAAGAACGAGCTGACTCATAAAGACTCCCTTGGGGCAAATCACGATTTATATGCAGACGGCCTGCGAAAATCTTTGTTTAACTTTATGCATGGAGTCGGTCTGGAAAATAAATTGGACTTTTGGTTTGAAGTTAAAGTTCCAAGGACAACTCATGCAAAAGATCTGATCCAGGAGAAACTGGATAATATAAGTTCACAGCTCAAGTATTTACGAAAGGACAGGGCCTTATGGTTAGGTGGCGAACCTGTGTTTGTTGTTGATGAGCAAAATGCCGATTTTGCAGAGCTTATTTTGCCCTCTCAGTCAGAAGATAATATCCTTACATTACCTGTACAAGTTGCAGAATGGTTCAGCCACTTGTTGCCTCAATTGACTGTCGGTGAAGATCCCGTTAGCTATGATGAAATGGATGACTATTATCAACAATACTTTGGCTCTTCTATTGATGATTTGGTTTATTCTGATGTCTGGAATGAACTGCGAGATTCCGGTTTGGTTGTTTTAAGATAATTTTTAGTGCACTTGACTTCGATTTCCTGCGCAGTAGAATCAATTAGAAAATTTAATGATGGATAAACGATGAGTGAAGAAATTCGACTGACAGAGTTCAGCCACGGCGCTGGTTGAGGCTGTAAACTGTCCTCCAAAGTTTTGGAGAAAATTCTACATAGCGACTTACCTAAAGTCGAATTTCCAAATCTGATTGTTGGCAACCAGGCAATGGATGATGCTGCCGCAGTCGATCTTGGAGATGGTCGTGTGGCTTTAAGTACAACTGATTTCTTTATGCCAATCGTTGATGATCCAGAAAAGTTTGGACGCATCGCTGCCTGTAATTCCTTGAGTGATATTTATGCCATGGGTGGAAAGCCGATTATGGCCATTGGTATTCTTGGCTGGCCGGCATCAAAAATTCCACCAGAGGTTGGCGCTAAAGTTATTGATGGCGGACGTGCTGTTTGTCATGAAGCAGGAATTCCTCTAGCTGGAGGTCACAGTATTGATGCACCTGAACCATTCTTTGGTTTGGCCGTTACTGGAATTGCTCAAAAACCTGAACTTAAAACGAATTCTGATGCAAAAGCAGGTGATAAGCTTTACCTGACTAAGCCTCTTGGGATTGGCATAATTACTACTGCTGAAAAGAAAAAGAAAATTGAAGCTAATGATCTCGATATTGCCGTGAAGGTGATGTGTGAACTAAATATTATCGGTGATAAACTTTCTAGCATTTCTGGAGTGAATTGTATGACAGATATTACTGGTTTTGGTCTTGGTGGACATTTACTGGAAGTTTGTGAAGCCAGTGGTTTAAGAGCAGAATTAGAATTTGATAAGATTCCACTACTTGAGAAAGCGACTTATTATCAAGGTCTTGGTTGTGTTCCCGGGGGCACTTTGCGAAATTACGATTCTTACTCTGAGTCTATTGGAGAATTAGAAGACTTCCAAAGAGACTTCTTATTTGATCCTCAAACCAGTGGTGGTCTTTTGGTTACTGTTGGTGCAGAAGGCGAAGAGGAGTTCCACAAAGTTTGTAAAGAAAATGGGCTGGAACTAGAGTCAATAGGTCAGCTATTCGACATTGATAGCAGTAAAAAAGTAATTAGTTTTCAGTAGCAGGCTCAGTTTTCAGTTACTGGTCACTTCATATTTTTCACTGAATGCTTCACTTAGTCAAGAGACGTAATCTTTCCTGAGACTTTCAGTTTCTTTCTTAGATGAGTGGATAAAGCATCTATTGCGATATTCAACACTGCAGTACAAAGGATTAATAATGTCACTCGGTCAATACGTTGTTCGTGTAGAGCATTATCGATATAGAAGCCAATTGTTGATATTCCCAGTACACCAAGAATGGCCGACTCTCGCATGATAATTTCCCATCTGTAGAATAGAAATGCCAGAAATTGTCCATAGACACGTGGCAGTATTTCAAAGCAGTAAAGGTTTATTTTATTTTTAGCATGATCGTGTTTCAGCATTATAAAGTCTGAACTGTTTGCGAGTAGATGAGATAGAATGGCGCCATTGTGAATCGAGATTGTGATGACACCCGGTAGCATAGAAGGGCCGAATGGCAGAATTAAGATAAATGCCAGAATATACTCTGGGATTGTTCTGAAGAAGAGAAAAAGTCCCTTGCCGGTAAATTTGAATTTTCCCAGGAATTTATTCGACCCTAGTGGGAAGGTATAGAGTGTAAAGAGTCCGGTACAGACTAGAGATATTTGGGTAAGTAGCAGAGTGTTCCACAAGCCGGGAATCATTTCTTTTGTACAAATTTTATGGAGCCAGGTATAGAATTCAGGCCAATTGATTTCGGTGCCGGAATTGATGGCTTGGCGAATTGGGAAAGGAATGGAGTCATTGAGGAATCTTTGAATATTAGTCAAAGAGAATCCGGCATTCCAGCTAATCAGGAGCAGCGCTGCAGGAATGGCAACTGGCATCGTATATTTATTTAACCAGAGTTTCCTGGCAGAAATTATCACCAGGAAGACTAGAAACAGGGCCGCCATTTCGCTGTAGTATCCTTCGTTGAAGTATGAGTCGATATGGTACCCGATAGTTGGGAACCCTACAAAGCCAATGACTGCACTGGAACGTAAAGCACATTCGAAACGATAGGATGTATAAGATTTCATTTCAGAGAGAACACCAGGGAGAACGGTAAAGAGAAACGTCGCGATCTTTCCAGTATTTGAAGATACAGCATTGGGGACAGTCTCATTACTTTCCTGAATGATTTCGTGATAGACTTTAGCAAAGATTGCTGAGTAGGGAATAGCTATGCCGAGAATACCACTTACATCGTTTAGACCAAGTGGTGTCATGAGCAACATAACCCAGAAGATTTCGTGAATAGAGCGGACAAAAGACAGGATGATTTTTACAGGTTTTCGGTCGTAGAAAAATGAAAAAATAAATCCGGCAATGAGACCAAAAAATGTGCCGCTTATGGCGAAGGTTAAAGTATTTGCTACAGCATCTCGATGCAACCAGACAGTTTCAAAGTGAGGAGTGATGAGGCCATGACCGATTTTCTTTAATTCTGTATAGGTATTGGCCGAGGAAATTTCGAGATCGGCAAAGAAGCAGCAAATGAGTGCGATAAGGGCGAAATAAAGTGAGAGCCGTCTCATTGGCTGTAAAGCTCTTTAATCTGTTCTTTTGAAATTTTCGTGGGAGTGGTATCGAATAGAATATTGCCGTCTTTAACAGCAATCAATCGCTCGGCACAAGAAAGGGCAGCTTCGACATTATGTAAAGATAGAATAACGGTCTCTTTATGTTTCATAATCATCGAGATTACTTTCTCGGTATTTTCGGGGTCCTGAGAGGAAACGGGTTCATCGCCAAGAACAATATTTGCCGGTGAGTAAAAGGCTCGAGCTATTGCCGTTCGTTGTTGCTGACCACCAGAAAGAGCCGCAGTTTTTTCGTGAATTTTATCTTCCAACATCAAGTTTGAAAGTATTGGTGAAATCGCAGAAAGTTCTTCTTTTTCGGGGATAAGGAGATTGCGAATATTTTTGAAGATTGATTTTTTGTGAAGCTTTCCCATGTAAACATTGTGGAATACAGAGAGTTGTTTTACCAAGGCAAAGTCTTGATGGATAAAAGCAGTGTCTTCAGCTAAGCTTTCGTGAATTTTGCGCAAGAGGGTACTCTTGCCGGCGCCACTGGGGCCGATCAAAGCAATCTTTTCACCTTTAGAAATTTGTAGAGAAATATCCTTAAGGGCAACGAAGTCTCCATAGGAAACGGAGATATTTTGGAAATCTATGATGTTCATGGTTAGAAGGGGGACCGACAGTTCTATGGGAGCACCGGCGTCTCGCCGGTATTACTTAAGAGATATTTGCCGAGCTGGAGCTCAGCGATCCCAAATTCTGGGAGCACCGCTCTCCGCTACAGCAAAAATTACTGTCGGTCAATTATCTAATTAATCAAGAATACCGATTTTTTTACCAGTATCAACAATTGGCTGATACATAGAGTTGTCGGCTTTGATGAATTTCTTACGGCTGAAGTTTTTCAGTAGAGCTTCATCGTTAAGATTAATGATCGCATTTTGAACTTTAGTCAGGAAACCTGCGCCAAATTGCTTATCGACATCACCACGGATACTCCAGTTATAATCAGGATAACCTGGAGTCGACCAGATAAGTTTTACTTTAGATTCGTCAACTTTCTTTTCTGCAACAGCAGCTTTCCAAACTTTGTAGTTTAGAGCACCAACTTCATAAGCACCATCTTGTACCAGAGCAAGAGTCTTTGAGTGGTCGCCGGAGAAACCAACTTTTTTGAATGCTTCTTCTGGAGATTTCTTCATATTTTCACGGATGAAGTACTCAGGCATAAGACGACCTGAAGTTGAACCTTTAGAACCAAAGGTAAATGTTTTGCCGGCGATGCCAGCTGGGAAATCTCCTGATTTTTCTAGTCCTGTAGAAGAGTGGGCAATGAAGTAAGTCCAGAAGTTAGGGTCTTTTTCACCTTGAGCGATAGCCTGTGAACCTTCAACGGAAGCACGAGCTTGAACGCCTGAAAGGCCGCCAAACCAGGCAAGTTGGACATCATTGTTCTTAAATGCAAGAACAGAGGAGGAGTAGTCTTTGACTGGAACATACTCAACTTTCATGTTGAGTTCTTTGGATAGGTATTCAGCAAACTTGCCAAATCTTTCTTTCAACTTAGTTGAATCCTGATCCGGGATAGCTGTAAAGCGAAAGACCTTCGCTGATGAGCTTGACTCTTCCTTTTTCCCGCATGATGAGAATACAAGGGCCATAAGTAGACCTGCAAGTATCGATTTTAGTTTCATTTTTAACGCTCCAATGATGTTTGTTTTTTATAGAGAATGATAACTGCTTCCATGGCTTCTGAGGTCACTTCATGTGAAACTTCTGCAATGGGCTCACGGACGCATTTTTTATAAACTTTATCGTAGTAGTTTACAAGAATTTTTTCGAGTAAGGTATGCCATTCGTTTTGATCGAATAAGGCAAGGTACTGTTCGAGTTCTTCACTGCTGATAAATCTTTTTAGAAAGGATATTCGATGCCTTAAATTTACCAGTGTTTCATCTTTTTTGTCATTGATGTACTCTTTTTTTAATCTATTGACTCTAGTTGTTAGAGTACTGACCAGACGGATATGTTTTTCTTTTTTTAATTCAGTCAGAATGCCATTTGGAATAAGGACTTTGCCTATCTGTGAAGATTCTTTCTCTGTAAGGAATATTGGAAGCTTTTCATCTTCCAGCCAAGGTAATAATTGTATGAAAATTCTAGTTTCAAATACTGGCTGACTGGTGACCTCTTGCCAACCAAAACGAGCCGCACCAAAAACGGATGAGGCATGACGGGCGGCTTCTTCCAAGTGAAGAACGGGAATTTCAGGGTGATGCTCAATAATCGCTTCAAGGACTTCAGATTTTCCAGTTCCGGTTTCACCAGAAAGAGAAATTAATTTCGGAGGTGTGTCGTAAAGGTATTTATGGACCATTCTTCGAAAGCCTTTATGACCACCTTCCAGTCTGTAGGCACTCATACCACTGCGATTCAAAAGTGCTGTTACTGCCTGACTACGGTATCCACCTCGCCAACAATGGACGATAATTTTTTTGTCTCCGGCAGCTTCCCGGATTTGAGATATGTATTTACCTTTCTTTTGAAAGGCATAGTAGGCTCCAACTTGTTCGGCCAGTTCTTCTGACTGTTGCTTGAAAAGTAGCCCGACGTTGTGTCTCTCTTTGTCATTGAATATAGGAAAGTTTACAGCTCCAGGTATGGCGTTTTCTTTAAACTCACTTTCGGAGCGGACGTCAATAAGGAAGATGTTGGAGTTTTTTACCGGCGAGCTGCCGGCGCTCCCATGGGGGTTTTGTGCCGTATCGGAGAGCGGCGCTCCCAGGGCTGTGGTCCCAGAGATGAAACCTTTGAATTCAGGAAGGAATTCAGTCCAATTTACTGATGGACTGGGGGAACACAATTCAGTTATGTCAACTTCAGGAAGTTCAAAGTTTTTGAGTTTTTTAATGAGTTGACTTAACTCAGACTGTTGGTTTTGTGCCATTAAGCGTTTTCCAGTTCTCTGACAAATTGAACTCCTTTCTGAGTCAGAACTCTGTTGTCCCCATCCCGAACAACAAGACCTTCACGTTCATAAAGAGCGAAAGCCATCAAACAAAACTTTCTGTTTCCTTCGATTAGATCCCGGAATCCTGCAACGGTCAATGGCTCGACATTATGTAAGTGAGAAAGAAGACGTGGACGTATGCGGTCAATAGCTTCGGTCATAGTGAAGTAGTCTTCAAACTTGGTGAGCCAGTTACTTTTAACCAGAAAACTGATTATGGTATCGAGCTTTTTCTCAGTGATGCCCTTGGGTTCTGCCTCTTCAAGTAAGTTGCGCTGGGAGTAGACGTTGACATCATTATGGATGTACCATTTTTTTACCAGCTCGATATTCTCTTTAAGGTCATCGGCTTCTGTGGGGTTGAAACTACTCAGTGACCAACCTCCACCCGATTTCACAACGGATCCATCATTTATAAGTTGTTCAAGAACTAGCTTCATGAAGTCACCGGTTAGTGCATCGCCAAAAGAAGCAAATTTTGGTACAAGCTCATCAAGAGATATGCCTTCGACATTCAGGTAGTGAACGGCATGGAAACGGTCCATTTCTTTCAGAATCTGTTTTTTTAGTTCTTTGAGTCTTGGTCTGGAGATGAGGTAGCTGTTATTGGGAGTCGTAAAGATATCTGTTCGACTTAGACCTTTAGCAGTCAGTTCGATGATTTCATTTTCAGGAATGTTTAATTCTTTTGAAAGGTAGCCTGAACTAACAACATAAGAAGTTTCGCCAATCTTGGTATTTATAAGTCCTTTAAGACCATTTGAATCGATGTCTTTCAAATAGTCGATGACTTTTTTGTGACGGCGACGGTGGTGAAGAGGACAAGGATCTAGAATAATTCCTCCACCCAGAGTAACATCACCTGAACTTGAACGCAGGATAAAACTGTCGCCATAACTGAATGGTCTGTTTTCGGGAAGATAAATTTGAATATAGGCTGATTCATTTTTTGCAAGTTTATCACAATCTAACAAACTGATGCGAACACTGGATTCGTAACTTCCAGAGTAGAGGAGGGCATCAAACCAACGCCTCTTCAGTTCATTTCCAGGAAACAGTGAAAGCTGCGCATCGACAAGTTCACTTTGACTCATCTCGGTATTGCTGATGATGTCTCCTTTTCTTAGCTCGTCAACTGAAATTCCGGGAAGGTTAAATGAACAGCGGTCACCTTGTACTGCGGAGTCAGTTTCTGAACCATGGCGTTGCATACTTCTGATTTTCAACTTTTCATCTTTCGGGTAAAGATGGAAACTATCTTCTAAAGTAGCTGAGCCTGAAGTGACTGTTCCTGTAGTTACTGTACCATGACCTTTAATAGTGAAGGCCCGGTCTATGTTAAGCCTGAAGGTACCTTTGGTTTCGACGTCTTGCAGTTTAGCCAGGCGTGCCACTAGCATGGCTTTTAATTCTTCAAGGCCTTCGCCTGTGTGTGATGAAACGTAGATGATTGGCAGTTCGCTGAAACCGGCTTCTTCAAAAGTTTCGGAAAGAAATTCTGTGAGTATTTCTTTGTCATCCTCTTCCATTAGGTCTGCTTTAGTAATGACCGCAATGATATTTTGCATACCGAGGATCTTGAGAATTCGCAAATGTTCAAGAGTCTGCTTTTCGGGGCCACTGTTGCCGGCAATGACTAACATGGCAAGGTCAATTCCGCATGCCCCGGAAATCATATTTTTGATAAAGTCACTATGACCGGGTACATCAATGACACCAACTGCATAGTCTTCGAGCTTAAGGTGGAAAAAACCATTATTTATGGTGATGCCACGCTTTTTCTCTTCTTTGTGAGTATCGAGATCTTTACCAGTTAAAGCTTTGAGTAAAGAAGTTTTTCCGTGGTCTATATGACCTGCGGTTCCGATCGTCCAATGTCTTTTCATGCTTTTTCTATTCTCAAAGCTTCAACAATTATGTCAATCTGTCCTTCAAAAAGTGTAAGGACATCGAATAAAATTTCACCTTCTCGTAGGATGGCGATGATAGGGGTGTCGATGTGACGCAGGCGCTCATGTAGTTTTTCGGCAAAGCGCTTTTTCTCTTTGGCACTTCCAGAAGGTTTGAGAGCTACCGCAAAGGAATCGAGTCTTAAGTGTGGTAATGTTCCACCACCAACTTGCCCGGAGCTGACGACTACTTCACAGTTGTAACCATCTGCTTTGAGTTTATTCGCCAAAGATTCGGCATCACTTCTTAAAGTATCTTGAGATTTATCCATGATGGAGAAAATCGGAATATTTGCTTTTAGAGTGTCATCTTGCATGTATTGATGGCAAACCCAGGACAGTGCAGCCAAGTCCATTTTACTCATGCGTATGGCTCTGAGAAGAGGTGTTTGTGAAAGAACTTTGATCAGTTCTTTTTTACCCGCAAGAACTCCACCTTGTGGACCACCAAGGAGTTTATCGCAACTGAACATAACAAGGTCAGCGCCTTGTTTTAAAGATGTATGGACATCCGGTTCATCTTCAAGAGGTAGATTTGCCGGTTTACGCAGAAGACCGCTACCTTGGTCGTAGAATAAAGGGATGTTATGGCGTTTACAAATTTCAGAAAGTTCTGGAATATCCGCTTCAACGGTAAAGCCGATTTGTGCAAAGTTTGATTTGTGAACTTTTAAGATGGCTTTGGTATTTTCAGTGATGGCCTTTTCATAGTCCGCAGGCTTGGTTTTGTTTGTCGCGCCAACTTCAATCAATTTACAGCCAGCAAATTCGAAGATCTCAGGAAGTCTAAAACTACCGCCTATTTCGATTAGCTCTCCACGGGAAATTATTACCTCGCCACCTTTACAGAATGCAGAGAGGGCGAGTATGACAGCGGAAGCATTGTTGTTAACAACCAGTACATCTTCGGCGTTTGTGATGTGTTTTAAGCTTTCGCGAATGTGATCGTATCGACTACCGCGATGACCGGCAGCTAAGTCAAATTCCAAATTAGAATAACCTGACATAAGTGGTCGGATAGCATCGATCATCTTTTCTCCCAGAGGAGAGCGCCCAAGATTTGTATGTAGAATAATGCCAGTAGAATTGATCACGCCTTTAAAAGATGCTCCACACATGGCAGCAGCTTGTTTGTTGATTTCAGAAATCAGGCTTTCAATTGGGATGATTTTAACGCCGTCTTTGACAGTGTAACGAATTAGATTGAGTTGATTGCGAATTGCTGCTTTAAGTACAGAGTCACCAAATTGGGAAATAAGAGAGATGACTTCCTCTTTCTTTAGAAGCTCTGTGACACTTGGAATATCTTTGAAATCGGCCATTGAAAACTTATATCCAGAATTAAATACAACTGATAGACTAAGCTTGTTTTGGATTGTTGCAATATTTTTGTGAAAGTGTGATGAAAATAAAGAGGGGAATGAGAGCTGATAGAGAATCAGCTCCTATGAGAAATTAGTTGGCGATACAGAAAATCTTAGTTTCGGTGCGAACGAAAAGTTTATTGTCATTACATATGATGCTTGCTCTGGCGTAGGCATCATCATCGCCAGCCATAGCATTTTGAGCTAGTACTTTGCCATCTTTGGCATCAACTACGATGACCTCGCCAGCATGGTTCATGAAGTAAAGTCTGCCATCCGCCCCCAGTGGAGAACCGCGGTACTTAGACATACCTGGAGTTTTAACAGTCCAGATAACCTTGCCGTCTTTAGGGTCAACTTTACTGAGTTTACGGCGAACGTCACTTAGGACGAAGTAATGATCCTGGTAGAATAGCGGAGTAGGAACGTCAGAAGTTACGTCACCTCTGTCTTCACTTTTCCAAAGCAGATCAACGGATCCGTCTTGCTTAACTTGAATAGCGTAAACCGGTGCTTTCTTAGGTGCACAAACAAGGAATGTGTTGTTTGGGCCAGGAGTTGGACTTGGAACCAGTCTCCACCACTGTTCACGGTGATTTTTATTCCATGTTCCCCAGCGCCATAGCTCTTTACCAGTTTCAGGTTCATGACCAGTGAGGACATCGCCACCAGCAATAACCAGAGTCATTTTGCCATTGATTGTACTTGGGATAATGGTGCCGAAGGATTCCAGAGATTCTTTTTTGGCAGGTGACTTTCGAATGACTTTCCAGTCTTTGTTCCCTGTTTCAAGGTCGTATCTCAGTATAAACGATTCATTACCATCTTTGCCGCGGCCGTGGACAATTTCATCACGCTGCAGGACTGCCAGATAGACTTTACCGTTAAGTAAAGTTGGAGTTGCAGAGAAAGTCCATTGGAAAGTAAAGTCACCTTCTTCTTTCTGAATATTGTGCCGCCATTTTTCTCTACCTTTTACATCGTAGGCAACAAGGTCGCCATTACCAAAGAAGAAAACTACTGTCTTACCATCAGTTACAGGAGACGGTGAAGCATAATTACTTCTTGAGCCAAGAGCTGTTATTGTACCGTCACCATTTGCCTGGTAGCCACTGCCGGCATCTTTACTCCATAAAGTACTACCTGTATTTTTATCGAGACAAATAGCCAATAGTTGGCTTTTTTCAGCATTAGCAGCAGTAGTGAAAATAAAATCACCGGCTATGATTGGAGTCGCTGCTCCATTACCGCCAAGGTCTGCTTGCCATTTAACTTTTTCAGTAGGTGAAAACTTAACTGGTAGATTCTTAGCTTCGACAGCGCCATTCCAGTTTGGGCCACGCCAGTTTGACCAGTCCTGAGCAGCTGCTGTCATTGAGAAAGCAATTAAAAGTAGAAAACGCAACATAATCCTATTGTCCTTTTCGCTCCGCTTGTTACATCACAGAAAAACTAATAATAGTCTTAAGATTCGAATCTTGCACGGATTCTGTTAATTTTTTCGATAAGATGTAGTAATTGTGAAAAGACATACAGATCTGCAGTGCTAATTATGTAGATAACTTTAATGATTATCCCATAGGCTATGAAAAGTTTTTTTAGAGTACTTTTATCCCTACCTGTTTATATGTTAGGCTTTTTGATGGTCCATGCGGTTCTCAAGTTGAACTACGGCGCTCATCAGGAAATAACTTATTCTTTACTGGGCGGCTTAGTTGCAGGGATCATCATATTTTCCTTTGTTTGCCATTTTAAGCGTTTCTATATATTTGGCCATGAATTAGCGCACTGGATTTTTGCTAAACTTTTTATGAAGGAAACTAAAAACTTTAAAGTGGGTAAGGACGGCGGAGCTGTTCAGGTGAAGGATCCAAATGTCTGGGTCGTTTTAGCTCCTTACTTTTATCCCACTTTTACGATCATGTGGTTGCCTTTTTGGTTTCTTTTCAGTCATTTCCAAAAAGAGATTCAGTACAGTTTTCAAATATTTTTTGTAATGCTGGGCATGAGTTGGGCTTATCACCTCGTATTAACTCTATATGCACTGAAGTTTGAGCAAAGTGATATAGAAAAGTATGGACGGCCTTTGTCTTTTAGTATAATATTTTTATTTAACATGCTTTTTATATATTTTTTCCTGATCTGTGTCACAGATGGCTTAAAAGCAGGCATATATATATTATGGTGTACTATTAGTCATGATATTGTTTATCTTGCTACTTTAGTTCAAAGTGGGGCAGAAAAGTTAAGCATGTTTATAAGTAGCTTGAATTAATGCCGAATGTGAGGCAACTTTTTTAAAGGATTATAGTTTTTTACCTTGTCTTTCCTAGGAAGGCCTGTAGACTTAACCCCTTTTGAAGAGAGGTATATTTTGTGAATTTGAGCCTAGATTGTTGCTTGAATTAGTGTTATTTTGTTAAATCTGTTATAGAGAATTTTAAAGGATTCAATTTTGTATGGATTCTAAGAGCGATGCAATCCGCAATTATATGTACAATATCAGTGATATTTCACTGGTAACAAAGGAAGAAGAAGTCGAGCTGGCTGCTTCTATTAAGGCGGGTTGTGAAAAAGCACGTGAGAAATTAATCGTTTCGAACTTGAGATTGGTTGTTAAAATAGCCCACGATTTTAAGGGGCTAGGCCTGCCATTATCCGATCTCATTTCGGAAGGAAATATTGGTCTCATGCGTGCTGTAGAAAAATTTGACCCGGCCAAAGGAGCCAAGTTCAGTTCATATGCTGCATGGTGGATTAAGCAGTCCATGCGTCGTGGATTGGCTAACCAAAGTAGAACAATTCGTATTCCGGTTCAGTCAGCCGGTAAGATTAATAAGATTCTTAATGCTCGTCTAGAGCTTAAAGAAAAGTTAATGCGTGAGCCGACTGAGGCTGAGATCGCTGATTATCTTGATTTTAGTAAAAGAACTGTTGCAGGTTTAAGTACTGTTGGTGGTTCAACGATTTCACTTCAGGCGAAGTTACAGGATGGTGAAGATGGTGAGATTCAGGACATTGTTGCTGATAAAGGTTCTCACACTCCAAGTGACATTATCGGTGAAGCAGAATCGATAAGTTGCATGATGAGATTCATGGTTCTACTTACAGACCGTGAAAAACTTGTTCTTGAGTTGCGTTTTGGCCTTCTAAGTGGTCGTCCCAAGACTCTTGAGGAAGTTAGTCAAGCAATTGGCAGAACGAGAGAACGTGTTCGTCAGATTCAGAATCAGGCTTTGAAAAAGCTTAGAGACAGAATGAACGAAGAGAATCTTCTCAACTAATAGTTCTTTACATCAAGTCTTAAAAGCTCCTTCGGGAGCTTTTTTTGTGTTTGGATTACTTATTCTGGCGTTTTAATTATCCAGCATTGTCTTTCATAACTTTTGAAGCGACTTTTGAAGGTGCAGTCCCTCAGCTTTCGAAATACTTTTTAGACCCAACTGTTTCTGACCAACAGAATATTGACGAGTCAGAGAACTTACCATTACAGCAGCAGTTAAGTAGCTTCTATGAGTAGAAGGGTATACGGCATCTTCTAAAAAAAGTTCAAGTTTTGGTTCATTCTTTTTGGCAATGGTAAATGCCGTTCCGACTGGAGCAAGTAAAGAAGACGTTTCTTTAGCTAAGTTTTGGTGTAGAGAAAAGAGTGTTTTGCTATCTTCGATACAATAGTTTTCAGCCCATGGCGATGATCACTTTTGTTTTACTTTCTTTGGATATTCTTGATAAGGCTAATAGCTTGTGATTTGTATTTTTCAGAAGATTCAAGAGCTTTTTTGTTATTACTAATAGGCAGCCCCCCGGGTTTCCCGGGTGGACTCCCCAAGTTTTACTTTTGCGGGATTCTGTTAAAGTCCTTTACGTGAACCGCCAAAGTATCACGTAAAGGAGATATCTATGAAAGACAATGAAAGTTTAAATCACACTAAATGGGATTGCAAATACCATGTTGTTTTCATTCCCAAGTATCGTAAGAAAGCACTATTTGGAGCCTTGCGTAAAGAATTTGGCCCAATCTTTCACGAATTGGTTCGTCAGAAAGGCAGTAAAATAGAAGAGCGGCATATAATGATTGATCATGTTCATATGTTACTTTCTATTCCACCTAAGTTGAGTGTTAGCAACGTTGTCGGTTATCTCAAAGGAAAAAGTGCAATATATATTGCTCGCAACTTTAGAGGTCGGAAGAAAAACTTTTCCGGGGAAAGCTTATGGGCTCGAGGCTACTTTGTAACAACTGTTGGTCATGATGAAGAAACTGTTAGAAAGTACATAATAAATCAAGGGAAAAACTATAAAAAGAAAGATGATGATAATCAAGCGGATTTATTTCCAGATTGTTAACTTAAGATAAATTATAAACCGCTTTGAGCGGTTCACCTTTCAAGTCTCCGGCTTTGCCGGAGGTACATGACTTCCCTGAATAATGGCATTGTCCCAAGCATATTTTTCGTAAACCGGCTTTAGGTTTGTACCTTCATTATGTTTTTTACAGGAAAAACCTTTAGCAAAGAGGTTTGCTGCAAGAATTTTATAGGGGATAAGAAGTTGAGTTCCTAAGTACTGAAATACCTGGTGCATAATATTTGCTGCTGACATCTCATTACCGATAAATAGGACATTGACTTCTTTAAGTTTGATTTTTTGAGCTAATTGCACAGGTCGAGTGATACTTCTAGTTCCACCGCGATTTTTGGTCTCGATAGTTACTTGAGCCTGTAAAGTTATGGAAGTAAGTATGAGTCGAGTAATTAGAATTTGTTTCATGGTTCTCGTTGTGAGCCGGATCTTTGAGATCCTAAGCTTGTTCCCTTTAAGTTTTACTGTATATTGCCGAAAAAATTAAGGAATTTATTATGAGCGACGAAAGATTTCAAGATTTAACTCTTCTTAGTAAAAATGAGAATAATTATTTCTCGAGCCCTGACGATACAAAGCTGGAAAGTTTTGAAAACCAATACTCTAATAGAGATTATTGGATAACATTTGACTGTCCAGAGTTCACTTCTTTGTGTCCGGTTACCAGTCAGCCGGATTTTGGTCATATTACTATTAAGTATGTTGCCGATAAACGTTGTGTTGAGAGTAAATCTCTCAAGATGTATCTTTATGCTTACAGAAATCACAACACTTTTCATGAAGAAGTCGTGAACCGCATTTTAACAGATCTTGTTGAGGCTTGTGATCCACGTGAAGCAATTGTTATCGGCGATTTCAGACCACGTGGTGGTATTGCTTTAAAAATAGAAGCAAGTCACAAAAAATAGAATTGAAAACGATTAAAGAAATAATTCAGCTTTCAACAGATTACCTGGCGAAAGCTGGAATTGAATCGCCTCGCGTTGATGCTGAGTGGTTAATTGCAGATGCACTTAATATGCGTCGCATGGATATATACCTACAGTTTGATCGGCCGTTAGAGGAAGTTGATTTGAGTTTAATTCGTGAACGTATAAAGCGTCGATCCCAACTTGAGCCGGTTCAGTATATAATTGGTGATGATGAATTTTATGGCCTTAACTTTAAGGTCGGACCTGGTGTTCTTGTGCCGAGGTCAGAAACTGAATTACTGGTCGATAAAGCTTTAAAATTATTAAAGGCAGGGGATCAGGTTCTTGATCTTTGTACAGGATCTGGATGTATTGCTGCATCGCTTAAAAAGACTGAGTCTGAGTTAAATGTTTATGCCAGTGATATGAGTCCAGATGCCTTAAGCTATGCCCGCCAGAATATTGCCGGCCTTGAATGTGAGGTAGAGATTCGTGAAGGTGATTTATTTGCGCCTTTTTCAGGTATGAAGTTTAATGCGATTTGTACAAACCCACCTTATGTAGCAGAAAATGAAGTCGCGCAAATGGGGAAGGATGTTGTCAAACATGAGCCGCATATGGCTTTATTTTCCGGAATGGATGGCGCCGATATTTTAAGAAAGATTAGCCAACAGGGAAAAAGTTTCCTTGAAGATGGCGGATTTCTGATATCTGAAATGGGACCGGAGCAGGGAGCCTTACTTGAAAGTGTTTTTAGTGCTGACGGTTGGAAAGATATTGAGATTTTGAAAGATTATTCTGGTAGGGAAAGGTTTCTCTTAGCCTATAAAAATTAAAACACCCCGCCTCAAAGCGAGGCTTGGGCAATTTATGTTTGAGGTTCTACCGGAGGAGGCGCCAATTCTTCATCTTTCTTCCCAAATACTTTCTTGCAAATTTTGGAGATAATCCAGATGAGTAGTGCAGCAGTAAGAAAAGCAGCCAAAGCCGGGATGAATATTGCCAGGAAGGTGATAGTCGCCGAACCTGCTAATTCACCGGTAGAAACGATTGGGTTTCCAAGGCCGCCGGTTGTTGCGGATGATGTTCCCCGGACGAGAACAGACCCAGCTTGAACGACACCAGCTGTACCTCCACCGGCGACAAGAGCCAGTCCCCATTGTAAAAAGGGTGACATCTCGCCAGTCATGGATCCAGTGGCGATTGTACCAGCGACAACAGCAGCCGGTGTTGCTATGGAGTCAAGAAGGTTATCTACCCATGGAACGTAGTAAGCTCCGACTTCAATAATTGTAGCCACAGCAAAAGCAACTAGAGCAACTGGACTGCCTATCCAATCAAAACCACTTGCAAGTTGAAGTTGGCCACTATTTGCCGCAATACTTAGTCCTAACATAGGTACAAATATTCTAAATCCGCATGCAGCACTTAAACCTATTCCGACACAGGCTGCAAGCATAACTGTAGAAAGTGTTTCCATATTCTATTCCTATAAGTCTTTCACTTAAAATAACCTCTCCACACTTAAAGGACAATAACTTAGCCGTTACAATTCACGGACAACTTAGTAAGGCAACCTTAATGAAATATTTAACAAAAATGACAGGGAATAACATTTTCAACGTTCATGTTAATGCGTAGAATGTAGAGAATCCTAATTTAAGTCAGGAGCATTGTTATGAATAAAGGCAGTAAAGAGAATTTAACATTCGGGGCTTTAATCCTTGGGCTTGTTGCCATACTTGGCCTACTTTGGCTTTTGAAAATTATCCTTAGTGTCTTTTTAGTTGTAGCTGAATCCGTAGTGATTTTGGGAATTTATGGAGTCCTCATTTACTTTGCTCTCGCAGCACTGTGTATGCTTTATGATCACTTTACCAAGGGGCGCTCACCAGGTTTTGTCAGAACTATTCTTAAGTTTCATTACTCAACAGCCAGGAGTCTGCAGGGACTTCTGAATATCCTTAAGAAAAAGAGTAACTAGGCGTCGAAACGGTAACCAACATCTCTGACAGTTTTTATAAAAGTAGGAGATGAGGGATCATCGTCTAACTTTCCTCTTAAGGTTGTTATGCAACGGTCAACACTGCGATTGGTGACAACGACGTCTCTTCCCCAGACATTATCCATGATTTCCGCTCGGCTCAAAGCTCTACCATTATTTTTGATAAAGTAGTCGAGTAGTTTAAACTCTTTAGGCATGAGTTTAACTTCATTGCCATTTTTTGTGAAAGTGTGAGAGTGAAGATCGAGAGCAAAAGGACCAAACTGCATGACCTCAGCATCTGGTTTATGCCTTCTTAAAAATGCTTTTACACGGGCCATTAATTCTTTGACTGAAAATGGCTTGGTTACATAGTCATCGGCTCCAACGTTTAAGCCTCGAACAACATCTTCTTCTTCATCTTTTGCTGTAATCATGATGATTGGCACATTCATATGACGTTGACGCAGTTCATTACAGATTTCATAACCATTTTTTTGAGGGAGCATGACGTCAAGTAATATAAGGTCCGGGTTACTTTGCATAGCTTCTTTTAAACCATCTACACCATTTGAAGCTGTGGTTGTTTCATAGCCGGCCATTTGAAAGTTTTCTTTTAATCCAAATAGTAGAGCTGGGTCGTCTTCAATAATCAGGATGGAATGACTCATAATGCTTCCTTTATAATTGGTAACTGAAATGAAAATTGGCTGCCCTTGTTGAGCTTACTGCTGACTGCAACTTTAGTTTGATGGGCATCTAAAACGGTTTTTACTATGCTTAATCCCAAACCACATCCACCTTGTTCTTTGGATAGTCGAGAATCGGTTTGAAAGAAACGTAAAAATATCTGATTTAACTGTTTGGGCGGAATCCCTATGCCTTTGTCTGAAACCGTAAATGAAAGCTTATTGAGGTCTCTTTTCTCAATGTTTAGCTTCACCTTTTCAGTTTCATCTGAGAATTTAAGAGCATTCTCAATGAGGTTAAGTAAAACGGTAACGAGAGCTTGGATGTCGGCATTTAGAAACACATTTTCTTCAATACACTCAATGTCGATGCGCCGCCTTTCTTTTACAAAGCGACCATTTATGGCTTCTTCCAAGTAGTCGATCAGTTCATCTAAGGAGGTCGTTTTAATTTGAAAAGTATATTGGTTTTTATCTAATTTCGAAAAAGCCAAAAAGTGTTCCACTAGATTACAGAGTCTATTATTTTCTGTGGAGAGGTGTCGAATATAATCCTGTAATTTTTGTTTAGGTATATTTTCATGTAGGAGGAGGGTGTCCAGCAGAATACGTGATGAAGCCAGTGGAGTTTTGAGTTCGTGAGTGACGTTGGCAACCAAATTATTTTTTAAGTCAGCAAGTTGAACCTTCTTTTTCATATCTCTCAGTAAAATGAGTCCCATTAGAAGTGAGAAGCCAATAATCAACGAAGACGTCATTCTGTAAATTTTGACACGTTCATCTATTAAACCCTTTAGATGAAGCGGATCGATGAAATTTAAAGAGAGCCTCCAGCCGGGCATTCTATAAGCAGCTTCGGTAGAAACGATAGAATCTGTATTTTTCTCATCTGGCGGAACGAGACTAATTATGGTTTTATCTGGAATCTCAGCTAGTTCAAGAGTAGAGAGAAGTTGTTCTTGTAGTGTGTCCTCTGAGTAAATAAGTGTGACTCGACCATTGACTGTATATTGCCAGTAGTTCTTTAGTTTAGTTTTTAACAAAATATTTCTACGGTCAGGATTTGGAGTGTGTTTGATTAGATCAAGAGCAATTTTTTCAGCTTTAGACAAGGGTAGGAATATATCTGGGAACGTCGAAGTTATTTTTTGTGAAAGGTTTAATCGTTGTTCTGTAGTGATCTGAGGCGCATCATAACTGGATAGCATAAATACTAAGTCAGCGAGGACCTCTGTAAATTTGTGAGAGCGCTTAGGCTCTAGTTTAAGGAAAATAAATTTTGCCTCAAGTAGAATCAGATTATTCTTGGTATCTCTGACATTCTTGAATTTATCGATAAACATAAGTTTACTGCAAATCTCGAGGGCATTGACTTTTTGACCTGCTTCCTCGTAAGCACGGGCGGCCTCAATAAGAGCGATGGCTACTTCTGTAGGCTTTTCGGTCACACGAGATAACTCAAGGTATTCTTTAGCTGTCTGAGCTGCAGGTTGTTCCTTTGATCGAATTATGATGTTTTGAAGCTCGTTGCTGAAGAGAAATGAGAGAGAGGCTTTTTCATCAAAGGTTACAGGGAAAGTCATTTTGCCTTTTTTATCGTGTATGATAACACTGTCTGCACCGGTTTGTGTTAGAATGTTACCAGGCAGTGAGTTTTGTAGAAGTGTCGACTTTTCCAAATTAATCCAGTGGTTCGACAAGTTTACAGTATTTGAATGCAGTGTTCCGGTAAAGGATTGACGGATTTCATTTTTTTGGGCATTCTGTTCAGTTTTTATGAAAGAGTCGAGTAGATAAATGACATAAATACTGGGAAATAAGAGAAACAGAAAGGCTGCCAACCAGTAAAATGAGGAGGCGCTGCTTGATTTTAGTTCTCTCAGGACATTCAGCATTTTTAAAAACTCGTGTTAATTGAGATAATAAAAGTGCATTTTAAAAATAAAGCCAACCAATTAACGCTTTAAGATGTTACGAGTCTTTTACCAAACAGGTGTAAGCCATAAACCTTTTACTTTGGTGATGGGGTTGGCCTCTTGTGTATTAAGGTCATAGATAACCGGAATAGGCCAGCTTTCTTCTCCGTGCTGAATAAAGATCCCTTTAGTCGAAGAGTTCCAGAAGGGAAATTGCAATGACTGAAGGCCTTTATGAAACACCTCTGATTTCTCCCCTATTAATGAGCAGCTTTTCCAAAGTTGGTCTTTAAGATCTAAGTAGAGAAGTTTTTTGCTATCGGGTGTAAGTGTAGGGTAAATGCCCTGTACTATGTCATCTATAACTTTCCCAGGAGAAAATAAACTAATCATTGGTTTTGCTGAATCGTTAGAGTAATAAATACTTTTATTGTCGGGGTGCCAGCAGACTCTTTGTGGGTTGCCCTGTAGTTTATAAGTTTGCATTTTCCTACTGTTAAGTTCGAGGATGATCAACTGTCTTAAATCACCAAGGTGAGGTTGAGGATTGTGCAAGATTGCGATTTTGTCCTGATTAGGGGACAGGGAAATTTGTTCAACACGGCCTTGATGAATCGCTCTGGGGCCAATGGGCTTCATAGAGCCATCATCTAGATTGTAGACAAATGGCCTTAGGTGTGGACTTCCAGGCAGAGTACCGGTGAGAAACAAGAGTCCTTTGTGGCGATTAATCGCTTGTGGAGTAGATAGTGTTCCCTTGAATGGCAGGCGCCGAATGACTCCTGTTTTTAAGTTTATAAAACGGCAGTCTTTGGTAAGTGTCGGTCTTCCTGGTTGCCATGTGCCATTGAAAGAGAAAAAGGCCGTTTCTTGCCAATTTGGTACAGCTGTTAAATCTAAAAAATCTCCTTTAGGAGTTAATGACTCATTGTCGCTAAGTGTTGTGAGTTTTAAGTCGGTGATTTCGACGACTCCATCGGGATTATCAAGTCTTGTGATAACGCCTGAGGTATCGACGATATTTTGTTTACCCTGTTTGATGTACTTAAAGAGACTTTGAACTTTACGAAGGTAAAAGTGTTCTTCAGCTCTAGAGGGTGCATTGGGAATAAGTTTTTTGCGGATTATGTCAATTCGGTGTCTTAGAGATTCTTTTTCGGCCTGATTTAGAGGTATGTAGAAGTGGTATTTGTTGCCTTCTTTTTTTGCATACTTGCCAAGGAAATTTAAGTTCTTGGGATTTAAAAACTGAAGTTTAGACTTCATTAAATAATAGTAAGTTTTAGTCAGTTTGTAGTTCGCCTCAAAGGGGCGATAAATATTGAGCTTTTCTTCTTCGATGACATACCATTTGTCCTTGGTTATATATGTCGTGCTGGCTAAGATCTTTTCTTCTTCACTTACAGCATAGAGCTTGAGTCTAGAGGTGCCTTTTAGGTGTAGTATATCCACTTCATAGTGATTGTTTTCTTTGTTGCCAAATACTGCTGTCCAGGAGAACATAAAATTGTCAAAGGCATGTTTAGTCACAGGAGAGTTTTTTAAAGCTTCTTGAAAGCTGTAAATATTATGGCAGATAAAGAAGGAAAAGATAACGAGAAAGTTTTTCACAGGGTTTATAGATCCAAATTACTATGAGTAATGATTTTAGCAGATTTTTACTACAAAACCAGCTGTGAAGAGGTTTTCTCAGAAAATGAAATTTATGAATTGTGAGAGTTGATATGTTTAAATTTATTGATAATCAGGAAAGCAGTAAAACCGGCGTTTTGTTTCTTCATGGTTTTGGCGCGGATATGAATGACCTCTATCCTATGAAAATGCTTTTTCCTAACACCAGAGTTATAAGCTACCAGGCACCCATAAGTCTGGCCGCAATGGGATATATGGGAGGCTTTGCCTGGTTTTCTCTTGATTTTACTCCTTACGGAATTGAGTATGATGTTGAGGAAGCAGAAGCTGTTTTGGCTAACCTACATAAAGAGATCGAAAAGCAAAGAGCCCATTTCGACCGCTTGATTATATGTGGTTTCAGTCAAGGTGCTATTTTAAGCCATGCACTTCTTTTGAGATACCCTGGATTACTTGATGGCGCTGTATGTCTAAGTGGACGTTACAGTGACTTTATATTTGAGGATGTTAACCATGAGCATTTGAAGGGTTTGCCGGTTTTCCTTTCACACGGAACAATAGATGAAGTTATACCCATTTCATCAGGCAAGGAAATAATGTCTTTTTATGAAGACACAGATGCGAACTTAACTTCTAAGGTCTATGAAATGGGGCATGACATTTCATACGAATGTCAATTAGATTTGAAGGAATGGTTTAGGTCAAACTTCCTCTAAATTTTCACTTGGCTCTAATGTGAGTTCGTTGCCATTTAGTAAGTGCTCTATGTCGAGGATCAATGATATGTAACCATCTCCTCGCAGAGCACCTCCACAGAAATATTCTTTTTTCATATGGAGCCCTTTAAGGGGTTTAAGAACAACTTGCTGTATATTAACCACTTCATCAGCAAGAAGAGCGACTTTACGGCCATTGACATCAATGACTATGAGAATGCCGTCTTCTTTACTTCGTTGAGAAGAAATAGTTCCACTGAAAAGTTCACTTAAACGTATGACTGGTAGTAACTGGTCATGCCTTTTGATATGCTCATGCTTATCGTAAACATTGCAGAATTTTTCATGCTCAGGGGGGAAGTTTTCAACGACATATTTAAGTGGTATAACATAGCATATGCCATCGAGACGGAAGATGAGTCCGTTGATAATCTGTGTCGTAACACTTTTTCTTAAGTTTATTTTAAATTCTGATCCTTTGCCGGTTTCGCTGGAAATAGAAACTGAGCCACCGGCATTTTCGATATACCTTTTGACGACATCCATACCTACACCGCGGCCTGATATATCGGTTATCTTCTCAGCTGTAGATATGCCGGACATAAAGATGACCTGGGCAATTTCCTGTTGCGAGGGGTTTTGACCTTCGTGAAAGATACCGATTTTAATACCTTTCTCGAGAAGTACTTTGTAGTTTAGCCCTTTACCGTCATCTTGAATGGATATGAAGAGGTTTTCTTCATCTTCTGTGACATTGAGGATTATTTTGCCGCATGGGTCTTTGTCATTACCAGTACGGTCTTCAGGTGATTCAATACCGTGATCTGCAGCATTGCGAATCATATGGACTAAAGGGTCTTCTATTATACCGATAAGACTTTTGTCGACTTGTATATCATCGCCATAAATTTCAACATCGATCTCTTTACCGCTTACAGCGGCAACATCTCTGACAATGCGCGGAAGCTTTCTCAAAATTTGTTTAATCGGCTGTTTACGAATGTTCATACATGTTCTTTCTAATTCACCAGAAATCTGTCTGAAAGTGTCTGTGTGCCGGCGAAGCTCGGTTGTCAGTTCAGCGGCAATACCTTGTTCTTCATAGTGTAAACGCAGGTGATCATACATTTCTCTGACAACTACGAGTTCTCCAACGAAGTTTAAGAATTCATCGATAGTGTTCTCTGGAACGCGCATGGTTTTCCCTGAGACATCTTTTGAATCTGTGTCTTTGGATAGTTGCACACCAGTTTTTTTAGTTGGTTCTTCTGCTTCCACATCAACTGTATTTTGAGTTTGTTCAGGCTCAGGCACTAGAAAAATATCTGCGCTTTCTGGAACTGGAATTTCGCTGGCATTTTCTTCAAAAGTTAGCTCTTGAGTCACTTCTCCTTTAAAGGCTAAACCAGTAAGTTTTTCTTTCATTAACTCAGCAAGTAAAGAGTCAAATCCGACGGTAGCAGAGAACGTTTTGAAATCATCGTACATTTTCTCGAAGCTTTCAAGTTGTTCGCTGGTAAGCAGCTGATCTTTTAGTTCGAGTAAGAGTTTATCTAAGTTATCGACTTCTTCTTCTGGAAGACTATCTGAAATTTCTCTTGAAATAAATTCTAAAATCCGATCATATACTGACATTCCTTCCATAGAGGAGCTTATGGATTCGTCATTTTCCTGAGAAGTTTGATTACCACTTAAAAGTTCAATGACTTCGGTAAGTAAAGAAGCTTCCATAGAACCTTTGATGAGCTGTGAAGATTGGACTATTTCTAACTTATTGACAATTTCTTCAATATTTAAAAGGACTTTAGGCGAATAGTTATAGTCTGCTTCTTGAGCTTTAGGAGGAGTCACTTGGTGAGTGGTAATAATGTCAGAAAGAAGTTGATCGTACGCATCATTATTGTTGATTTCATCTTCACCATTTCGAATTCTTGTGAATATATCGGTGACTTCATCCATGCCTTTCAACAATATATCTATAATCGCTTTATTGGCAGTTAATTCACCTTTACGGCACTTATCTAAAGTAGATTCTAATTCGTGAGTTAACTTCTTGAGTTTGAGCAGTCCGAAAAAGGCAGAGTTACCTTTGATGGAATGCACAGGACGAAAGATTGCATTGACAACCTCAGCATCGTGTGGGTCTTTTTCCATTTTTATAAAAAGTTGTGGCAGGTCTTCAATGGAATCGATGGATTCGTCAATGAATTCAAGAAGAATGTTTGGGTCTACGCTGTCATCTATCATTGTTGATTAATCCTTCAACCCCTGAAGGACTTTCAGTTTTTCTTTCCAGAGCTTTAAGGAATTAAAACAGCGGTTGACAGTATCTTCCATTTCTTTTAAATCTTCGATAGGTTTAAAAATTACGGTATCAGCATGAAACTGCATACATTTAAGAAGGTGGCTTTGGGTAACATAACCAGTCATCATGATGACTTTGATCATAGGATATTCTTCGCAAATTACTTCAAGCATCTCTACGCCGGTCATTTTGGGCATGACTATGTCGCTTATCACGACATCAATTTTGATGTTTTCTAGAAGGTCCAGTGCTTCTTGGCCGTCTGCGGCTTGAAAGACTTTGTAATCTTCGAAGGTAAAATGCCTGGATAGCATTTCCCTTATTTCTAATTCGTCGTCAACTATGAGGAGGTTACCCTTCATCTTTTACTCCAAGAGAACTATAAAAGTTTTGTTTTAGAATGACGCGAAAGTCATACCAGAATATTGATTAATTAAGTGTTGCGCGAATTTTTGTTTCATCCTACAGCTCCTGCAGGGGGAGTTTGATGGTGAATTCCGCCCCATTTTCATAACCAGTATATTCTATTTGCTCTGATGCCCTTGGGGAATGCCTTTACAAATGGCTAAGCCAAGGCCTGTCCCTCTTGATTTATCTTTGTGGCGAAAAATGGGTCCAAGACTTTTCTTGAAATTTTATGGGGGATACCTGGGCCGTTGTCTCTTATTCTAAGGATAATATAAGTATCGATTTGCTTAATGTTTACTGATATTTTTGGCGCGGTGTATTTTCTAAAGCATGAGATGCATTAACAAGTAGATTAGTAACGACCTGTTCAAGCTGTTGCTCATCCCCAAAAATCGGCTTGATCGATTTTACTCGTCGAAAGTCTATTTTTACACTATTTGACGTAGTTCCTGTTGCAAAAGTTATGGCGCTGTATACAGAGATGTTGAGATTTATGTGAGTTATGTTGTTATTTGATGAACGAGAAAAAGCTTTCAGGCCAGTCGTTAATTTTTTATGCGGGTGATGCCATTATTAATACTTTTACAGACTTTCGGAAGTTGGCCATTTATATTTGTTAGTGGATGATCTTTGGGAAGCTTGTTTTCTGAGAAGTATTTTGATAACTGTGGAAGGTAATAGTCTTGTAAAATTTGTGTATTACCCGAGATGAATGAAATGGGATTGATGACTTCATGCATCATACTGGCTGTCATAGTTCCAAGTGTCGATAATCTGTCGGTATGCAAGAGAAGTTTATCTTTATCTTGAATTTGGGAAAGAACATTTTCCAACACTTTATTTATCTCTATTTTCATCATATCCAGAGATAAGACCGATGCTATTTTCCCAGTTCGTCTGCATATAAAGTGGATGAGACTCTTTCTACAGTAGGAAACTCCAGACTGCCTGGTATAACCCTTAGGGAGATACAGGTCAAGTTTATAAAGTCTTCACTTAAAATTGTTATGGCATCTTCAGTTATGGTATTTTAAAATTCTTTTAAACTGACCCTGTTTAATTCTTGACTGGATTCATCGAGAACATTAAGTATGAGTCTCGACTATGCTTCTTCATTAACTGAAAGGAAAAAGTCACTGACGACATTTCCAAAAAAGGGGATCTGTAAAGTGTGATTGTTTAGTGGAATGTAATCATCGGTGACATTGACAAGACTTTGTGTAGTATCTAAGCCTTTACAACTACCCCTAACATGACTTCAAGAGTGTTTTTGAAGCTATTCATATATTGCTTAAGTATGCTTTTATTCTCCTTTTAGTGTCATCGTGAATTCTGCGCCTTTTTCAAGAGCTCCAGTATATACTAATGAGCCGGAGTGTGATTGAATAATTTCACGACATATAGCCAGACCAAGACCTGTCCCTTTTCCAGCTGGTTTCGTAGTGAAGAAAGGGTTCCAGATTTTTTTGAGTATTTCATCGGGAATGCCAGGGCCATTATCACTTATTTTACAAATAGTCTTATCTAAATCTTTTGAGAGTGTGATGAAAATATTGGGAGAGTCTATTTCTTCGATAGCATGACTGGAGTTAACGATGAGATTTATTAAAACTTGTTCTATTTCCTGAGTTGATGCCATGGCAATATAAGGCTCATCTGGCTCTTGATAGTTAACTAAGATTTTATGGGGAATACTCGATTTTGTGAAACGCAGAGCATTTTTTACAGAATCCCTTAAGTCAATAGGAATTGACTTCTCTGAGTGATGTGATGTTCGCGAAAAGGCCTTTAAGCCATCGGTGATTTTTTTGATTCTTGAGACTCCATGGTTTATACCATCAAACATTTCAGGAAGCTCGTCTAGCATGAATTTTATTTTTGTTTCATTGGCTCTTGGTGATTCTTCAAGGATTTCTTTGATCAATCGAAAGAATTTATCCTGCATCAATTGCACATTACCGGATATAAAGGTCGTTGGATTATTTATTTCATGCATAATACCGGCAGACATACTCCCCAGAGTTGCAAGTCGATCAGAGTGGATGAGCTGTTCGGCTCTTTCTTTGGCTAAACTTTCCATATTTTTGGCGTAGCTATTAAGCTCAAATTGGCTTTTGTAGAGATCGTGGTGAGTTTTGATTCTGAGTCGAATTTCGATAAGTGTGAAAGGTTTGGTTATATAATCAACTGCACCAAGTGAAAAGCCTTCAGAAATAGAGTCGGACTCAGATTGGCCAGTTAGAAAGATGAAAGGGATTTTACGGTCAGGACGATGTTCTTTAAATTTTTTAATAACCTCAAAGCCGGTTAGACCGGGCATTAAGATATCTAGCAGCAATAAATCGAAGTCTTCTTCGAGAATTTTCTCCAGAGCTTCTGTACCTGACTCTGCAAAAACAAATTCATAGGGTAAGCCGGATACACCTTTTTTAAGGAACAAGCGGTTAGTACGATCATCATCTGCTATGAGAATTTTGTTTGTGATACCCTCAATCTTCACTTTTTACTCCCAATTTAGACATGGATTACACGCATGAATTATACCATTTGAGGAGTTCTAGAGTTAAGATCAGCCAAATCTAGCTTTGAGGCAGGCTTTTTTAAATTCCGGGTCTATTTTTTTCCAGGTTCTAAGAGTGACAATACTGATGCGTAAATCTTCACATGCCTGTCGTTGAGAGACACCCTGGTTCAATAACTCTAAAAAAGGTTCTTTAAGTTCAGATTTTTCCTTAGATTGTTCAGAACCAATGCCCAGCCCTTTATAAATAGCATTGAATTCCGGGTCTTTATGGCGCCAACTGCGAACTTTCACCAAATTCAGGTTGAGTGAATCCGCAGCTTTTTTCTTATCGCCATTAAATTTTTCTAAGGCAGCTATGAAATCTTCTTTGGCTCTTTTGAGTTGGGCGTTGTCTTTATCTGAAGACATTTCTTCTCCGTAAAATTTATCTTTCTATCGGGACAACTTTTATGGCAAAGTTACCCATAGGGCAGGATTGTTCACAAGCTCCGCAGCCAGTACATAGACTTTCTTTAATTCTGGCTCTTCCTTGTTTATCAAGAACAATAGCTTTAGCATTATCCGGACAATCTTCAATACAAACTGCACATTCTGAATCCATCCAGGTCAAGCACCCATCAATCATAATCTGGGCTTTGCCAATTTTGATGTCCTTGGAATCTTCAGGCATAGTCAGCGCGCCTGTTTCACAGGCTGTTATACAAGGCATGTCTTCACACATGCGGCAGGGGTCGATTGCCGGTGTTATAACAGGAGTCTGATTTTTAGGCGATTCAGGATCGAAATGCTTAAATATGACTGAGTATGGACAGGCATCTACACAGTCACTGCAACGAGTACATTTCTGTAGAAACTCAGTTTCATTGATTGCGCCTGGAGGACGAAACATGTTGGCTTCTTCGCGTTGGCGATAATCAGCCTGAATTCGTTCATCTACAGCCTCGCGAAAAAGGGTTCCAAAGCGCAAACCCTTTTTCAAAAGACCTCTTCTATTAGTTCTGGACATTTAGTGTAATTACCTGAAAATTTTACTTAAACTTATGCCTAACTCAGGCATCGTGCAACAATTTCCAGACACGATATGCTTCAGTTGCGCCCCAGGCTTGAGCGTCACAGCCTCTTTGCCTGTGTGGAGCGTCACCATCGATAACTTCCGGAATTTGGTCTAAACAACCGCTATTCAGCAATACTCTTGTTGAGTTTAAGATAGCAATTGCGTGTTTACGGGCTTTCTCACCATAGATTTTGTAAAGGCCTTCACTGTATGAAGGGAAAGGCCAACTCCAGGCAGTACCGTTGTGGTATGCTGGTTTTCTTCTGGTGTCTTCATCACCTTCATACTTACCCCAGTAAGGAGCATCTGGATTATTTAGCAATTGCCCATCTTTCTTTACTTCGAGAGGGAAGTTTACAGGGCGATCAGCTAAACTGCGGATTGCACCAGGAATAAGCAGTTCTTCACAGGAGTGAAGTACTTTCTTGGCAATATCACCATCGATAATTCCAAGAGTCACGGCAAATAGCTGGTTACAGCGCAAGGCATCATCAGCCGGAGAGTCAACTGCAGGCTGGCCATCTGAATGTAGGCAATCAGAAAGGAAACCTCTTTCTTCATTCCAGAAATACTTGATGAAGTTTTCTTTAACTTTCGCAGCGAGTGCTTGCCACTTGGTATTTGTATCTGACCTGGCAAGAAGTGATAATGCTTCGTACCAAAGAGACTGTATCTCTACCGGGTAGCCTTTTCTCGGTGTACCTGCCGGATAATTGGTATCCATCCAGGTGAAGTGCGATGGGCTGTAAACCAAACCGGAATCAGGATCCATTTTGATGTCATTTGGAGTTCCTGCAATGATGTTTTCAGCAAGTGATATAAGGATCTCTCTTATGCTTCTATTTCCGGCCATCTCATCAAGTAACGATGTATTGCCTTCCACTTTCATTAGGTCATCACAGGCGACAAAGTACCAAAGAGGAGCATCGGAGGTATCGCGATTTGAAGCATCACCACCATGGATCATGTTTGGCAGAGTACCGTTTTCTTCAAAACTTCCGAACTGTAAGATTATTTTGCGAACATCTTCTGTCATGCCTGCAGCGATAATACCACGAACACAGATGAGTGTGTCACGTCCCCAGTCAAGGAACCATGGGTAACCGGCAATAACTGTTTTCAGTTCATCGCGTTTAACGACAAAGTGCTTGAGTGCATCTGAAAGAATAGACTGCATGTCATCAGCTTTAGGAGCGAAGGTCAGAGTCGCTTTGCTTAAGGATACTTCAGAATCAAGTTCAGTTTGGACTTGGCCAAGAACTTTGCAGCTTTTGTTACCGGAAAGTTCAGTGAGTAAGTAGCCAGGGCTGAATAAGTCAGTGTTACATTCTTGTCCACGCTCAGCTTCTATCTTTTGGTGATAGTTATAAGACCACTCCGGTTCTGAAATATATTTGGCATCTGATGTGATGATTAGCTTACGGTTATGGTCTGGAGCGAATGTGAAACCGTTTTTCATAACCGTTACACTTTCTTCCCAGAAACCTTCGACACCATGTGCCTTTGTCTCCATATGAAAGCTACGGTCTTCTATGTCGGGCCTCATTATCAATTCAATAGACTCAGAGTCAGGCAAACATTCAGGACTTGAAGAAGCGAGTCTTTGAATGTTTATAGCAGTTGCGTTTTCGTCATTCAGCATACCGCAAATGACTTTGATTCTAACAAAACGACCAGATCCGGCAGGGTTGCGGAAAATGAATTCGACTTTACCATTGTTTGTACGGCTGGATTCGAGTGTTAAGTCACTCAGTTCATAAGTTACAGAAGTGTGACGGCAGTAGATACGCATGCGGCGCCACATTATGTGCCTGTTTTCCGGAAATTCTCTACTCAGGTTTGCTCCAAGTAGACAGTCATACTTTGAATCAAAACTAGGCCATTTCATCGGAACTCGCATCATACCGCCACGGTCATTTGTATCCAGGCAGGTTTGAGGAGTTTCTGTGTCAGGAACTTCACCGGTAAATTCTTTATCGGTATCAGTTAAGAATAAAATTTTAGATTTGAAGCGACTAATTGATTTGCCATACAGCATGAAGGTCATCGTTTCGTAGGTTGACGTTTCATTATCGTTTGGACCATTAACTGTAGCGTAGAATTTACCATCGCTGGCTTCAAATGAGTTTACCTGTTCGTTAAAAACTCTAACAGTGAAACGGTAAGGGCAGCTAATGACCAGAACAGAGTAAGGGCTGTATAGAACATGTCTTTTTGTGTCTTTTGGGAAAGACCATGAAGTCGTAAGGATGCCTTTACTCTCAAAATAATCATGTGGGTTTTCTTTTAACTGAGCAATTTCGGTTTGATAGTCGACTTCGATATGTTCCAAGCTCTGTAGAGAGAGCAGGCTCATAAGACTATGCTTAAGTGTTTGGTCTGCATTATAGTTCTCATCAGTGGCAGCGAGTTCTTGTCCAAGGCAAACAGCTTCACCGGCTTTTAATTGCAAAGTAAAGTTTTTAGCAGTTTCTGCAATATTGATTTTTTGCGTTTTAACGAAGTTTTTAAGGTCATAAGATTTTAGTTGTGCTGGTAGAGATTCTGTATTTATTTTTACAGAAATACTCTTTTCACAATTAAGATTAACAACCACTAAAAGTGGATTCTTTTCTTCTTCGTCATATCTGACTACTGCTATACTTTCACCGTGATCTGAGCCTATGAAATCCAGACGAGAACCGTCCCTAAATGCCGGATGGCTTTTAAGTAATCCGGTTAAGTTTGAAATGTGTTGACACTGATTTTCTTCAGCGCCCCAGTTAAGACCACTTGAACGGTGTACATAGATCTTTTCAGAAGCATACCATTCAACTCCATTAGTGAATCCAAATGCGCCATTATGACTAAGAAGTGCACTGAGTGATGTACGCATGTTAGCCCATGTGTTCGACTTTTCTGCAAGTCGGTTATTGTCATGCGTCTCCGCGTAGTGAATCATCAAACCTTGTGATTCAGAGACAAAATTTGAGTACTGCATATAGTCTTGAATTTGGGCTTTTGAGTAATTCTGAAACAGTTCAGAGTATGCCCAGTTCAAATTAGCTCTGTTGAGCAGATCTTCGGTAACAGACCATGGGCCACCAAGGCCTTCGAGAAGGAAAATTGTATTTGGATACTTTTGACGGACTTTTGCAGTGATGTAAGTCCAGGCTGGTTCAGGGATCATGTATCCAGCATCGCAGCGGAAACCATCAACTCCGCGATCGCACCAGGTGATGAATACATCAGCTAAATACTGCCATAAATTGGTGTTTGTGTGGTCAAGTTCCGTTAAGTCTTCCCAAACTGTACCCCAGGCTCCAGGTTGGTGAATGCGTCCATCCTCATGGCGGTGAAGCCAGTCTGGATTAGTCTCATGAATCTTTGCAGCCCAGCCTGTGTGATTAATGGCAATATCGATGATAATTCGGCCATCTCGTTTATGAACTTCATCAACTAACTCAAGGAATTGTTCAAGAGGTGTTGCTTTGAGGTCAAAATCAGCAAGCTCGGGATTTACAGCAGTAAAGTCTAAAGCTGCATAAGGGCTGCCAAAACGGCCCATTCGAGCATAGGTAGTTGGGGTTGGATTTATCGGCAGTAAATGAAGTATTCGGCAACCGAGATCATCTATAATGTGATCGAGTTCTTTAATAAGGTCGCGGAATTTACCTGATGGAGGAATGACAGTGTAGCCCTTTTTGTCCAATTCAAGGACTGCTGGATCATCCGTTGGAGTTTCTGCTTTAGATTTGTTAGGGCCAAACTGACGGACAAATGCACAATAAACGGAGTTGTCTGAACGGTACTCTGAAGGTTCAACATTAATAAAATTGTTATCGCCCTCAGCCCAGGAAATAGTGCCGTCCGGTAATTCAGCAAAGCACTTGTAAGAAAAGTGACCAACCATAAGCAAAGGAAGTTTCACTTCGTATGTGTTGGAGTCTTTCCCAGTGAAAGGAGTGTCGTACCAGCCGCGATCAAGGTTTGGTTGCTGGCTCTCGACTTCATTGATGATATCGAGACTGCGTATTTCGCTTTGGTTGATATTACTTCTTAAGAAGATCTTTCCTTCAAAAGAACTTTCGACAGTAGCTTTCACGACGAGTATATCGCCGGCAAATTTTAATTGCTTACGTCCGCTCTCCGGAGCGTAAGTGACTTTGCTATTCATTTGAACCTCGGTTTTAACATTCCCTCATTTTCGCGATCATCGCACCGCAATATTCGAGCCCTTCGCGCACTAAAGTTTCACCAATGAGAATTCCTGTACATCCGGATTCACGTAAACCTTTAGCATCCTCCACGCTTTTAATGCCGCTTTCACCAATAAGAATACAGTTTTCAGGCACAAGCGGGCTCAGCTTTGCAGTCAGCCCCATATCGACTGTGAAATTTCTTAAATCTCTATTATTGATACCAATAATTTCAGCTCCAGCTGCAAGAGCAATTTTTAATTCCTCTTCGTCGTGGATTTCGACAAGAGGTGTCATTCCAAGCTGCAGTCCCAATTCTATTAATTCTTTAAGCCTTTCGGGAGTCAGTATGGCAACAATAAGTAAAAAAGTATCTGCACCGAGAGTTAATGCTTCATAGATCTGAAGTTCATCGATGATGAAATCTTTGCGTAGTAGAGGTAGTTTAACTTCTTGGCGAATAGCTTTCAGGTAGTCTGGATGACCTTGGAAGTAGTCAATGTCGGTTAATACGGAAATAGCAGTTGCGCCGCCATCTTCATAGGAGCGGGCGATGTCTACAGGCTGAAAATTCTCACAGATAACTCCAGCTGAAGGGGATGCTTTTTTTACTTCAGAGATAACTGCAAGTCCACCGCAAGTTAAAGCATTTTTGAAATCAATTGGCATTCTGGTAACGGCTTTAGCATCTTGAATAATTTGTTGCCTTCTAGTTTCCAGTTCAGCAACTTCGCGTTTTTTGGTTTCTATTATTTTTACTAAAATGCCTGGAATTGCCATATCTATAAAAAATCCGTTTAAAATTATATTGAATGCTGTATGCAGCCTGTAAAACCTACAAAACAATACTTGTCTGAAATCAAGATGCAACACGGCATCAATGAGCTGAGCGCTATAGATTTATTAAAATTTACTTCAACTACCATAAAACCTGAGTATAATGAATTAACAGGAGGGAATGACTTCATTTGTGAAATTGTTTGAAGATTATTTATGCTACTGAAGGAGGTTTGTTTATGTCAGGTCAAAATAAAGCACATGGCGAAAAAGCACCCAGAGCTTATGAAAATCAAAATTTTATTAGCAGTCCAGATGGAAGACTCATAAGAATCATCGCAGAAATGCAGGAGCCACAGCACCGTTTTAGGCGTGAGAGAATTCGTGACTCCATTGTATTTTTTGGTTCTGCAAGAACACCGGCACCTGAAGATGCTTTGGCTCAGCTGGAAAAAGCTAAGAAAAGTAAAGATGAGAAAAAGATAAAAGCCGCTGAAATGGATCTCGAAATGGCTCAGTATTATGGGCAGGCACGGGAGCTGGCGCGCCTTCTTACTGAGTGGTCGATCGATAATCACTATGGTTATTATGTGTGTTCTGGTGGTGGTCCTGGAATCATGGAGGCGGCTAACAGAGGAGCCAAGGATGTCGAAGATGGCCGCTCGATTGGCTTAAATATCACTTTACCTTTTGAGCAGTACCCAAATGCTTATATCACAGATGAACTGAACTTTGAGTTTAATTATTTCTTTATCCGTAAATTCTGGTTTACTTATCTGGCTAAGGCCATCGTTGTATTTCCTGGAGGTTTTGGAACCTTCGATGAGTTCTTCGAGATTTTGACTTTGGTGCAGACGAAAAAAACAGCAAAGATTATGCTTATTGTTCTCTTTGGAAGCGACTTTTGGAACGATGTTATAAACTTTGATGGCCTGGTCAGGAGAGGTGTCATCTCTGAAGAGGATTTAGAATTGTTTAAATTTGCAGATACAGCAGAAGATGCCTTTAAATATATCACGCAAGAATTAGAGCGCCTTCGAAAGCTCTTCCCATTATATCACCCTCACTGAACAAGAATTTCAGTGATTTGAAAAAGATGTCGGCATTTTTTGCTTTTTTGGAAACATGGGATGAACTTTAACTGTCGACATATATGTGAATTATTATTAATTAGGAATTTTTTGAATGAAAATTACAGTTTTACTTTTGATGATTTGCTCTATGCCATTGATGGCAGCAGATAAGGCTTTCAAAATTAAGGAAGAGGCTGTTTACGAGAGAAAAAGTTTTGATGCTTTTGTCGGGAGCTCGGATTTGCAAGAAGTTAAGGTTGAAGCTGATGAGTGGTCTTCATGGAAAGTAGAAGAAGCGGTGCCCCATGGAGCTGTGGTTAAAAAAGGAGATCCGCTGGTTTCTTTTCAAAAAACAAGATTAGCAGATGCACTTGAGAAGAAGCAAAGAGATTTGCGTCTGCAGCAACTGAATCTTGAGAAACAAAAAATTGCCGTTCAGCAAGTAGAATTTACAGCACGTAAAGAGTTAGAACTTGTCAGGTTGAAAGCTGAAATCGCATCTAAGGCAGAATTGCTCTATAAGACGACAGGCAGAAAGCGTTACATAGAAAACCTTGAAAATGATGTTTCAGATATGGAGAAAAATCTAAAGTACCAAATGTCTGAACTAGATCAATTACAAAAAATGTATACTCAGGATTCTCTTAAGGAAGAGTCTGAAGAAATTGTTCTACAAAGGCAGAAAGATGCGGTAGAAAGAGCCAAGCGCTACGTGGAATTAAGGAAGAAAGTTCGCGATGATTCTATAACACTTAAACTTCCACTTAATGATTTTAATAATCTCTACAATAACGAGAAAGCTAAGAATGCCGTTAATAAAGCTGAAATTGATTGGCAAGCTAAAATCATGACAGAGAAAAATAAATTAGCAGATGCTGAGAAAGCTTTACAGTCAGCTTTAGAAAAGTTGGAGAAACTCGATCAAGAGAAAAAATGGCTGAGTGTAGCAGCAGATCATGATGGTACGGCCTATGTAGCAATGTTTAATGAAGGCAAGTGGAGCTCAAAGCACAAAAATGAGCTTAATAAAGATACGGCCGTAACAGTTGGTACGGTAATTATGACTTTAGTTGGGCAAAATCTGAATCAAGTAGAAGTTCGAGTTCCAGAAGCAGATAAAGAACTGCTCGGAGAAGGCAGTACAGCTTATATTTCAGTGAGTGGTCGCAGATATATTTTAAAAGAACTAAGCAAGGATTCTATTGCTAAAAATGGTTCTTACAAAGTGGTCTTTGAGTTACCCGACTTTCCTAAGTATTTTGGAATGCCTGTAGAAGTGAAGTTATTTCGTAAAGTCGCAGACAAAGCTTTGACCCTTCCACTTAATTTTTTGAGATATAAAGATGAAGCTCCAGATAAGCCTTATGTTATGGTTAAAGGTAAAGACAAGCAACAAGAAGTATTTGTAATTCTTGGCGAAAGTGTTGGAGACAAAGTATTGGTGACAGAAGGCTTAAAAGCTGGCGACACTGTCATCTTGCCATGAAGACTTCTTTACTTATTTTCATTACTTGTTTTCACAGTCTGGTTTTCGCTGCTCCTATTGATGATTCTATTAAGCGTGGAATACAGTTTCTTCTTGAAGAGCAGAAGCCGGATGGCTCTTGGGGGGGAGCAACAAGGACGAAACATCTAAATATCTATGCACCTGGAGCCAGAGCACATTTGGCATTTAAAAATGCAACTACAGCTCTTTGCTTAACTGCTCTTAAAAAATCTTTGTCGAAGGACTCTGCAGTTCAGAGCGCAGTTGCTAGAGGTTATGAATACTTAGTGAAGACTGCAGATGAGGTGAAAAGAGTCGATGGTCGCTGGATTGGCAACGTATGGACCCATGCTTTTACAATTCAGGCATTGCTACTCTATGAAGATAGAACAGACAAAATGGATCTCATTATAAAAAAACAGTTGGGACTTTTGAAAAGTTATCAGGGCCTTGATGGTGGTTGGGGCTATTATGACTTTAAAGCTCAAACTCTGAAACCATCTGGCAGTTCAGTGTCCTTTCTGACCGGGACAGTTTTAATTATTTTGAAAAAGGCAGAGCAGAGCGGTTTTGAGATAGATCAAACCATGTTGGATAAATCCTTACGGTTTCTAGCTTCTCAGAGGAAGCCGGATAACTCTTTTTTATATAGTAATGATTTCAAGTATCATACAAACATTCATATCAATAAAAAAATCGGTAGCCTCGCCAGAAGTCAGTCATCTTTAAGAGGACTTTATGATTGGCAGTACGATGATGTTAAAGCCAAAGAAGTCGCAGAATGGGTGAATTTTATAATCAAGAGAAATATGTGGCTGGATATGGCACGGAAGAGACCTGTTCCTCATGAATCATGGAACCAGATAGCTTCTTATTTTTACTATTATGGCATGTATCACGCAGCGGATAATTTAGTTCATTGTTCAGATAAAAGACAAGAGTACTCTGAAAAGTTAGCCCAAATTATTATTGATAGACAGGAGAAGGGCGGGGCCTGGTTCGACTTTCCTCTTTATGACTATGGCCATTGTTACGGGACTGCTTACGCAATCTTAGCTTTATCTGCCTGTAGAATCTAAAAGTCAGTTTCCTTAGGCTGCTGTTGTTCTGCTGCATTAACAGCGACAGCTTTCATAAACAGGGCTATGTGAACTATAGAGAGCAATATAGTGGTAAAGATTCCCGGTGTAGTTATGAAGTAGTAGTATACGCCATAGACAACCAGTACAGGGATGTAAGTCAGAATACATAATCTCATAAGTTTACTAAAGCTACTGACAGCCTGGGTTCTACGCATCATAAAGAAAATTATAACAGATATAACAACGGCCTTAACAGCTTCCTGAAGGAAGGTCGAGATCACAATGATTATAAAAGTAAAAAAGAATGCCTGTTCTATACTTTTATCAAACAGAGTTTGTAGCTGCTGACCGGTATAACTGTTTTGGGCTTCTGCCGTAGGAGAACTGAGCATAGCTTTAAAATAAATTCCCATCTGCTTGATGAAAAGTGGGAAGCTGGCAGTTTCAGTTTCGAATGGTTCGATAAATATTTTTTGAACTTCGTTATGGGTTCCGCCTAAAAGTGGGAATAGGAAATTGGTGACAAAAATACCATTTTTCGTGATGATGCAAGGAAATTCAGTAAACGCTCCTTTAATCGATTCGTCCTGAATAGTGTCATTGGTATTGATGAAAATTGCGGGTTTCTTTGTTAGCGGGTGGTAAATTTTGTGAGGTTCTTGTGCAGCAAACTTAAAGAAGCCATCTTCAAAAGAGACATTTGGTAATGACGAAAGCACCGGTTGATAGACTTCTGAATAGACCGCTTTTATGTGTTTAGACCAAGAGTATCCTGAGAAAAGGGAAATATATATACATATTCCTAGTAAGAGTAAAAGACCATTGCCTTTCCAGTTTTTGCCTACATAGAGCATGGCATCGCGGCTATAAAACTTCGTAAGAATCTGAGCGAGAGGCATTTTTTTCATATTATTTTACAGCAGCGCTATCCAGTGGGTTATCTATTTCTTTATAGTTCTTCAGGGCGCTTAATATTTCTTCTGGTTGCTTAATTTCAATCCACAAATTGTCATGTGTGTCATTCATAAACTTTTCTTCAATAGAAAGTTTTAATTGTTTGATGAGATGATCATAGTAACCATCTGTATTGAGTAAGATGGCCGGTCCTTTAAAAAGACCGAGGCGACGCCAGGTAATAGCTTCGAGGATTTCTTCAAATGTTCCACAGCCACCAGCTAGAGCGACTACGGCATCGGCCATATCCATCATCATATCTTTGCGTTCGTGCATACTGGCAACATTAACCATAGTGGCTTCTTTATGAGCCCATTCCAGTTCTTCCATAAAGCCGGGGATAATACCGGTAATTTGACCGCCTTCTTCAAGAACTGTATCTGCTAACGTTCCCATTAGGCCGATAGAACCGCCACCATAGATGACTTCAAAGTCATTGTGAACTAAAACTCTGGCAATCTCTCTGGCAGTTTCTTTATATTTCTCGTCGACTTTTTTACTGGAACCGCAATAAACACAGACTTTTTTCATCTCAAATTCCCTCAAGTATTTTTAATCAGACAGGCAGCAAAAGCGCCGTCGTGTTCTGCACATGGGTACAAAGTATTTTGTTCTTGAAGAGTAAATACAGGGTGTGACTCAAGAAATTCTTTGACGACATCTTCATTTTCTTCAGGATCTATACTGCATGTACTATAGATGAGCCTTCCACCTTTTTTAATTAATCTTGCCGAAGCTTTAAGAATTGATTTTTGAGTTTCGATTATCTCGAGCATTTTCTTACGAGTGAAACTCCAGCGGACATCGGTCTTGCGGCGCATGACGCCAGTGTTAGAGCAGGGGACATCCAGTAAAATGCCATCGAAAGTTTCATCTTCAAAGTCCGGATTGGCAGCATCGCCTACCTGAATTTTTGCAAAAGAGTAATCTTTGAGGTTTTCTTCTACTGTTCCAAGCCTTTTGGGGGATAAGTCACAAGAGTAAAGTTCACCTTCATTTTGCATCTTTTCGGCTATGAGTAAAGATTTGCCACCGGGAGCTGCACATAAATCACCGATAACTTCGCCTGGTTTTGGAGCCAGGTATTTAAGTGACATGGTTGGGGCAGGGTCTTGAACGTAAAAACGGCCGTTATTTTTCTTGAGAAAGTCTTTTGCTTTGGTGACTTTAAAGTATTGCCAATCAGTATCGAGTTTGGTGAACTCAAGTTCTTTTAGTTCACTCTTAAATTCATCTTTCTGAACTTCTGCGTTCAATCTCATTCTGGCTGTCATAGAGGCAGGTTTAACTAAAAGCTTCGACCATTCCTGAATTTGTTCTTCAGAAAAGTGTCGTTTCCATTGTTTAACTATTTCTGGACTGAGGTTCAGTTCGATATTTTTCGGGCCCGTTAGATCATCATTTTGAATGACAGTTCTTAAGACTTTATTTACGTAGCCGGCATCAAACTTATTGAAGCGCTTTTTACAGTAGCGGACTGCTGTATCGCAGATTAGGGCATCTGGTAACTGGTCGTCAAAAATCAATTGAGCAATTGGAATTCTTAAAAGCTTACGAATCCTGCCGCGTGGAGATTTTGTGCTGCATTTACTAATTAACCAGTCGATTTTGTCTCTATAGCGAAAGACGTTTCGACATACATGGGCGGCCATATCTGTGACCTCATCGTTCATCTCAGCTCTTAACTGGTTGAGTAAAAGGTCAAAGTTAGGAGTTTCCTCCCATTTATTCAAGAGAACAAAAGCGGTCTCGATAACATGATCTGGCGTACTTAGGTGATTATTCATTCAATATTGAAAATGTTCATTCAGCAATTAGTTTCGGGCAGAACAACCTTAGTGTAATCTTAGAAAAATCAATGACCCTTACTTTATTTTATTCCTTTCTTGCCGGATTTAGCGAACTTTTTGGATTATTACCCAGTCGTGTTTGGGAAGTACTCGGTAAAGCGGCTAAATTGTATTCCCCTATATTCAATACAGCAGTATTTGCAGGTACTCTAAATGGTGTGATCCTTTATCTTATGGGGCAGAAAACTAAATTTAAAGAGTGTTTGCCTCTGTTGCCATACGGTCTGCTGGGTGTTTTCTCCATTTATTTTCTAGATCAATCAAGTTTCAAAATTGGCCTTCGGTCAGGTGGGTTCATCATTTTAGCATTTACTGCGTGCTTTTATATGTTGAAATCGAGTCATGCTGCTGTATTGGAAAATAAAAAGATCTGGGGTGTAGCAGCGGTATTAATGGCAGTTCCTTACATCCCTGTAGGATTATGTCTTTTGACACTTGTCTCCTTTGATTTTAAAGCGGGACGAAAAGTTTTGCGCAATTGGTTGGCAATGCAAATCCCCATGTTGCTCTTTGTTATTTTTCGGCAGGCCATGGAAATTTCTTCTGTTGATAAAGTAGGAGGTTTAGAAATTAGCTCAGCTTACTTGCTTAGCTGTGCTGGCAGCTTTCTAGGTCTGAGGCTCACACTGAAATTAATCTTGAATAAGAAACAAGATTGGTTAAAGCATGTTTTGGCGGCAGTCGGTTGCTTGATTCTGTATATGACTTCCAGATTTGGCGATGTGACTGTACACGAGCAATTATATGCTATTCAATTCTCATCGATGGGAACAGCTTGTGAAGTCACAGTTTGGCATGAATCAAAATCTACTGCAGAAGAAGCTCTTAAAGATTCTAAGAAATTATTTGACCATATAGAAGCAACCCTAAGCACATATAGTAATGATAGTGAGATAACAGCTTTAAACGAAAAGGCTCACATTGAGGCACATAAATGCGGCCAGATACTTTGGCAGAATCTAATGATTGCTGAAGCTGGTTGGAAAGCCAGTAATGGTGCATTTGATGTGACGATTGGGCCACTTGTAAAGCTTTGGGGTATTAAGGGCAAACGGCAAGAACTTCCAAGTCAGCAGGAAATTGCTGATGCTAAAGAACTGGTTGGTTTTGATAAATTGATTATTGACCACAAGAAGAGAACTGTAAAACTTCCAAAAGATGGGTTTAAGATTGACTTCGGTGGTCTGACTAAAGGCTGGGCAGTAGACCAGGTCAGGGATTTACTTTATTCCAAAGGCATTACCAAGGGGCTTATCAACCTTGGAGGAAATATCTATTGTCTCAAAGAGGCGCCCCCTAACAAGGAGTCTTATAAGATAGGCATAAAAAATCCGCTTAAACCTGCTGAACTTTCTATGAAGCTGCCATTACTGGGGCAAGGTGTTGCAACTAGCGGGAATTATGAACAGTTTATCATGATTGAAGGTAAGCGCTACACTCACATTATCGACCCGAGAACCGGGATGCCGGTAGATGCCGCAGATGGTGTGACGGTTATTTCTGCTTCTGCAACATGGTGTGATGTTCTGTCAACGGCCTTCTTTATCGAGGGGGAAATGCTTATAGAGAAGATTAGTTCAGAGAATCCTGGTGTAAATGTTTGGTTCCTGAAAAAGGAACACCAATCAGGCGAAGTCATTAGCAAGCATTTTGGGCCGGTTTGGCCATAAGGGGAATATCAGCTTTGAAATTTTTGCAGTTACTGATCGTAGGAGTTTGTCTGTTATTCACTACTAGCGCCAAAGACCTGAATTTAAAGGTAGAACAGTCAGACACATTTGAAGTATTAATTCGAGTGAGTGCGAAGGTTTATTCTGGTTCTCAGCCTGATTCAGAGAGTGCTTTTCAGGAATTAAAGAAGTTGGGTGTGACGACAATAGTTTCTGTCGATGGAGCCAAGCCGAATACTAAAATGGCTGAGCGTTATGGCTTGCGTTATATACACATACCTATCGGTTATGGTGAGCTGGAAGAGAATGATTCTTTATCATTAGCTCATGTGGCAAAGCTGGACGAGGTTTTATTTGTTCATTGTCATCATGGTAAACATAGAGGCCCAGCAGCAGTTGCTGTTATAATGATTGATAAAGGCTCTTGCACAAACGAAGAAGCTTTACAGATACTACACAAAGCAGGCACAGGTAAGGCTTATAAAGGTCTCTGGGAATCTGTCAGGAGTAAGAAGAAAACTCCCCAAGATCAGAGATTACCCAAGTTAGTCCCTATTGCAAAAGTTGAGTCTATTACAGAGTCTATGGCGGCGATAGACCGCATCTACGATGAGCTCAAAGCCTCATCTGCAATCTCCTGGGAAGTACCAGAAGGGAAACCGGACTTCAGTGCATCTCAACAGGCCTTAATCTTAAAGGAGGCTCTTAGAGAATCTGGTAGATTATTAAATAATGACGATGCCAAATTTCGTAGTTTCTTTCATGCCAGTGAGGCAATCGCAGGAAAACTTCAATCTGCGTTGAAGAATAATGATTTGAAGGATGCATCTATACTTTTGCAGCACCTTAAAAAAACTTGTGTCGATTGTCACAAAAAGTATCGTGACTAGGCAAGGGTTAATTGTACTGGTTTTCCGTGGTAATAATCTTTTTAAAAGCTAATTTGGATTAGCGAATTAACAGGACAAGAGAAGAGGGTGATTCAGCCAATATAATTTATGGATATTTTAACTTTTATTTCAAATATAGTAAGTGCCGTTATCTGGCCTTTGATTACCTTGATTCTTGTTAAGCAGTTTAACGATCCCCTTGCTGAGTTGATCTTAAGAATATCGAAAATTAAGCACAAAGACACAGTTTTGGATTTCGATAAGAAAATGGATGAGTTAAAGGTTGAAGCTCAGGCTGAGGGCTTAGCGAGTTCAGTTCAAAAGAAAGAAAGTTTAGTGGAGAAAGAGCGAGAGTTGAACACTGTCGCCAGTATAGCTCCAAGTGCGGCAATCATGGAAACATGGACTGAGGTTGAAGGTGCTGTCATAAAACTTGTTCTAAGTAAAGGTATTTGTTATGAAGCAGACGGCGCCGCACCTTATCTGGCTCTACAAAACTTGCTTCTTCACCATAGATTGCTGGAAAATAAAAAGATCAAAATCTATTCAGACCTTAGAAAACTTAGAAATAAGGTCGCTCATGCTGCAGATTATGAAGTGAATGAAGATCAAGCCGCAGAGTATATCAGCATAGCGATGAATCTTGTAGAAATTATTGAAACTCAGAAGATTTAGAAATCTTTAAAAGAATTGTGTACTGATTCATCAATTACTTTGCAAAAGCAACTTCTATTTGACTATTGGTTACCATCGGCGGATTAGATAAATTCATGAATTTATCTAATCCCCTTCATCAATTAATAGACACTTTCGTATTTAGCGGGCGTAAAATATATACTATCGCCTTTGCTCAAGAGATATTTCAGCGTAAAGCCACTTCGCTATTTATATGATGTATCTCTTGATCTTCAGTTGATTTACTTGTGTAATGCTTCACCTAGTAGGATGAATCCGTTGGATTTCGGTTTATTTTTCTTCTATAAAAATACGAGATAAAATGTAGACTCAGATCTTTGAATAAGCGTTAGGTCTTTAGTCTCCTTGGTACATTCAGAATATTGAATTTTCTTTAGAACATAAGCAGCTTGGTATATACATTGACTTTAGAAAAGGCAGTAGTTTCCTCTATGAGGAAAAGGTCCTTTTAAAGCCCTTCATTCAGTCAAGAAATCTTGGCGTCATTAGAATTTCTTTGAGCATGAATGTTATCTTTGTGTGAGAGTTCCAATATCAAAGCCTCAAGATGGCTAAAAACATCGTGGGAAGGTGTAAATTCAGTGTTCACTTTGTTCTTTGAAGCCTTAATTATGCAATTGTGTACACGCGTGACAGTTCAAACTACTGCAGATATGATTAACGTCGATGATGAAAAGATTTGGCGAATCCTCCA